>JAAZAD010000044.1 GCA_012514505.1 Rhodococcus sp. (in: high G+C Gram-positive bacteria) | reverse complement strand
TTCGTGAACGGCTACGCAGGCTGCAGCACCGGCCAGCAATGGGACGCCATGACCTACCGAGTGTTCGACCGCAAGCTACCGCTGTTCAACGTGTCGATGCCGATGCTGTGGGGCAACAAGCCCGACGCCGGCTACCTGCGCGGCGAGGAGTGGACGGAAGTCAGCAGATACGTCGAGGGACAACTGCGCGAACTCGTCGAGTTCCTGGAGCATCGAACCGGACGGCCGTTCGACTGGGATGCGCTCAGCGAGAGCATATCCTACATCAAACGTGCCTCGGAGCTGCGCCTGGAAGGTATGGAACTCTGCAAGCAGGCCCCGACTCCCGCCACCTATTGGGACTGGGTCGCGAGCATCGCGCCCATCAACTTTCTGCCGGGAAACCAGGACCTCGTCGACTACTTCGCCGGCGTGAAGACCGAAATCGAGCAGAGGATCGCCGACGGTGTCGGCGCGGTCGCGAACGAGCGCTACCGGGTCTACTTCGACGGCATCATGAACTGGAACAAGCTCGGATTCCTCACCCGGAAGTTCGCCGAATACGATGTGGCCGTCGTCGCCGGCCGATACACACACGAATCGTTCTGGCAGGAACCACAACTCATCGACGTGGACAATCCGCTGCTGGGTATGGCCCAGCACTACCTGCTGTGTCCCCTCAACCACGGGCTCAAGAACCTGCAGGAGTTGCTGCTGCGCCGCCTCGACGAATATGCGATCGACGGCATCGCATTCCACTCCACCCGCACCTGCCGGGCCATGACCAACCCCCAGGCCATGCTGGCCCGGGCCGCCGAGGCCGAACGCGGCGTCAAGTCGTTCTTCTTCGAAGGAGACGTCGCCGACGCGTCGTTCTACAACGACGAACTGTTCGACAGCCGCCTCGAAGCGATGCTCGAGGCCATCGATGTGCAACGGATGAAGTCTGCGGTCTAGCGCGACGCACGAGCCGGAAGAGACGAGCACGATGAGTACCGACAAGTGGTTCGTGATGGGGATCGATCTCGGGTCCACGACCGCAAAGGCCGCCGTCGTCGATCAGGACGGCGCGCTGTGCGGGACGGATGTCGTCCAGATGGGTGCCGTGAGCCGAGAAGCCGTCGTCCGTGCGATCGACGGTGCCCTGCTCGCTGCGGGTGTGACCCGCGAGGCCATTTGCTGGACGGTGAGTACCGGGTACGGCCGCCGGCTGGTTCCCGGCGTCGACCGCACCTTCACCGAGATCACGTGCCATGCGCGCGGCGCCGCCGCACTGCGTCCCGGGGTCCGGCTCGTCGTCGACATCGGCGGGCAGGACAGCAAGGCGATCATCGTCGACGATGCGGGGCTGGTCGAGCGGTTCGCGATGAACGACCGCTGCGCGAGCGGAACCGGTCGGTTCTTCGATGTGCTGGCACGAGCCCTCGAGGTCGATATCGGCGAGGTGGGAGACCTTGCCCTCCGGGGCAAGGGTGGACTCGAAGTCAGCAGTATGTGCGCGACCTTCGCGGAAACCGAGGTCATCTCTCTGCTCGCGCAGGGACAGGACAAGGCGGACATCGCCGCGTCCGTCCACCGCGCGGTCGCGGCCCGCACGGTGGGATTGGTCGCCCAGGTGGGGAAGGCGACACCCGCGGTGATGACAGGTGGGGTCGCCAAGAACCCGGCCGCGATCCGAATGGTGTCGGAGGCGTTGCGGAACCCGGTCGAACTACTCGATCAACCCCAGATCGCCGGGGCCTACGGTGCCGGTCTGCTGGCCCGCGACGGGTATCTCCATGCCCGGACCGAACCGGACGGGGCGGATGCCGGGACCGAAACGGACGCCGGGACGGCGGCCGATACGGACACCGTGCGCGCCGACGGCATGCCGAGTTGTGTGAGCTGTGACGGCGTGCTCGACAGTATTTCTTCGCAGGCCGGGACACCGGTCCTGCTCGACTTTCGGAGGAGCAGATGATGGCGACCGATCCCCATACGATCCGGGTGCCGGACCTCGCAGCATCGACGGTGTACATCGTCGGTGGCACGAGCGGTGTCGGACTCGAAGTCGCACGGCAGTTCGTGCGCGCGGGCACTCAGCGGATCGGCCTGGTCGGCCGCACTGTCGAGCGCGGCGAGAAGGCTGCGGAACATATTCGGGGCCTCGCGCCGGGCGTGTGGTGTCTGTTCGCCGAGGGGGACGTGAACGTTCCGTCCGAGGCTTCGCGGGTCACCGCCGAGCTCGGGGATGCGCTCGGCAGCCCCGACATCCTCGTCAACAGCACCGCCGCTTCGTTCAATCCACGGCTGTTCCACGAGATCTCACCGGAGGATGTCCCGCAGATCCTTCTGCAGCAAGCGCTAGGGCCGATCAATATGTGCCGTGCCGTTCTGCCCGCGATGAGGGAGCGGCGAGGAGGTGCCGTCGTGAACATCGCCTCCGATGCCGCGAAGCATCCGACGCCGGGGGAGAGTGTCATCGGTGCGGCGATGGCCGCGATCGTGATGTTCTCGAAAACTCTTGCGATGGAGGCCAAACGCGACGGAGTTCGGGTCAACACGGTGACTCCGTCGCTCATCCGCGACACCGGTGCCTTCGATCGGGTCATGTCGGAGCCGTTCAGTGCGAAGCTGTTCGAGAAGGCGGCCGGACTTGCGTCGTTGGGGGTCGCGGAACCCGTGGACGTAGCCGAACTCGTTCTCTTCCTCTGCAGTCCGCAGGCGCGCCGGATCACGGGGCAGGCGGTCAGTCCGAACGGTGGAATCTCCGCAGGGTAGGTGCTGTGACGGGGCCGGCCGGGGTCAGTGGGCCCCGGCCGGCCTTCGCTGTGGGAAATGCACTGCCGCGGGCGTCCGCACCCCACAAATATTCGACAAATTAGTTGCGGAAGTATCTGTATAAGTACGGTATTATGGTGTGACCGAACTAACTTCCCGGTTCGTACGCCCAGTTCGGCAGCGACGGTCGGTACCGACTGCGACATCGCTGCATCCCTCCGTACAATCAAAGGCAGGATTTCATCATGTCTCTCCACATGTCCTACTGGCCGGCATCCGAGAGCTCGGGCGTTCGAGATATCACGCTCGGTGATCTTCTTCGCGAGGCGGCCGCCGCAGTCCCCGATCGCGTCGCGCTCGTCGACGCCGTGGCCGAACCCGAAGCTCGGCGGGAATGGACATACCGTGAACTGCTCAGCGAAACCGAGTCCGTCGCCCGGGCGTTGCTCGCGCACTTCTCGCCCGGCGATCGCATCGCGGTATGGGCACCGAACAGCGCGGACTGGGTGATTCTGCAGCAGGCGGTCGCAATGGCGGGCATGGTGCTGGTCGGAATCAATCCGGCGTACCGTGCACACGAACTCGAATACATCCTGCGCCAGTCCGGAGCGGTCGGACTCTTCGTCCGCAGAACCTACCGGGGCAAGGACCTCATGGCCGTCCTCGACGAGGTCAGGGAAACGCTTCCCGACCTGCACACGGTGATTCTCGGTACCCACTGGGCCGATTTCCTGCGCTCCGGTGATCCCGACGCCGCCTTCCCGGTCGTTGCACCCACGGATCCTCTGCAGATCCAATACACGTCGGGCACGACAGGGTTCCCGAAAGGTGCTGTGCTGCACCACAAAGGACTCGTCAACGAGGCCGCCTTCGTGTTCGAACGCGCCGGGATGACCGATCCGCTGGTCTGCATCAATTCCATGCCCATGTACCACATCGGTGGCGGTGGCGTCACCGAGCTCGGAACGTTCGCGGCACGCGGAACCTATGTCGTTCTGCCCGCGTTCGATCCCGCATCGATGCTGGAGATGATCGAAACCTA
>JAAZAD010000346.1 GCA_012514505.1 Rhodococcus sp. (in: high G+C Gram-positive bacteria) | reverse complement strand
TCGAAGGTTTGGGTGTGGGTCAGGGCGATCCGGTTTATGTTCCACCGAAGTACGGAAATCACACGCCGAATGTGGATCCGTCCAACCCGTATTACAACGGAAATGGACCGGCTACCGGTTGGCCGACGATCTCGCTGCTGCCCCTTCCTCCTATTCGGACGGTGGGGTCGCCGATTCCGGGACTACCCGAGGTTCCTGGACTCCCTGAGATTCCGGGCCTGCCCGATCCTGCCAAGCCCCCGTCGAACCCGATCGAGGGCATGATCCAAGACCTCATCCCAGGGGGCGGCGAATGAGATCACGAGTCGTCAAGTTCCAGCTGGTCGCCTTCATCGTCGTGGCGGTACTGGGCCTCGCGTATGTGGGTGCCAACTACGTGCGGTTGGACAACCTGCTCGGTTTCGGCCAGTACAGCGTCGACGCACAATTCACGGATGGCGGCGGCATCTTCACCAATGCCGAGGTCACCTACCGAGGAGTCCCGGTGGGACGAGTCGGTGAAATGTCCTTGACCAAGGATGGTTTGAACGTCGAGCTCAAGCTCGATTCCGGTGGTCCGGACATTCCGGCGTCGACGCAGGCGGTTGTCGCCAACCGTTCGGCGATCGGTGAGCAGTACGTCGATCTGCGACCCGACACGGATCAGGGCCCCTTCCTCGAAGACGGCTCGGTCATCACCAACGACCACACGGACGTTCCGATCCCGGTCAACGAGGTCCTGGTGAGCGTGGACGGCCTCGTGAAGTCGGTGCCAGTCGAGGATTTGCGTGTCGTGATCGAGGAACTCGGAACAGCGTTCGACGGTAAGGGGGACACCCTCAAGCAGCTCGCGGACTCTCTGTCCACGCTGACGCAGGCGGGTGTCGAGCACCTGCCGCAGACCTTGGCGCTGATCCGCGACAGCCGGACCGTTCTGGACACGCAGTCGGAGCAGTCGTCGGCCATTCGTGAGTTCAGTGCCGGCCTCGAAGCCGTGACGGCCCAGTTGCGTTCGAGCGACCCTGATCTTCGGTTGCTGATCGACAATGGCAATCCCGCGAGCAATGAACTCGGGCAGTTGGTGGCCGACGCCGGTCCCGGTCTGACGACAGATCTGACGAATCTGGCCGCATTCGGAAGGAAGTTGGCTCCGCAGGCAATTGCGCTGCAACCCCTCCTGATCTTCCTTCCCGGACTCGCGGCGGGTGCCTCGACGATCGCACCGGGCGATGGAACGGTTCACCAGGGCATCGTGCTCGAGACCAACCGTCCGCCGCCGTGCACGATCGGATACGAGAGGACCTACGAGATCCTCGACGAGATGAAGCGTCAGGATCCGAACTTCGACGACACACAGCAGTACTTCCCGTGGAATACGGAAGCGTCGTGTGATGTCCCGCAGGGCAGTGTCACCGGCGTGCGCAGTGCCGACCGCATCGAGTTTGCGGACCCGGCCATCCCGCAGCCGTGGGACAACAAGCCGAAGGTCGATCCGGACAAGCTGAACTTGAATCCGATCGCCACGCAGCTGGCGCCGCTTCTCGGGGTCCATCCCAAGTAGCGCGTCCGTGCAGGTCGATCGCTGTCCGGTGGCACGATCGGCTGGGCCGACATGAACAATCAGTAGGGTGTATTGGTGTGACTCGAATTACCAAGACCCCGACTTCGGCTCAGCCGAAATCGGGCACGAGCCAAAAGCTGACCGCGGCCTTCGTCGCTGTACTGGCGTTGGTGGTGGCAGCAGTCGTCGCTGCCGGATGGTTCGGCTACCACTGGGCGCACGCCCTCGTGGTGGACCGGTCGACCGCGCAGATGCGTGATGATGCGCTGTTCGGGGCCGAGCAGGCTGCGATCAACCTCAACACTGCTGACTCGTCGAATCTCGAAGAGTCCTTGGAGAACATGCGTTCGTCCATCACGGGCGAAGCCATGACCAAGAGTCTCGACGACACGATCGCGGGCATCACCGAGGAAACGAAGAACGCGAAGGCGACTCAGCAGGCGGAGTTGGCGCACGGAACGCTTCTCGAACTCGACAAGGACAACGAAACCGCGAAGGCGCTGGTTGCGCTCGATGTTCGGTACGAGTGGCCCGACAGGTACGAGGTCAACATCGTGACCATGCGCCTGACGGTCGAGAATGTGGACGGTGTGTGGAAGGCCTCCGCGGTTCAGCCTGTCGGCCCGCGTGTTCCGATCGAGCGTGGACCGATGCCGGGTGCGGCTCCCGCTCCGGCTCCGGGTGAGGCTCCGGCCGAACCTGCGCCCGCCGAGCCTGCCCCTGAACAACAGCCGGCAGAACCCGCGCCGGTCCCGGACAACGGCGGTCAGTAGCCGCACAGCGGATTTCAGACCGTTACGGCGTCCGGCGAGAAGATTCGCGACGCTGTGCAACGAGAGAGTGGTGAGAAGTGCCTCCGAAGCGCAAGAACAACGTGCCGAGCGGCACGCCGAAGGGTAGGCGTCCGAAGGTCGCCGGAAC
>JAAZAD010000005.1 GCA_012514505.1 Rhodococcus sp. (in: high G+C Gram-positive bacteria) | reverse complement strand
CGGTGTGACATTCGTTCGAAAAGGGGTGTGAAGTTTCAGGCCTTGTCGGGCTCAGAAGCCTTCAGCATGTCGTGACGCTCGACGACCTTGACGCGCTCGCGGCCCTCGTTCTCGCCCAGGCTCCGCTCGTGCGCATCGAGGCGGTACCAGCCCTGCCACGTGGTGTACGGGACCTGCTTGTTCTCGAGGAACTCGATGATCGCGTCCTCGGCGGGGTTGGCCGGCTCGGCGAAGGCGCTGGCGTCTTCCAGAAGGTTCGCGACGGTCTCGTTCGCGTCACCCTTGGTGTGGCCGATCAGGCCGACCGGGCCACGCTTGATCCATCCGGTGACGTAGGTGCCCTTCATGAAGCGGGCGGCACCCTCGGCTGTGTCGTCGGCGATGACGCGACCGGCCTCGTTGGGGACGGTGCCCGCCTGCTCGTCGAAGGGCAGCTTCGCGATGTTCTGCGACAGGTAACCGACGGCGCGGTACACCGACTGCACGTCCCAGTCGTTGAACTTTCCGGTGCCCTTGACGTTGCCGGTGCCGTCGAGCTGGGTGCGCTCGGTGCGCAGGCCGACGACCTTGCCGTCCTCGCCGAGCACCTCGGTGGGCGACTCGAAGAAGTGCAGGAAGAGCTTGTGCGGTCGACTTCCCACGTCGCGGATCGCCCAGTCCTGCAGGGTGTTCGCAACCATGTCGACCTGCTTGGAGTTGCGGCGCGCGGCCTCGGAACCCTCGTCGTAGTCGATGTCCTCCGGGTCGACGATGACCTCGATGGTCGGGGAGTGGTCGAGTTCGCGCAGTTCGAGGGGCGTGAACTTGGCCTGTGCCGGACCACGACGACCGAACACGTGGACCTCGACGGCCTTGTTCGCCTTCAGGCCCTCGTAGACGTTCGCGGGGATCTCGGTCGGGAGCAGTTCGTCGCCGGTCTTGGCGAGCACTCTCGCGATGTCGAGTGCGACGTTGCCGACGCCGAGGACGGCAACCTTCTCCGCCTCGAGCGGCCACGTGCGGGGGACGTCCGGGTGTCCGTCGTACCAGGACACGAAGTCGGCGGCGCCGTAGCTGCCGTCCAGGTCGATGCCAGGGATGTTGAGCGCGCGGTCCGCGTTGGCGCCGGTCGAGAAGATCACTGCATCGTAGAAGCTGTGCAGGTCCTCGAGGGTGATGTCGGCGCCGTAGTCGATGTTTCCGAGAAGGCGCACGTTCGGCTTGTCGAGCACCTTGTGCAGGGCGGTGACGATGCCCTTGATGCGCGGGTGGTCCGGGGCGACGCCGTACCGGATGAGGCCGAAGGGTGCGGGCATCCGTTCGAACAGGTCGATGCTGACGTCGGCGTCGGATTTCATGAGGGCGTCGGCGGCGTAGATACCGGCGGGGCCGGCACCGACGATTGCAACGCGCAGGGCGCGGGCCTGCGCGGATGCAGATTCCGAACGAGTCTGATCAGTCATCTGGAGCGAACTACCTTCTGATGGGCGGACAAGTTTGTAGCTGGTAAGCAAGCCCAGCCTAATCGGGTGTGACAAATTTTCGGTAGGTGGGCATCTTTTGAGGGGTCACAAATGCAATTTGTGATTGGCGATCTCAGGTCCGAGTAGCTGTCGATACAATCGATCCTTCGTACCGGTCGAAGGGAAGTCATGTCCGACTCGAGTGGATCATCCGAGCAAGATCCGGGAGAAGACCCCCGGCGCGTCACCGCCACCCCGTTCATGGCGGCACTTGCCATCGTCGTCGTCATTCTCGTGGGAATCGTGGTGTCGAGTGTGCTGTCGCCCGCAGACGAGAACCTCACCGACTCGGACCGCATCAACCGCGCCGTCGCGGACTACCTCCAAGCGCACAACCACAACGACACGGACGTGCTGGAGACGCTGGTATGCGATTCCTATTCGGATGAGCGGGCGGTGACTGCCGGCCGCGAGGGTGAGATCACTCTCGTCGGGGTGGATGGTTCCGAGATCGAAGGCGACCACGCCACGGCACAGGTACGGATCACCGCACCCGACGACCAGGGCGAGACCACCGACACGTGGGAACTGAGCCGTGAAGGCGACACATGGGTGGTTTGTAACTGACCCCATCCCGCGGCGGCACCAGCGCGGCAGCTGTGGAAAGCTTGAAGGGTGAGTTACGCAGGCGACATAACGCCGGAGCACGCCTGGCAGCTGCTCCGGGACAACTCCGAGGCCGTGCTCGTCGACGTCCGTACGGACGCCGAGTGGCGATACGTGGGGGTCCCCGACCTGGAGTCGTTGGGCCGTAGAACGGTCCTCGTCGAATGGGTGAGCTACCCGGCCGGCGCGCGCAACGACAACTTCGTGGACCAGCTGAAGGAAGCCGGGATCACGGGCGGCGAATCCGCCCCGGTGATTTTCCTGTGTCGTTCCGGTCAGCGGTCGATCGGTGCAGCGGTGGCTGCGACAGAGGCGGGGATCGGTCCGTCGTACAACGTGCTCGACGGGTTCGAAGGCGCACTCGACGCCGACGGCCACCGTGGAGCTGTGGGCTGGCGGGCCCTCGGCCTGCCGTGGAGGCAGTCGTGAGTCAGAAGAACATCCCCAAGGGCGGCGCATTCGAGACCGAGCTTCCCGAGGGCATCGGCCTGGGCACCATCAGCGTGCGCGGCGGCACCTTGCGTTCCGGATTCGAGGAAACATCCGAGGCCGTCTTCCTCAACTCGGGTTTCGTGTTCGAGAGCGCGGGCGCGGCCGAAGCATCCTTCACCGGCGACATCGACCACTTCGTGTACTCCCGCTACGGGAACCCGACGGTGAAGATGTTCGAGGAGCGGCTGCGGCTCATCGAAGGCGCCGAGGCGGCATTCGGAACGTCGAGCGGTATGTCCGCCGTGTTCACCGCACTCGGAGCGCTACTCGGTGCCGGTGACCGTCTGGTTGCTGCGCGCAGTCTCTTCGGCTCGTGCTTCGTCGTGTGCAACGAGATCCTCCCGCGGTGGGGCGTGGAAACCGTGTTCGTCGACGGCGAAGACCTCGAGCAGTGGGAAGAGGCACTGTCCGTGCCGACCACGGCTGTGTTCTTCGAGACGCCGTCCAATCCGATGCAGTCGCTCGTCGACGTTCCCCGAGTGGTCGAGATGGCACACGCAGCCGGCGCCAAGGTCGTCCTGGACAACGTCTTCGCGACGCCACTACTGCAGCGCAGCCTCGACCTCGGTGCGGATGTCGTCGTGTACTCGGGCACCAAGCACATCGACGGCCAGGGCCGTGTTCTCGGCGGTGCGATCCTCGGGCCCCAGGAGTACATCGACGGTCCGGTGCAGAACCTGATGCGTCACACCGGGCCTGCGCTGAGCCCGTTCAACGCATGGACGTTGCTCAAGGGACTCGAGACGATGCCGATCCGGGTGCGCCACTCGGTGGATTCTGCTCTGCAGATCGCACAGTTCCTCGAAGAGCATGACGCCGTCGAATGGGTGCGGTACCCGTACCTGGAGTCGCACCCGCAGTACGAGCTGGCGAAACGGCAGATGAGCGGTGGCGGAACCGTCGTCACGTTCGCGGTGAAGGCCGACGGTGACACGGCGAAGAAGCGGGCGTTCGAGGTTCTCGACGGGCTGCAGCTGGTCAACATCTCCAACAACCTCGGTGACTCCAAGTCGCTGGTCACGCATCCCGCCACCACCACGCACCGCGCGATGGGACCGGAAGGCCGTGCTGCCGTGGGGATCACCGACGGCGTCATTCGCCTGTCGGTGGGACTGGAAGAGCCGGTAGATCTGCTGAACGACCTGGACCGCGCCCTCTGAACCCCTGTGAGTGGTTGACGAGTCCAGAGACTCGTCAACCACTCACAGAGGGAAGGGGTCGGTGACCCGGCCGACGAGATCGGCAACCGAGTCGATGACGGCCGTCGGCCGGTATGGGTATCGCTCGACGGACGCGCGCGTCGAGATTCCGGTCAGCACGAGAATTGTCTGCAACCCGGCCTCGAGCCCGCACACGATGTCGGTGTCCATACGATCGCCGATCATCAGCGTGTTCTCCGAGTGTGCGCCGATCGCGCGCAGCGCGGACCGCATCATCAGTGCGTTCGGCTTCCCGACGTAGTACGGGTCGGCGCCGGTTGCTCGGGTGATGAGAGCGGCCACCGATCCGGTCGCCGGGAGCGAGCCGTCGCGGGACGGTCCGGTCGGGTCCGGGTTGGTGGCGATGAACCGGGCGCCGCGCTCGACCAGGCGGATGGCGGTGGTGATCGCCTCGAACGAATAGGTTCGCGTCTCGCCGAGCACCACGTAGTCGGGATCGTTGTCCGTCAGGACGTAGCCGATGTCGTGCAGGGCTGTCGTGAGCCCGGATTCGCCGACCACGTAGGCGCTGCCGTTCGGGCGCTGACCGGCCAGAAACGTTGCCGTTGCCAGTGCGGACGTCCAGATCGACTTTCCGGGGATGTCCAGACCGGAGCGCAACAAGCGCGCCCGAAGGTCGCGGGGGGTTCTGATCGAGTTGTTGGTGAGCACGATGAACGGGGTGCCGGTCTCTTGGAGTTCCGCGAGTAGAGCATCCGCGCCCGGAATCAGGTGTTCCTCGTGGACGAGGACACCGTCCATGTCCATGAGGTAGGTCCACCCGGGCGAGTTCTCGGCCGCTTCTTGTCGGTTCTGGTCGTCGCTCACCGCACCAGTATGCGCGGCCATCGCCGATCCGCCCCTGCAATGGTTGAACATTCGCCTGGCTGGGAACGCTACCCGCATGGACCTCGGCGACACCTCCGAGACGGCATCCGATGACGAGTTGGTGGAGCAGTTGCGGCAGCATTTGAGCACGATCACGTCGACGAGGCTCGGCCCCGACGACGACTACTTCGACCTGGGTTTGGTCAGCTCCCTGCGCGCCCTCGAAATCGTCACCTATATCGAAGGCGCCCACCATGTCGAGGTGGGCGTCGAGGACCTCGATCTCGACAATTTTCGTACCGCATCGAGGATCGCGGGTTTCATAAGGCGCAAGCGTGGCGAATCTGGATCGGGCGCGTCGTGACAGGCGTGGACTCTCTCGTTGCGACCGCGGAGCGCAACGCCGCCGAATGGGACGAAACCGGATTGCCCGACGAGGTGGTCCGCGCGGCCGCACGATCGGGAATCGCGATGCGAGACGGGTCTGCGACCGAGTTGGGGTCGACAGCGGAGCGTCTGGGCGCAGTGTGCACGTCATTGCGGTCTTTGCTGACCGTGCAGGAGATGGTGTTTGCTGCTGTCGCGAAGTGGGGCACCGCGGCTCAACGGGAGCGGTGGCTGCCCCCACTCGGCGCCGGCGAGTTGATCGCAGGATTCGCCGCTACCGAATCGGGTGCCGGCACCGACCTGAGTGCGGTGGCGACGACGTTCGACCGCAACGGGCCGGATCTGTGTTTGTCGGGGCACAAGCGGTGGGTGACGTTCGGGCAGGTCGCCGACGTGATGTTGGTACTCGGGCGTTCGGCGGACGGCTTGGCCACGGCATTGGTGGACACCTCGTGGCAGGGGGTGACGGTGCATCCCGTCCACGGGCAACTCGGTATGCGCGGCACTCGGATCGGGCACGTGGTGTTCGAGGACGTGATCGTGCCGTCCGATCGGGTGCTCGCGCCTGCGGGGTTCGGCTTGTCCCACGTGGTGGCAACCGCCCTCGATCATGGCCGCTACACGGTCGCGTGGGGGTGTGTCGGTATGGCGCAGACCTGCGTCGAGGATGCCGCAGCTCATGCCCTCACCCGAGTTCACGGTAGTGGCGTGCTGTCCGATCTCGATTCGGTGCGGGGCGAACTCGGTAGGTCCGCGGCCGACGTCGTGGCTGCCCGCGCAGTGTGCGAACGCGCCGCGCGGGCGCGAGACGAGCGGGTCCCGACGGCGCTTCTGGCGACGCTGCTCGCCAAGTACGCTGCTGCCGCTGCCGCCGCCTCGGTGAGTTTCCGGGCTGTGCAGTTGCTCGGTTCAGCGGGGTGTGCCCCGGACAGCCGAGTCGGGCGGTTCTTCCGGGATGCGAAGGTCATGCAGATCATCGAGGGTCCGGCCGCGGTGGCGGAGGTGCAGATAGGCGATCACGTCCTCGCTGGGGGCGTGCCGTGAACGACGCGGCGCCGGTGACCCTCGAATCGATCGTGTTCTACGCTCCGGAACGCGAGGTATCGGCCCGCGACCTGGCGGAGCTCGAGGTGCTGCCGATTGCGCGACGTGAGCATGCTCGTGCGCTCGGAATCGACACGGTTCGGGTCGCAGCAGAGTTGGATCACGAAGTCGATCTCGCGCACGCGGCGGCTGCACAGTTGTTGCAGGAGAGCGGGATCGATGCTTCGGAGCTCGACGCGCTGGTGATGGTGCAGGGCAGGGCGCCGCACTATCTTCTCGCCTCGGAAGCCACCCGCCTGCAGCACCGCCTCGGGGCACACCGAGCCTTCACCACCACCGTCGGAGACCTCGGGTGTGTATCCGTGTCGGCCGCGTTGACGATGGCTGCCGCCCTGTTGCGGGGCGAACCGCGGTTCCGCTTCGTCCTCGTGGTCGCGGCGGCGAAGTCGCCGACCAGAGCCCGTTATCGGCCGCCGATGACCCTGCTGGGGGACGGGGCCGCCGCCGTACTTCTCACGACGTCCGGCAGGGGCCGTTACGAACTCGTCGACCAGATCGTGCGCAGCGACGGGCGGTACGCCGACTTGTTTCGCATCGACTATCGCACTGCCCACGAACAGGAGTGGGTCGAGGAATGCGCGGACGAGCCCACCTACTCCTTCAAGCTGGCGGTGGACAGTCGCAGCCGGTTCACCCGGCTCAACTCCGAGCTTCTGGAACGCAACGGAATCGGCAGCGTGGACACCGTTTTGATGCAGAACCTGTCCGTAGGCGCATTTGCGTTCTGGGAAGAGGCATTGGATCTCGAGATCGACCCCGTCTGCCGGCGCGCTTTGGCTGCGTACGGTCATCTGGGGTCGGTCGATATTCTGCTCGACCTCGAATACGCTGCCGCAACCCAGGATCCCGGTGCGCTGTGTCTGGTCCTGAACAGTAGCCCCGTCGCCGCGTGGAGCAGCGCTTTGCTTCGTCGTGTGCCCGATCTCGACACGCAGGACCGGTGACAGCGATGGCGACCGTCAAGTGCGTGGTGTGGGATCTCGACGACACGGTGTGGGACGGTGTGCTGCTCGAGAGCGACGCCGCAGTGCCGAAGGACGAGGTGATCCACACCCTGAACGTCCTGGACGAGCGAGGAATTCTGCATGCCGTGGCCAGTCGCGGCGAGTATCGGCCGGCGCTGGCGCATCTGCGTGCCAGCGGCATCGACGACTTGTTCAGCGCGGTCGAGGTGAGTTGGGGACGTAAGTCCGATGCCGTCCTCCGGATCGCGGAGACGCTCGGTATCGGAGTCGACACGATTGCATTCGTCGACAACGATCCGGTCGAGCTGGCCGAGGTTGCCGCTGCGCTCCCCGACGTTCGTTGTTTCCGAGCGGAACAGAGCGGTACGTTGCCCAACCTGCCGGACCTGACTCCCGGCACCGTCACCGCGGACGCACGCGCGCGCCGGCGGTACTACCGGAGTGAACGTGAAAGATCGGTGGCGGAATCGGAGTTCGCCGGAACGAATGAAGAGTTTCTGGCATCACTCGATCTGGTGATGACCGTACGTCCGGCCACTCCTGCCGACCTCGATCGGGCCGAAGAATTGACGGTGCGCACTCATCAACTGAACACCACGGGGCGCACGTTCGGTCTCGTCGAACTGCAGCAGATGTGCGAATCGGAACGGTACGAGGTACTCGTCGCGTCGCTGACCGACCGGTACGGCGACTACGGGACGATAGGTCTCGCGGTTACCGAACTTCGCGGCGACGACTCCGTGTTGCACCTACTGCTGATGTCGTGCCGAGTGATTTCCCGTGGGGTGGGAGCTGCGCTGATCGGGTACGTCGCGGATCGTGCCCGAAGGCGGGGTGGACGATCGTTCGCCGAATTCGTACCCACGGACGTCAACCGGGTGATGCTGGTGGCCCTCCGCTTCGCCGGGTTCGCTCCGGTCCCGGCAACGGGCGACACGGATGCGCCGGTGCACGGAATTGTCTTGGAGTACACCGGTTCGCCTGCGCGTCCACCCACCCACCTTCGCATCGTCGCAGGGCAAAGCCAGGCA
Organism: Rhodococcus sp. (in: high G+C Gram-positive bacteria); assembly: GCA_012514505.1. Taxonomy (GTDB): domain Bacteria; phylum Actinomycetota; class Actinomycetes; order Mycobacteriales; family Mycobacteriaceae; genus Rhodococcus_F. The sequence goes on along the minus strand of JAAZAD010000005.1, from coordinate 6,955 downwards.
GGGGCGTCGCCATGACGGAGGACGTGCTCGCCCAGATTCTGACCGTGTGCCGACGGCACCCGGATCGTGTTGCTGTCGTGGTGGGCAGCGAGCAGCTGACGTACCGCGAACTCGACAGGGCGAGCGCAAGTCTGAGCCGCAGGCTGTCGGCAGCCGGTGTGGGCATCGGGCAGATCGTCCTCGTGCATCGACGTCAGAGTGTGCATACGGTCGTCGCGATGATGGCCGCTCTGCGTGCGGGCGGCGCATGGTGTGTTCTCGAACCGGCGCATCCTCGCGAACAGATGGAAACGACACTTGCCGACATCGACTGTGGTGCCATCATCTTCGACGCGGACGACCCCGCGACGACACCCGAATCCATGGCTGCGCTGTCTCGACATTCCCGAACTCCGCCGGTCCTGATCGGTGACCATATCGACGACACACAACCGACAGGCCCCGACGTGTCGGTGCCGCCCGGTGCTCCCGCCTATGTCGTCACCACCTCGGGAACGACCGGCGTTCCGAAAGCGGTGGTCGTCACCCGGGCCAATGTCGCGGAGATGGTCGCCGGCCGCGACTACAGCGGTAACGCGCCCGTGGTGGCGTTCTCCGCATTTCGATTCACCTGGGACGGTGCACTGCTCACGACGTTGTGGTCGCTGTGTCACGGAGGTATCAGCGTCCTGCCGGACGGGCACGACCTGGCGAACCCAGACGCCGCGGCCGCCCTGGCATACGCCTGGAGTGCGACGACACTGGCCGCAACCCCGTCCTTCTACCGACTCCTGCTGCCCTATCTCGCACGAGGTGTGGAGGCACTCGACACGGTGATTCTCGCGGGAGAGGCACTACCCGGTGGGCTCGTGGCCCGCCACCGGGAAACCCTGCCCGGGGTGGAACTGCGTAACGAATACGGCCCCACCGAGACGACGGTGAGCTGCGTGGCCTCCGTCGTCGAGGCAGTGCCGGGCACGATCGCGCCGATCGGAGAACCGATGGGCGCCACCACCACTCACGTGCTCGACGACAAGTTGATGCCCGTCGCGCCGGGAACGATCGGAGACCTGTATCTAGGAGGACCGCAGGTCTCGGACGGGTACGCTGCCCGCCCCGCGGCGACCGCAGCCCGATTCCTCCCGGACCCGTCCGGTGACCGCCCAGGGAAGCGAATCTATCGGACAGGTGATCTCGTTCGCGTCGAACCGTCCGGTGACATCGCCTTCTGCGGTCGTGTCGACGGTCAGGTCAAGATACGCGGCGTCCGCGTGGAACGGCATGCGGTCGAAGCGGTCCTGGAAAGCCATCCGGGTATTCATCAGGCCGTGGTCCTGACGACGACGAACGCGTTCGGAGAATCTGCCCTCGTCGCGTTCTGGACGCCGTCCGCAGAAGCGTCGGCGCTGCCGGGCACGCACGATCTGATGGCGTATTGCAAGCAACGTGTGGTGGAGCAGTCGGTCCCCGGACTCTTCGTGCCACTCGGCGCCTTTCCATTGGCGGCGAGTAGCAAGGTGGACGAAACAGCTCTGCGGCACCTGCTCGACACGTCGGTCGGGCACCCAGTGTGGGATGAGCACTCGAAGCGTGCAGTGCCGGATGAGCACTCGAAGCGTGCGGGGTCGGGCGGAGTGCGATTGCCATGAAGCATACGCGCGAACGCGGACGGGCGAACGGAATACCGACCGAGGCGGTGGGTGCGACCTTCCCATTGTCATCGGCTCAGTACGAAGTGTGGCTCGCCCAGCAGGTGGCGCCCGATGTCCCGCTGTGCATCGCGCACTACGTCGCACTACGCGGTCCGCTCGACGTGGATGTCCTTCGCGAAGCGACGGTGGCCGCTGCGCAGGAGTTCGGATCGCCCTTCCTGCGGTTGATCGAGGTGGACGGAGGTCCGCGGCAAGTGGTCGATGCGAACACCGATCGATCGATTCCGCTCCGCGACTTCCGCGACGAGTCCGATCCCGTCGCGGCCGCAACCGCGTGGATCGACCGCGACCACACGCGACCGATCCCGCTCATGGGTGGGCGACTGGTGGAATCGACCGTCTTGCGAACAGCCGATCGAGAGCACTGGTGGTACAGCAAGATTCACCATGTCGCACTCGATGGCCATGGCGCCGTGACGATGGTCAACCGAATCGCCGAGTTGTACACATCGGCCACCGAACACCGTGAGCCGACCACAGTCGAGAGGGCCCACCCTCAGCAGCTATACGCACTCGACGCCGAGTATCGGGTATCGGAGCGGTTCGCTGCCGACCGAACGTATTGGTCTGACCGCATGAAAGGGGTCACCGAACCGACAAGCCTGTCCGACGGGTCTGCACCCGCATCGGCTCGCAGTGTCCGGATCGGCGGAGCCCTGCTTCCGGATGCAGCCGACCGGCTCGACCATGCCGGAAACGTCGCGACCGCAACGATCGTGGCCGCTTTCGCGTGCTATCTGTCGCGGAGAACCGGGCGCACAGACGTCCTGTTGACCGTGCCCATGTCCGGTCGGACGACAGCGTTGCTTCGACGATCCGGCGGAATGACCGCTGGGGCGATACCGTTCCCGGTCCACGTCGACGAGCACAGCACCGTCACCGACCTGGTGCAGCGAGTGCAGCTCGACCTCCTTGGCGCACTGCGCCATCAGCGGTTCGGCCTCGGAGACATCCGGCGTGAAGTCGGGGCAGATCTGTCGGGTCCGATGGTCAACGTCATGCTGTTTCCCCAGCGTATAGCGATGGGCCCAGTGGAGGGTGAGTACCACATCGTCAGTTCAGGGCCTGTCGACGACGTGCTGGTCAACGTCTACCCGCGAGGGAGTCCGTCTCGAACGATCGTCGACTTTCTGGCGAACCCCGGGCGCTACAGCCCGGGCGAACTGTCTGCGCGGCATCGGGAGTTTCCGGAGTTCCTCGACGAGTTCCTGACCGCTGAACCGAATGCACCCCTCGAATCGTTGCACCGCGAGACCGCCGAGGGGGGCGCGCGTCGGCGGGCGGAAGCCGTCGATGTCGAGTACTGGCGGCGGTGTCTGGCCGGGGCACCGACGTCATCGGGGCCCACTGTCGACCGGCGCCGACCGGCGAGTCTGTCCCAGCGGGTGGAAACCGCGGAGGGTCGAGTCCCGTCGGCTCTGGCCCGACTCCTGGGGGATGCGCACACGTCAGGATCCCCACTCGATGTCCTCCGGACCGCGCTGGCGGTGCTTCTTGCGCGCCTCGGCGACACCGATGACGTCGTGATCGGCATCGAGAATGACGCCCCCGAACCGCGACTGCGGACGATCCCACTTCGGGTGACGGTGAACCCCTTGTCGACGTTCGCGGAGATCACGGCCCGGATTCGTGACGGCAGGGAGGCTGCGATCGAGCATGCAGGAGTTCCTCTCGAGACTCTGGTTCGAAGACTCCGCCTCCCGCGAACGCCGGGGCGTGCACCGTTGTTTCAGGTTCTCGTCGGCAATCGGCGCCGGCAGTTGGACGGACTCGACATGACGGTGGCGATCACGCGCAGCGAACAGGACGACATGCAGTTGATCCTGCGGTATTCACCGGATCTCTTCGATTCCGCGACCGCACGGCTGATGGTGGACCGGCTGCTGACAACACTGAAGGCGATGGTCGATCAGCCGGACAGCACCATCGGCGACCTACTCCTACTCGACCGGTCAGAGGCTGCACTGCTCACCGAATTCGGTCACCGCCCAGGCAACCCGGCCCCCACCACGTTCTCCAGCCCGGACAGCACACTCGCGGAACTGTTCGCAGCACAGGTGGCGCGGTCCCCGGATGCTCCCGCAGTCGTGTTCGACGAGGAGCGGCTTACCTATGCGCAATTGGCCGACCGGGCGAAAGCACTTGCTGCAGTGCTGGAACGCCTCGGCGTCGGCCCGGAATCAGTGGTGATGGTGGCGGTTCCCCGATCCGCGGACTTGGCGGTCGCCATTCTCGCGGTGCTCGAAACGGGCGGGGTCTACCTTCCCGTCGACCCCGATCACCCATCCGGACGGCTGCGACAACTGCTGCGCGATTCCGGCCCGGTGTGTGTGCTCACCCGCGGTGATGTGGCGAGTCGGCTACCGGACGCAGAGTGTCCCGTCCTGGCCGTCGAGTCCTGCCGGGAGAGTGAGGAACCGCGTCGTCCGGGACGGCGCCGGGTGCGCGGGCATCCAGATTCGGCGGCGTACATCATCTACACATCGGGGTCCACAGGAAAGCCGAAAGGTGTGACCGTCACGCACCGCAATGTGGTCGAACTGTTGACGAACGCATTGCATGACTGCGACTTCCGAACCACAGATGTCTGGAGTTGCACCCACTCCGCCGCATTCGACTTCTCGGTATGGGAACTGTGGGGGGCATTGCTGCACGGAGCGTCCGTCGTGATCGTCGACGTCGACACGGTCCGTACACCCGATCGTCTGCTCGAACTGCTGCGGCGAGAACGGGTGACGGTGCTCAGTCAAACACCGAGCGCCATCGAGGTGCTGGCCGCCGCACAAGGGGATGTACCCGATCTGCGGTACGTCGTATTGGGCGGGGAAAGGCTGGATCTCGAACATCTCCGGAACTGGTACGACGCCCACGACGACAACCATCCGCTGCTCGTCAACATGTACGGGATCACCGAGACCACTGTCCACGTCACGGAGATGCCGCTCGGTCGTGAGCTGATGGCATCGGCGCCGGCCAGTGTGATCGGGCAGGGCCTTCCCGGCTTACGCCTGACCGTCCTCGACCGACGACTGCGGCCGGTGCCCGTGGGGGTAGAAGGCGAACTGTACGTGGCAGGCAGTCAGGTGGCCCGCGGTTACCGGGGACGGTACGGGCTGACCGCGACACGATTCGTGGCCGATCCCCGTGGCCCCGCTGGTGCGCGAATGTATCGGACCGGGGACGTGGTCCGCTGGCGATCCGACGGTCACCTCGAATACCTACGTCGCACCGACCGGCAGGTGCAGATTCGTGGACACCGCGTCGAGCCCGACGAAGTGGAAGCCGTGGTGCGAGGGTGCGAGGGGGTGGGTCGATGCGTGGTCGACGTGCGTACTCATCCGAACCTCGGTTCGATGCTCGTCGGATATGTCGTGCCCACGCCGGGGTCGTCGGTCGACCTACAGGCGATCACGGAGGCCGTCGCCTCCCGGCTGCCCTCGTACATGACGCCGGACCGGCTGGTCGCGCTCGACAAGATCCCAGTCACACCCAACGGAAAACTCGATCGAAACGCGCTGCCACCACCCAGTTTCCGGACCGAACAGGACACCGTCCCGCAGACGTCCGTGGAGACGGTTGTTGCAGAGTCGTTCGCCGACTGTCTCGGCATCCCCGATATCGGGCTCGACGACAACTTCCTCGAGCTCGGTGGTAACTCGCTCGCTGCCGCTCGCGTTCTCACCCGCGTCAACGGTGCTCTCGGGTCCGGGCTGACGGTTCGCGACGTGCTGGATGCACCTACTCCGCGGATGCTCGCGGACCGCGCCGTACAGGCCGGTGGACGGTCACGGCCCCCACTCGTCCACCACACCACTCCTGATCGGATTCCGCTCTCTGCAACACAGACCCGATTGTGGCTCGTGAACCGGTACGACCCGGAATCACCGGCGTACAACATGCCGGCCGCATTCCGATTGCGGGGCACCCTCGATCACGATGCGTTGCGGCGCGCGTTCGCTGACGTACTGGACCGTCACGCCGCACTTCGGACCGTCTACCCGACCAGGACATCCGACGGAGACCCGGAACAGCAGATACTCGCGATAGCTGACGCGATACCTGATCTCACCTGCCGGCCGATGGAAGGCTCCGCATTCGAAGAAGACATCGACGCCGAAATCTCGACCGGCTTCGACGTTCGGGTCGATGCTCCCCTGCGTGCTCGGCTAATACAAACCGGTACCGACGAGCACGTACTCGTCGTCGTCGTCCACCACATCAGCGCCGATGGTGCGTCGATGGTCGTGTTGAGTCGCGACCTCGCGGCCGCGTACGCGGCACACTCCAGCGGAATCGAGCCCGGATGGCCGCCACTCACGGTGACATACGCCGACTACGCGCTGTGGCAGCGTCAGCTATTGGAGGGCGACCGCGACTCGAATGACGGCACTGCCGCCGACCTGCGTTACTGGTCGGAACGCTTGGCCGGAGCCGCGCCGGTGCTCGACCTTCCGGTCGACAGACCACGCCCGACCAGACGAGACCTGCTCGGCGCCCGTTACGAATTCGCACTCGGCGCAGATGCCAGTCGTGCGCTCGACAGACTGGCCAAGGAGGAATCGGCGACGCTGTTCATGACGGCCCACGCGGCACTCGCGTTGCTGCTCGTGCGCATGTCAGGGACCGACGAGGTGGTGATCGGGACGCCGGTGGACGGGCGTACCCACGCGGCACTCGACGATGTGGTCGGCCTGTTCGTGAACACGATTGCCCTGCATACGAGAATCCGCGGCGACATGTCGTTTCGAACCCTGCTGGCAAAGATTCGGCGCGACGACCTCGACGCCATGAGCCACAGCGAGATCCCGTTCGACCGAGTGGTGGATGCGCTCGATCCAGCCAGATCCTCCGCGTACACGCCCGTCTACCAGGTGCTCCTCGAGATGAGAGCCGGCGCGGCGACACCTCGGCTGCCAGGTCTCGATGTCGAGCAGATCGACCTCGGCGACCGCATCGCGAAGACCGACCTTCAGTTGTACGTGACCGATACCCCAGACAGTGGCGTAACCGACGGCGGGCTGACGTTCGGGTTCGTCTATGCCACTGACATTTTCGATGCCTCCACGATCGAGGATCTGGCGTCCCGGTTCCTTCGCCTGTTGGAGAACGCGACGACCCGACCGGACGAAGTGTTCGCTGCCCAGAACCTCTTGTCCGGTGTGGAGTTGGGTTTGGTGCCGTGTGTGGGTGGTTCGGGTGTGGGTGGGGCTGTGTTGGGTGAGTTGTTGGTGTCGGGGGTGGGGGATGGGTTGGGGGTGGCGGTG
>JAAZAD010000345.1 GCA_012514505.1 Rhodococcus sp. (in: high G+C Gram-positive bacteria) | reverse complement strand
GGGCGGCAACCCACCCGCCTTCCGGCTGAAGTACCCAGCAACGCGTGGTCGGGTCCAGCGCCGAGTCGAAAATGTCGGCCAGTTGCCCGGTCAGGCGTGGATCTTTGACCTGTGCCATCACTTCGACGCGGCGATCGAGGTTGCGGTGCATCATGTCGGCGCTGCCGATCCAGAACTCGTCGATGGCCTGGAAATGGAAGATTCGGGAATGTTCCAGGAAGCGGCCCAGAATGGAACGCACCTCGATGTTCTCGCTGAGACCGGGAACACCCGGCTTGAGTGCACAGATCCCGCGGACCACGATCTCGACCGGTACCCCGGCGATCGATGCCCGGTAGAGGGCATCGATGACTTGTTCGTCCACCAAGGCGTTGGCTTTCAGCCGAATACGGGCGTCGCGCCCCTCCTCCTTGGCCGCGACCTCGGCGTCGATGCGTTCGATGATGCCCTTGCGCACACCGTACGGAGCAACCAGCAAGTTTCGGTAGTTCGACTTGCGGGAGTATCCGGTGAGGGAATTGAACAGGTCGGTCAGGTCGGCACCGATCTCCGGTGCCGCGGTGAGCAGGCCGACATCCTCGTACAGGCGTGCCGTTTTCGGGTTGTAGTTGCCGGTGCCGATGTGGCAGTAGCGGCGGATCGTCGAACCCTCTCTGCGGACCACGAGGCATGTCTTGCAGTGCGTCTTGAGACCCACCAGCCCGTAAACGACGTGGACACCCGCCTGCTCGAGCTTGCGCGCCCATCTGATGTTGGCCTGCTCGTCGAATCGGGCTTTGATCTCCACGAGAGCGACGACCTGTTTGCCGGCCTCGGCCGCGTCGATGAGTGCGTTCACGATGGGGGAGTCACCGGACGTTCGGTACAGGGTCTGTTTGATGGCGAGAACCTGAGGATCTGCCGCCGCCTGCTCGATGAAGCGCTGAACGCTGGTGGAGAACGAATCGTACGGATGCTGAACGAGAACGTCTCCGTCACGCAGGGTCGAGAACACGCTTTTCGGTGTCTCCCGCTCACCGAATGCGGGGTGAGTTGCCGGGACGAAGGGAGCGTCCTTGAGATTGGGGCGGTCGACCGCGTACACCTGCCAGAGGCACGACAAATCCAGTAGGCCGGACACCTGGATGACGTCGCCCGGATGCACATCCAATTCACGCAGGAGCAATTCGAGCATGTGATCGGTCATGTCGTCGGCGACCTCGAGGCGCACCGGTGAGCCGAAGCGACGCCGGGCGAGTTCACGCTCGAGAGCTTGCAGAAGATCCTCGTCGCGGTCCTCCTCGACTTCGAAGTCCGCGTTGCGGGTGATCCGGAAAGCGTGGTGCTCGACGATTTCCATACCGGGAAACAGGATGTCGAGATGGGCCGAGATCAACTCTTCCATCGGCAGAAACGCATCGATGGCGGTCGGGGAGTCGTCACGGCGTACGCGAACGAAGCGTCCGACGTTGTCGGGCACCTTCACTCGGGCGAAATGCTCGCCGCCCGTCTCGGCATCTTTCACCGTCACCGCGAGGTTCAGGCTCAGGCCGCTGATATAGGGAAATGGATGTGCGTGATCGACTGCGAGCGGAGTGAGGACCGGGAACACCTGATCGATGAAATGCGCGGAGAGGCGTTCGTGGTCGTTCGAGCTCAGATCCTGCCACCGCACGATCGATATTCCCGCTTCCGCGAGGGCCGGACGCACCGAGTCCAAGAACACTCGGGCGTGCTTGCTCGAAAGTTTCTGGGTCCGCGCATTGATGAGTGCGAGTTGTTCGCGTGGAGACAAGCCGTCGGCGGACCGCACCGACAACCCGGTCTCGTCGCGGCGTTTGAGACCGGCAACGCGCACCATGAAGAACTCATCCAGATTGGACGAGAAGATCGCGAGGAACTTCGCTCGTTCGAGCAGCGGGAGCGACGTGTCTTCGGCCAGCGCGAGCACTCGCGAATTGAAATCCAGCCAGCTCAGTTCGCGATTGAGATACCGGTTGGATGCCAAGCTGTTGGGCAACGCGGCGGCGTCGGTGGTGGCGGCGGGCGGCGCAGTGGGGATCGTCGTCGACGACTGGGAGCCGTTCGAGGATCCGACCTCGACAGCGTCGGTATCCGATGTTCGATGGCTGGCGGGTCGACCGAGTGCTTTGGCGTTGCTCACCCCACGATCATCCCCCAAGAATTCCAAAGCCGACAATCGATGGATGAAATTTCACTCGAGTCGAGGACCGGGTGTTGCGAGGGCAGACAGCACCTGGCCGGTCGCGGGTCCGACCCCCAATGCCGTCGCGACCGTGATGTCGCTTTCTGTGTCGACATCGGTGCGTAGTCCCGGCCAGTTCCCGTCCAAGGGGTAGGCGCCCGAATCGAGATGGCGTCGTGCCGAATCGGGGCCGAACGACGGGGCGAGGGGAGTATTCGGGTCGCAACTGAACAACGCTGCGGTTCCGGTTCCGTGATGGTCGACGATCATCGAACGTGGGTATGACCGTGCCGCCGCGAACGCGGCAACCAGTTCGTGAACCTGCAGGGCGGGAAGATCGGCCTGAAGTGCGAGGAGGTTCGCCGCCGGGTCGACGTGGCGCACGTGCTCCGCTGCCGCGCCGAGAGCCGAGTTGAGGCCGTGCTCCGGCTCCGCAGTCCGCGATGCGGCGATGCCGGGGGAAGGGTCGGGGTACACGTCCGCGCCCGCCTCGCGGGCAACTCGCGCCACCACGTCGTCCGGAGTCACGACGGTAATTCCCGATACGGAATCGACGGATCGGACGACGGACAAAGTATCTCGCAGCATCGACAGGACGAGCCCCGTACGGGCACTGTCGCTCAGAACCCCGGACAGACGCGACTTCGCGACCGTCAGATCCTTCACCGCAACCAGAACATGGGTTGCAGCGCCGCCGGGGGTGCTCATGTTCGCCAATCCTGCCAGGCCCACTCGCTGCGTCGACGCGGGCCATGGTCGTCGGCGATACTGTGGACGACATCGATCGGTGACGGACAGACAGTGTCGCGGACAGACAGGGGAGAGCGTGACCAAGGCAGCGGTATTGGGAGCAGGTTCGTGGGGGACCGCATTTGCGAAGGTGCTGGCCGACGCCGGTACCGATGTCACGATGTGGGCGCGACGCCCCGAGGTGGCCGACGCCATCACCACGAGGCATGAGAACCCCGGCTACCTTCCGGACGTCGTGCTGCCGCCGGGCCTGTCCGCGACAACCGACCACGTGGCTGCCCTCGATGGTGCCGATCTGGTGGTTCTCGCCGTCCCGTCCCAGTCGCTACGTGCCAACCTCGAATCCTGGAAGGACGACCTTCCAGCCGATGCGACCCTGTTGAGCCTCGCCAAGGGTATCGAGACGGAAACGCTGATGCGGATGAGTCAGGTCATCGCTCAGGTGAGCGGTGCCGATGCGAACCGGATTGCGGTCCTGTCCGGTCCCAACCTGGCGCGCGAGATCGCTTTGGGACAACCCTCGGCGACGGTCATCGCATGCACGGATTCCACCCGCGCACTGGCTATACAGAAAGCAAGCGCGACAGGATACTTCCGGCCGTACACCAACTCGGATGTCATCGGTTGCGAGGTCGGTGGTGCGTGCAAGAACGTCATCGCGTTGGCGTGCGGAATGGCGGCGGGTGTCGGTCTCGGTGAGAACACCATTGCCACGATCATCACCCGAGGCCTTGCCGAAGTCATTCGTCTGGGCGTGGCGCTCGGTGCGAAACCGGCCACCCTGGCGGGCCTGGCGGGCGTCGGTGACCTCGTCGCCACCTGCACCTCTCCGTTGTCGCGCAATCGGACGTTCGGGGAACGGCTCGGCAAGGGTGGCTCGCTCGAAAGTGCTCAGGCCGCGACCAACGGGCAGGTGGCCGAGGGCGTCAAGTCCTGCACATCGGTCCGAGCGCTGGCTGCCGGATTCGACGTCGAGATGCCGCTGACCGAAGCCGTGCACCGCGTCTGCCACAACGGGCTCGAGGTGCAGGACGCGGTCGGCGAATTGCTCGGCCGGCGGACGAAGCCGGAGTAAAACGGGTCCTGACGCGGTGTCTCCACGTGGCCGGTACGGTTTGTCTCGTGAATGAACCGCGTATCAGGGTCGCCGTCGTATTCGGTGGACGCAGCAGTGAGCATTCCGTGTCGTGTGTTTCGGCAGGAAGTGTCCTGGCCAACCTCGATCCGGACCGCTTCGAGGTGGTGCCCATCGGCATCACCCGTGACGGCACCTGGATGCTGGGGTCGACGGACCCGGAGGATCTGGCCATCCGTGACCGATCGATGCCGAGTGTGGAACGTAGCGGCACCGAGCTCGCGCTGACGGCAGACCCGACGAGGCAGGGCGCACTGGTCGCATTGTCGGAGGGTGACGCGGGGAAGGTGCTGGCGTCGGTCGATGTGGTCTTCCCCGTCCTACACGGCGCGTACGGCGAGGACGGCACAGTTCAGGGTCTGCTCGAGCTCGCGGGCGTCCCATACGTGGGGCCCGGTGTGCTGGCAAGCGCGGCAGGCATGGACAAAGAGTTCACGAAGAAGATGCTCGCTGCCGAAAACCTTCCGGTGGGTCATCAGGTCGTGTTGCGTCCGGGCACCGAGACCTTGACCGAAGACGAGCGAAACGGTCTCGAACTTCCGGTGTTCGTGAAACCGGCCAGGGGTGGCTCGTCGATCGGCATCACGCGTGTCGCGGACTGGTCCGGTCTGGACAAGGCGATCGCGCATGCTCGCCTCCACGACCCCAAGGTGATCGTCGAGTCGGGGATCGTGGGCCGCGAGGTGGAGTGCGGCGTGCTCGAGTTCCCCGACGGCTCGGTGCGGGCGAGTGTGGTCGCCGAAATCAAGATGCCGGAATCGGCACAGACCGACCTCGAGGCGTTCTACGACTTCGATACCAAGTACCTCGACGACGTGTGCGAGTTCGACGTGCCGGCGAAACTCGACGAGACCGTCAGCGACGAGATTCGGCGGCTGGCCGTCGAGGCGTTTCGCGCTCTCGATTGTCAGGGGCTCTCGCGCGTCGACTTCTTCGTCACAGAGGACGGCCCGGTGATCAACGAGATCAACACGATGCCGGGATTCACGTCCATCTCGATGTACCCGCGCATGTGGGATGCCGCGGGAGTCGATTACGCCAGTCTGGTGTCCACGCTGGTCGAGACTGCACTCGTCCGTGGAACCGGACTTCGGTAGCGCCTCAGGATCCAGGTAGCGGTGCGGGGTCGAGGGGCTGTTGCTCGAGAGAGTCTGCGACCGTCTCGGAAACTTGTTGGATCGGAGTCGGGCCGACGGTGTCGGGCAGGGTCAACGCCACGTACACGCCGCGATCCACGAGGTACCAGGTACTCGAGGTGGACCCGATGTCCTCGCCCGAGACCTCGAACCATTGAACACCGTTGATGACCTGCAACGGCGAAGCCTGATTGAACTCGAGTGGGCGGTCGAGTCCACAGCGCAGGACGACCGGCTCGCCCTCCACCGGTTGCCACGCTGCCGCCGATTCGGGCGCGGGGTCGACGAGTTCGGCCCTCTCCAAGTCGCCGAGGGTGTCCGGCAGAGCCGCCATGAGGGTCTTGCATTCGGGTGACCCCGAGGCAGGGGCCGGTACCGCACCCAGTGACACGGGAGCATGGACCGGATCGCGGCCGGCAAGGAAGGCTGCGACGAGGACTCCGACGACGAGTGCGACGGGAATTGCTATTGCCGTCGCGATCACCGCGGGGTGGCGGCGATGATCGTCTTCGATCGTGGATGACTCGCTGGCGGAGGATTCGGTCTCGGACATGCTCGGATCTTGTTTCGTCGTAGGGTCGAGGCCTGACGAACTTACCTCAGGAGGCACACCATCTCACCGACCGAGTCTCGGCCTGACGATGTGAATCCGTCCCAACGCACGGTGGCGGAGGTGGGGGAGTTCGCGTTGATCAGGCGTGCTGTTGCCGGGCGAAGCCAGCCCGATACCACCCTGCTCGGGCCGGGTGACGACGCCGCGATCGTGCGAGCGTCGGACGGCCGCGTCGCGGTATCCACCGACATGTTGGTGCAGGGGCGTCACTTCCGGCTCGACTGGTCGAGCCCACACGACGTCGGACGGAAAGCAGTGGCGCAGAACGCTGCCGACGTGTTTGCCATGGGAGCACGTCCGACCGCTTTCCTGGTTTCGCTCGGATGTCCGCCGGACACCCTGGCGAGTGTGGTGGAAGGGATCTCGGCCGGAATCGGCGAGGCTGCGGAGGCACTCGGGGCGGGCGTGGTGGGCGGCGATGTCGTGCAGGCCGATCAGGTGGTCGTGTCCGTCACCGTGCTCGGCGATCTCGAAGGCCGTGCCGCAGTACTCCGGTCCGGGGCACGCGTGGGTGACGTCGTGGCCGTCGCGGGTGAACTCGGACGGTCGGCCGCCGGGCTGGCCCTGTTGAGTGCAGGCGTCGAGTCGAGTGCAGGTGCGGATCACGACAACCCCCTCGTGGCAGTGCACCGGGTGCCGTCGCCGCCCTACCACTGTGCGCTGGCCGCCGTTGACGGGCCGGGCGGGCGCGCCACATCCATGACGGACGTTTCCGACGGCCTGCTGGCGGATCTCGGGCACATCTGCGAGGAATCCCGTGTCGGGATGGACCTGTCCGGGGCAGCGCTACGCGCCGACGCCGATCTCGTCGCGGTAGCCGAGCGCATCGGTGTCGACCCGCAGGACTGGGTGTTGACCGGGGGAGAGGATCATGCCTTCGCCGGGACGTTCCCTGCGGGTACTGCTCTACCAGCGGGATGGACGCAGATCGGGTTGGTACGCGCCGGGTCCGGTATGTCGATCGACGGCACACCCGTCACGGGGGCCGTCGGCTGGCAGAGCTTCTCCGTATAGGTTGCACACATGGCTATCTATGCGCTCGGTGATCGTGCCCCGGACATCCACCCGGACGCCTACGTCCATCCCGACGCTGTCGTGATCGGCGCGGTGACGCTGGCGGCAGGTTCCTCGGTCTGGCCGGGCGCCGTGCTGCGTGGTGATTACGGCACAATTTCGGTCGGGGAGCGGACCAACGTTCAGGACGGCACCGTGATTCACTGCACGCCCGTCGATCCCACAGTGATCGGCGCAGACTGCGTCATCGGCCACAATGCGCACGTCGAAGGTGCCACCATCGGCGACAACTGCCTCGTTGCATCCGCCTCGATCGTGTTGAACGGTTCCGTGATCGGGGACGGCGCGATCGTGGGGGCGGGTGCCGTCGTGCCCTTCAAGTTCGAGGTCCCGAGTCGGCGGATGGCGCTGGGAGTGCCGGCGAAGGTGCGGGAGGGATACGAGGTGCCTGAAGGCCACGTCGCACTCAACGTGAAAATGTACTCCGCGAATGCTGCCTACTACCGCGAAGCGCTGCGCAGGCTCGACTGATGCCGACCCGAGAGACCGTGTTGGAAGCGGGTTGGGTCGAGGCATTGGCGCCGGTCTCCGAACAGATCACCGCAATGGGCGACTTTCTGCGTGCGGAGAATGCCGCGGGCCGGGGCTACCTGCCCGCCGGTGAGAACGTGTTGCGTGCCTTCACCCTCCCGTTCGACGAGGTGAAAGTCCTGGTCCTGGGTCAGGATCCGTACCCGACCCCGGGTCACGCTGTGGGCTTGAGCTTCTCGGTGGCGCCGGAGGTCAGCCCGGTTCCGCGCAGCCTGGCGAACATCTACAAGGAGTACTCGGCCGATCTGGGCTTGCCGACCCCGTCGAACGGCGACCTGACCCCGTGGTCGCGTCAGGGTGTCATGCTGCTCAACCGTGTGCTGACGGTAGCGCCGGGTGAGGCCGCGTCCCATCGACGCAAGGGTTGGGAGGCGGTCACCGAGCAGGCAATTCATGCGCTGGTCGCGCGCCCGAATCCGCTCGTGGCGATTCTGTGGGGACGCGATGCCGCAAGTGTGAAGCCCATGCTCGGCGACGTTCCCGTGATCGAATCACCGCATCCGTCTCCGCTTTCGGCCTCGCGTGGATTCTTCGGTTCGCGGCCGTTCACCCGCGCCAACGCACTCCTACAGGAATTGGGCGGTGAACCCGTCGACTGGCGTTTGCCGTAAGTCCGGCTGCTCCACTACCTGCTGCCGTTATGGTGGGACCGGCCCACCCGTGTAGTGGAGGAGTGTCGATGCCGGTAGAGACAGCAGCGAAATGGCACACCCGCGACGGCGCCGAGGTCGCCGGCGCCTTGGGTGTGGATCTGGACCAAGGTCTCACCGACGACGAGGTCGAACAGCGCCGCGACCGATACGGGCCCAATCTGCTCGACGAGGCGAAGAGCATCCCGGTATGGCGCAAAGTTCTGTCGCTGCTCGCCGACAAGATGACACTCGTGCTGGTGGTAGCCGCTGTGGTCAGTGCCACCGTGTCGCGGGAGTGGGAAACGCCCGTCGTCATCTTCGCGGTCATCGCGCTCAACACGATTCTGAACTACGCGCAGGAGTCCCGCGCCGAGAGCAGCTTGCAGGCGCTGAAGAAGATGTCGGTGTCGACCACCAATGTTCTGCGCGGCGGCCGGGGTCGTGAAGTGCCCCGCGCCGAGCTCGTCCCCGGCGACATCGTGCACCTCGAGGCCGGTGACTCGGTGCCGGCGGACGGGCGTCTCGTCACCGCGGTGCGGTTACAGGTCGCCGAGGCAGCCCTGACGGGAGAGTCGCAGCCGGTCGACAAATCTCTCGACACCGTCGACGATCCGCAGGCGCCGCTCGGTGACCGCCACGACATGCTCTTCATGAACACCGAGGTGACCCGCGGACGGGCCGCGATGGTCGTCACCGACACGGGCATGCGCACGGAGATGGGTGCGATCGCCGCGCTTCTCGGTGAGGCAGGCGTCGAACAGACCCCGCTGCAACGACGTATCGGCCAGCTCGCGCAAACCCTCACGATCATCGCCATCGTGGTGGTGGCGATCGTTTTCGTACTCGGCCTACTGCGTGGACAAACGTGGTCCGAACTGCTCGTCACTGCCGTTTCGCTGGCGGTCGCAACGATTCCCGAAGGTCTCACCGCCGTCGTCGCCTTCACGTTGGCGATGGGGGCATCACGGCTCGCGGCGCGTGGTGCGATCGTCAAACAACTCGCGGCTGTCGAAACCCTCGGCAGCACCACACATATCGCGACGGACAAAACCGGAACGCTCACCCTGAACGAGATGACGGTGCAGCGATTGCTGGTGGACGGCCGTGCCTTTCGCGTTTCGGGCACGGGGTATGGAACCGATGGCAAGATTCTCGTCGGCGACGGCCGGCCGGCTCCTGACCTGACCGACGCTCTACTGGGAATGGCCCTGTGCAACGACGCATCCGTACGCGACAGCACACTCGTCGGTGACCCCACCGAGGGGGCGCTCGTGGTGCTGGCCGAGAAGGGTGGCATCGACGTCGAGGGAACACGGGCGTCCTTGAACCGAATCGCGGAGGTCCCGTTCGATTCGGACTACAAGTACATGGCGACATTCCACACCCAACCGGACGGCGGCTACCGGTGCTTTGCAAAAGGAGCGCCGGGCGTGCTGCTCGGACGGGCCTCGTCGACCCGAGGCGCCGATGGTCCGGTCCCGCTCGACGACACTGCGCGGCGGCGGATCACGGCGGCAGTGGAGGATCTGGCTTCCGAGGGGTTGCGGACCCTGATGATCGCCGGTCGCGAGTTGGCGGCGGTGCCGCGCGGTGACGAGGAGGCCCTGCAGAGTGCGGTGTCCGATCTGACCGTCTACGCCATCGTGGGCATCGTCGACCCGGCTCGGCCCGAGGCGAAAGACGCCATCGCGGTGGCTCACTCGGCGGGAATCGCGGTGCACATGATCACCGGTGACCACCTGGTGACAGCTTCGGCGATCGCGGACGAGCTGGGTATCAACGGCAGCGCCGCGTCGGGTACCGAGCTCGATTCGATCAGCGACGACGAGCTCCGCGAGCGCGCAGCGCGTTTCGGTGTGCTCGCTCGGGTGGCTCCCGAGCACAAGATCAGGTTCGTCAAGGCGTTGCAGGCCGACGGTCAGATCGTGGCGATGACCGGGGACGGCGTGAACGATGCACCTGCCCTCGAGCAGTCGGATATCGGTGTCGCGATGGGTATCACGGGCACCGACGTGTCCAAGGGTGCCGCGAACATGATTCTCACCGACGACAACTTCGCGACCATCGTCGCGGCCGTGTCCGAGGGGCGTGGCATCTACGACAACATCATCAAGTTCGTGAAATTCCAGCTCACCACGGCGTGGGGGTTCGTGCTGATCTTCTTGACAGCGGGTGTGCTCGGCCTCGCCGGGGGCGCACCGTTCACCGCCCTGCAGATCTTGTGGGTGAACATCATCATGGACGGGCCGCCCGCTCTCGCGCTCGGTGTGGATCCGACGGAGCCGGACGCCATGAAACGGCCGCCGCGCCCGGCGAAGGAAGCGCTACTCACTCGGGCGCGAGTACGGCGCATTCTCGGGCTCGGCGTGGTGATGACCGTGGGCACCATCGCGGTTTTGCACTTCGGCCCGGAGCTGTTCCCGGAGAGCGCATCCGATCCGTTGTTCGCGACGACTCTCGCATTCACCACCTTCGTGTTCTATCAGGTGTTCAACCTGTTCAATGTGCGATCCGATCTCCGTTCGGTGTTCTCGCTGCAGACGCTCACCAACCCCACGATCTGGATTGCCATCGTCGCGGTCGTCGTGCTGCAGATCTGTGTCGTCCAATTCGATGCATTGCAGGGATTCATGGACACCACCTCGCTCACCTCCGGGCAATGGCTACTGGCCGTGGCCGTCGGTTCGACGGTGCTGTGGGTGGACGAGATCGGCAAGTTCATTGCCCGCCGCTTCGACGCCCGAGCGCGAGCCCGTGCTGAAATTCCGGAGCTGACGTGAACCGATGAGCTCCGCCTGCGACCGAAGGTGATCAGTCGGCGGTCAACTGTGGATCGTCAGCCGCCATCGCTTCCAGGAGACGTCGCGTGGCCCGGTCGGCGGGTAGGAATGTCTCCACAGCCAGCTCGTCGAGGGTTACATCGCGCGGTGAGCCGAACACGGTGACCGTGTACAGCAATGACAGGTCACCGGCTTCGGTGCGCATGCGCATGGGAGTCACGATCCCGTCGCTTTCGCTGCTCGAGTCGTCGATGTTGTCGGGAGGCTGCGGATAGGTCTCGAGCTCAGCGAGCAGTTCCACCAGTTCTGGGGCGCCGGTTCGGTCCAGTTGGCGACGTAATCTTCGCAATGCGTTCGCGCGCCATTGGGCTGGATCGAGGAGCGATGGGAAGAGTCCGTCGGGGTGCAATGTGGCACGCATCATGTTCAACGGAGGCCCTGCGACGGCAGGCGGAACCTGGCTGAGAAAGCGGGTCATCGCCGTATTGGCCGCTACGACATCCCATCGGATATCGACTGCCACAGCCGGATTGGGATCGTGAGCGCGTAGCAGGGTGTCGAGTGCCGCTCGTGCCGCTCCCAGGTCGTCGAGTGTCCGTTCGTCGTGAGCGGGTGCGAATCCGGCGGCCAGGTACAGCGTGTTGCGCTGACGGAGAGGCACGTCGAGCTCGTCGCACAACCGCTCGACCATCGTCCTGCTCGGTTGCGCGCGTCCGGTCTCGATGCAGCTCAGGTGACGGGCCGATACGTCGGCTGCCAAGGCCACGTCGAGCTGCGAACGGCGCCGGTGCCGACGCCACCACCGGACCATCGATCCAACGCCCGCTTCCGAGTCCATGCTGGAATTCTGGCACGCCCCACGCGCGTCGTCGATGACCTCCGAGGTCATCGACGTGGTGCGTTTTCGTATCCACACTGGTTCACCAGGCGACCACTGGGCCGCCTGTCACCAGAAAGGCGCAGCATGATTCTGATCGAGATTGCCCATCCGACAAGTGCACTGAACGACCACGACCGCGACCTGATCAGCCAGTCGATTGTCGACTTGTTCCTTGCGGACGGTGGACACGCAGCGGAGACGACGCTGCGGGCGCGGGCGGCCACTCATATCGCGTTCCGGGAGCTGATGGGGTGGCGAACCGGAGACGGACCACCGGCGGAGAATGCCGCGCCGCCGATGATCATCACCCTCACCGTGCCGGAGGCGTGGCGCGAAGAAGCGGCACGGACGTTCATCGGGTTCGTTCGCACTGCCGTCCGGCGCTTGGACGACGATCGCGGATGGCAGCGCGAACGGGCAAGTCTCTGGGTGCGCGTGGACGGTGTGCCGGACGGCAGTATCGGGCTCGACGGACGGCCGGCAACCGCCGACGATGTGCTCGATTTCCTCACCGAGGAGTTTCGCGAAGCGCTCGCGAACGGTACGGCTGCCACCCCTCCCGATGGAAAGTTGATCGACCCGATCTGTGGGATGACCGTGCGCGATGGCAAGGGCGCCGTCATTCTCGAGCATCGCGGAGACCGATGGGGATTCTGTTCGCTGGGATGCCGCGACGCGTATGTACGCCGTGAGCCGGAGATCGTGGCTTGAACGCGCGGCTCCTGTAGTGGGGCAAGTCAGGCGCTGGCACCAGTGGTGGGCATCAGGCGGGCCAGGACGTCGGCGAGCGTGATCAGGCCGGTCAGCTTCCCAGCGTCGTCGCGGACGATCGCGATGTGGCTGCGCGTGCTGCGCATGGTCGCGAGTGCTTCGTAGACGGGGGTGCGCGTCTCGAGGGTGAGAACCTCGCGCATCAGGTCCCTGGCTCTGGCGCCCGACGGGGCGTCGAGGCTGTCGCGAACATGGAGCACGCCTTCGACGTTGGCTCCACTGACCACCAGTAGGCGCAGATGGCCACTGCGGTTGGCGGCCTCGCGTACGACCTCCATGGGGGCGTCGATGTCGACGCTGCTCGGATCGCTGGTGGGGCGGACTATGTCGCCTACGGTCAGTGCTTCGAGTGCCAGCGCGCTGGTGAGGTGGCCGTGATAGCGCTCGTCGAGTGTGCCGACGGTTGCGGAGTGTTCGACGAGGTGCCGCAGTGTCTCGGGGTCCTGTCCCGAGGACACCTGGTCGACCGGCTGTACCCCCACCTTGATCAGGCACCAGTTCGCGATTCGGTTCAGAGAGACGATGAGCGGGCGGGTGAGCCACATGAATCCACGCATCGGGATCGCGAGCATCGTGGCCGACTTCTCGGGGTGTGCGATGGCCCACGACTTGGGCGCCATCTCGCCGACGACCAGGTGCAGGAAGGTCACGATGATCAACGCGAGTACGAATCCGGCGACGTCGGCCAGCCACAGTGGCGCACCCCAGCTTTGGAACGCGGGTGTGAGCCAGTGATGCACTGCCGGTTTCGTGACTGCACCGAGGGCGAGAGTGCAGACCGTGATGCCGAGTTGAGATCCCGCGAGCAAGACGGATAGTTCGGAGGCGCTGCGCAACGCTGCGCGCGCTGAGCGGCTTGTGGGAGCCGCGTCTTCGAGTCGGTGGCGCCGCGCAGCGATGAGCGCGAACTCGATCGCGACGAAGAAGGCGCTTGCCGCGATGAGTGCCACGGTCACGACAAGGACGATCCAGGGACTACTCATCGATGGAGTCCTTTCGGCTGGCGCGCACCGTCGCGAAGAGTGACGACGGTACGTGCTGGGCGACACCGCGCACCTCGACGTGCAGTTCCTTGGTGGGTGCAGGCTCGTCGGACAGTAGGTCCGCGGGGTCTGCGGGCAGCGGAACCGTAACTGTGTCGCCGACTTCGGGTAGCCCTCCGAACTCGGCGATCACGAGGCCGGCAAACGTCTCGTAGTCGTCGTTTTCCGGAAGGTGTTCGTCGAAGACCCGTGCGACCTCGTCGACGTGCATGCCACCGGGGATCAGCCAGCCACCGTCGACCGCAACCGCATCGGTGGCCTCGTAGTCCGGGTCGTGCTCGTCGGCGATCTCACCGACGAGTTCCTCGGCCATGTCCTCGATCGTGACGACTCCGGCGAAACCTCCGTACTCGTCGATCACCAGTGCCATCTCGTCTTTCGCTTCGGTGATCTGGGCCAGAACATCCGGGAGCGGCAGGGTGGTGGGCACGATGACGGCCGTTCGGGCGTGATCGGCCGCGGTTCCGGCCGGTGCTGCGCTCAGGAGATCGTGCAGGTGGATGACTCCGCGCAGGTCGTCACTCGTCGTCCCGACCAGGGGGTAGCGGGTGTGACCGGTGCCCATCCGGGACAGCACACTGTCGATCGGCTCGTCGGCCGGGACGACGTCGACATGGGCCCGAGGGATCATGGCGTGCTCCGCTGTGCGGGTCGGGAAGTCGAGGATCCGGTCGAGCAAGGTCGACAGCTCGCGCGGAAGTTCTCCGGTATCGCGGGACTCGGCGACGATGTGTTCGAGGTCGCGGGGTGTGGCCGAATGCTCGACGTCATGCACCGGTTCGATTTTCAGGGCGCGCAGGAGCAGATTCGACGACTGGTCGAACAGCCGGATCAGCCAACCGAACAGCTTGAGGTAGAGAGTGGTCGACAGCGCGAGCCGACGGGCGACCGGTTCAGGACGGGCGATGGCGAGGTTCTTCGGAAACAGTTCACCGAATACCATCTGCACAACGGTGGAGAACAGCAGCGCGAGAACTGCGCCGACTGCGATTCCTACACCACTCGGGACTCCGACTCCGCCCATCAACTCGCTCAACCCGCTCCCGATGAGGGGTTCGGCGACGTAGCCGACGAGCAGGCCGGTCACGGTGATACCGAGCTGCGCACCGGAGAGCATGAACGAGGTTCGGCGGGTGACAGCCAGCGCGCGTGCTGCCGCGCCGTCGCCCGCCTCCGCACGCGCCTTGAGCCGTGACCGGTCCACGGCCATGTAAGCGAATTCCTGGGCCACGAAATAGCCGGTCAGTGCGGTGATTGCGAGCACGACCGCGATTCCGAGGAAGATTCCGAACATCGTCATCACGCTGACTCCACCTCCCGACGTGGGGTGTCAGTGATGTTCACACGATGTTCGATGGGTCTTCGAGGTTTGCGCGGTGCGCGTTTCATGGCTCGCTTTCGGTGGTGATGCTGAACGAACCCCCAGAATAGGACCAATGCGGCATTGCGTGGTTGTTGGGGCGGATGCAAGCGGAGGGTGGGCGGCCGATCGCCGGAACCCAGGAAGCTCTTTCGTCGCGTTCGATCGTATGTACTCTGCACACATTCGGGCCAGTGAACAGGGGAGAACGATGGTGGATCAATCCGGACCGGACGACCTACTGCTCAGCGATGACGAGCGACTGTATGCACTCAACGTGCTGAGCGAGCATTACGCGGATGGTCGATTGGATGTCAACGAGTTCTACGATCGTTCGGCCGTCGTCGCTTCGGCGCGGAGTCTCACCGCGGTCCGCGCTCCCTTCGAAGGACTTCCGGGAGGCGTTCCTCTCGGGATTGTCGATGGCCGGATTCGAAAGTCCCAGGAACTGGCCACCCGATCCGATGCACCAATGCCGCAAACCGGAGAGCGGAGTGCCGCGGAATCGGAACTCGCGTCACTGCGTCGCCGGGGAAATCTGGTGGAGACACTCGACTGGATCATCATCGGCGTCACGCTGGTGACATTCCTGGTGCTTCAGTTCGTTTTCGATGTCAGCTACGCGTGGGTGGTGTGGCCGACACTGATTCTCACGTTGAGTGTTCCGCGAATGATCTTCGACTTCACCGACAGTGACGAGGAGGCCCTCGAAGAGCTGAAAGAAGCTGATGCCGCAGCACGCAAGAAGCGGCTGAAACAAGCCGCGGAGCGGATGCGGCAACTCGAGGAGAAGAACCCCGACTAGGTCTCGGTCCGCTCGACAGAACCGAAATCGGCGCGACGCTTCTCGACGAAGGCATCGACGCCTTCGATGCCGGTGAGGCTGTTGGCGGCGGCGGAGATGGACGCAGTCTCGGCGTCGAGTTGATCCGAGAGGGAG
>JAAZAD010000344.1 GCA_012514505.1 Rhodococcus sp. (in: high G+C Gram-positive bacteria) | reverse complement strand
CCAACCCCCGCGCCTGCGCAAACGGATCGGCCACCGCGTCGGCGGCGTGGTAGTGCTCGACGATGTCGTGCAGCAGATCGAGCTTGTGATCGACGAACGGCGGCCCCAGGTAACACTGCTGAAGGCACCCGAGCAACACACCACCCTGACGCCGCTCGTACTCGTCACGAATCGACCGCATGATCTCGAGCTGCGCGCTTCTGTCCACTGCGGTATCGATGGCGCGGAACGCACGAAGAAGATCTCCGGAACGAGGCTTGCGTCGATTGATCAGAGCCTGCGGAGACACGAGCGGCACCGACCGCTGAGGCTGCGTGCCGACACCGGACTTGTGGTGCTGTCCACCTTTCTGCGGCGCACCGACCACCCGCCTCGACCGAAACGACTCCACCATGAACTCCCCCTTCGCCGCCGACCGACCTCCCCGGTGCCGGCAGCTACCGATTCAACATCAACACAATAGGACAAGGCACCGATCCCTTGGAGGCGGCGCCCAGGCGATGGTGCAGGGCAGGTGCCGGCGCCAGGGCCATGTCGTGGTGGCGTTTCCCCTGGTCAGCCGTAACGTGACGGGCCGTCGGACAGTCGATGGCGCCATCGGCCGCACGCGATCACCCTTTGCCCATCAACTGTGTTGAACAACAATCGGATCCAGGCGTATACGAGCAGGTCGGACCGGTGGGCAGCGAGATCAACTGAGATCGGTACCAATCACAACCTGGCTCTGAATCCGGGTGGACCGACTATCGGGGACCTGCCAAAACGTCGACAACAGGGACGGAATCCGGGTTCCGATACCGAGGCGGGCGAGGACGTCGGTGCCGGCGGCGGCTCATTCGGCGATCGCTGCGACCGAGGTGGCCCCGGCGATCGCCGCCGCGGCTGCGGTTGCCAGCACGCTGGTCAGGGCGCGTCGTGTGCCGCGGGCCTTGCGGGGGTCGGGGAGCTGATCGAAGGCGTCGAGGATCTCTTGTGGTGAGGATCTCTTGTCGTGCCACCGGCAGGCCGGGTGAGGTGTCGACGACCGGGTCGGAGTCGACGACAGCGGGTTACGTTCCCGCATGATGGCGTACGAGTCCCGCACAGATCGTTGACCACCGTGGACACGCCATAGGGGCGCAGATCCCGACGGAGAAAGGGCCACCGCGGGGGGCTTTCGCGGAAACTCCTACACCCACTCGAAAGGACACACCCGCGATGACCGCACCCCGCGGTATCGACCCGCAGGCATTCTTGTCCGACCTGCCTGCCCAACCATCCCCGGACTACCTACGCACGATGCTCGCCAGTCTGCTGCCGGTATCAGTCACCGGCGCGGGTCGACGTTCAGCGGCGCGGCCGGATCCGCAGCCGTCGCCGAACACATCGTCGAGTTCAGCCGGGTTCTCGTCGCACATCCGACGTCATGCCCGGTCGCCCGATCACTGTCCGGCGCTGAGAAATCGGTCGTAGCTGATGGCGAGAAGGTCTCGGTTCGGCCGCTCACCGCGGACCGCGGGCACGACCATGAGCTTCTGACCGTGACGTTCCTTCAAACCATGTTCGAGCATCGGCCCGTCGATCTCTTCCAGTAGGTCCTTGCGAATCTCGACCACCAAGTCTGGCGTGACGCCCAGGATGTGCACGTCGTACGCCGCGTGATGGATCTTGCACATGGCCAGACCATTCGTCACCGACGCGATCCCCGCCTCATGCGAATCCGGAACGATGTGCGCCGCGTCGAGAAGTTCCCTGTGTCGGAGTGCACACACTGCACAACGGGTTTCGTATGCACGCATCACGGTCGCCCGGAACACCGGCTGATGCAGCCGACGTTTCGTCTCAGCGACCACATAGCGCCGGAGCTGGTCCTCGACCGGAGAATCGGCGACGTGAAGGTCTCGCGCCACCTCCGTCGCGATCACGAACTGGTGACGCTCGGGCTCCTCGGCGACGATGAACACCGGATAGACCGGCTGGAACAAGCTCGGCCCGACACCGTAGAACCAGATCAGCGGTACACCAGATGCCATCGCAGCGCGCAGGCCACGGTTGTCCATGTTGTCCGGGTCCGTGGTCGACCACTTGTACCGCAAGAGTCCGTCCGAACCCATCGCGTCCTCGTAGGGACGCTTCGCACCCGGAGGGCGGTACGTGGTGCTGATCGACAGGGCCGAAGGAAGCTCCCGGGGCTTCCGGATTCCCCGAGTCCGATCCATCAGCCGGAACATCTCCCCGTCGATGGTGAAGTCGAGTAGATCCTGCCGACTGATCGGGTCCATACCGTCGTTGGTGCGAGCAGTCAGCCAGGCCATCGCTTCACGACGGAGTCGTGAGTCGAAATCGGAAGCGTCCGAGCCGTGTACGGAACCAACAGTCACAGGCGTACCTCCGGGTACCGATCAGTAGGAAAGCGGAATCCTACACGCCTCGTTCGCTGAACTGGAAAGCACAACGGTCACTCAGCACTTCCGTCAGGACCGAATCGAACGTCCTGAATCACAACAGCACACATTTCCACCGCAACCGGGCCGAGGTACCTGCGCGGGCAGAATCCTGTCGAAAGGTCGACCGATAAGGCTACGCCCTGGAGTTTTCGGACGCGCGGAGCGGATGTTCCGTCGGGGAACCTTGGGAGATTCCCGCGTGTTGGCGGTAACCAGGCGAGCGGCTTCTCCGAGTCTCATTGGGCTGGCTCGCTTCGTCGAAACTCACGGTCACCTTACTCTCGGATGTACGTCACGCCGAATGCCCTGACCTGACGGAACTCCTGGCGGGTACTACCGAAGTCGAACCAGCCACCTTCCTGCTTCTGGAAGATGTCGAGTCCACGGCCCAGGTTGATGCGCCATCCGTTGTTTGTGCGAATCCAGCGGTCGTGGCCGCCTGGGTCTTTGCCCACCTCAACCTTGACGCCCTGTTGGTCAGCTCCCTGAATGATCTGATTGAGCATCTGCAATTGCTTCGCCTGGTAATCGAGATCGGAGTCGAGGAGGGTGAACAGCTTGAAGACCACCTCGTCCGCAGGGTCTTTGGCTGAGGCAATCAAGGCCAGCAACTCGACGAGGTTCCGGCCTTGATGGCTCATCCGGATGTACGGGTCGTGCAACTCGATCTCGGTCGCACCTCGCAGGTACGGCATGAGGAGAGTCTCGAACGAGATTCCGCGTTGGTTCTCGGCGAAGTCCCGCTGCCCTTGGAATAACTCTTCCTTGGCCGGGGCCGGAGCAACCGCTGCCCCCAAGCCGGCTGCACCCGCCGTGAGAGCAACCGGATCGGAGGGATCCTCAGCGTCACCCGTAACTCCGGGGCGACCTCGGTGATAGTGTCTGGGGTACTCGTCCTCCTCCAGAGTGGTCACAGCCGTCCACTCACCCGTGAGCGATCGGTACCCGAACTTGACCGCTGCCATCGTGTCGTCGATGCGGAGAATCTGGTCTTTGACGCGCTTACGGCCCTCGATCGCAAACTGGAGAATCTCCTCGATCTCCTCGGGGGTGGCCTGTTCATGCGGGTAGAGCAGTTTCATCAGGCCGGAGAAGGTCTTGTGGATGCCGTCGCGGTCGCGGGTGGAGATCTCCGATCCCAGCGTGAAGTACTGCTGATAGCGGTCGGAGTAGTCGAGATTCCGCATCGATTTGAGGACTTCAGCGATGTAGTCGACGACGAATCCGTATCCGTTGGAGAACATCTCGCCACGGATCGTGTCGACTTCCCATCCCGGGATGTAGAAGTGCAGCCGGTCGAGGTAGGCCGAGTCGTGGTAGCTCTCGGGGAGTTCGTCGAAGAGGTCGGAATGCTTGAGCATGTAGGGCACGGTGTGCGAGGTGTTGCCGACGAACACCATCGACGCCTCCGCGCCCAGTGTCTCGACACCACGGGAGAACGACTTGTTCGCCATGTAGTTCTTCATGATGTCGACAAGCGCCTTGTCGGTGCGCTTCTTCTTGCCGGCGAACTCGTCGAACGCGACGACGTCCCAGTAGCCGACGAGGCCGATCTTCCCGTTGGCGTTGTTCACGAACAGTTTCGGCACGGTGATCTCGCCGCCGGAGATCAGCATGCCGTGGGGTGAGAACTCGGAGTAGATATGCGATTTGCCGGTGCCCTTCGGGCCCAGCTCGACGAGGTTGTAGTTGCGTTCCACGAATGGGATCAGCCGGGTCAACTGGAGTAGCTTGGCGCGGCGCCCGAACATCTCGGGGTTGAAGCCGATGGACTGGATCAGCAGGTCGATCCACTCGTCGGTGGTGAACTCGGCCCGACCGTTCAGGTAACTGGCGTAGTCGAAACTCGACATCTGGATCGGCTGCAGTCGCCCCAGGATCCAGGGCACCACGCGGGAGTCGTCACTGTGGTAGTACTCGATGTCGCACAGGCACCATACGCCGCCCACCAATAGTTTCTGGTTCGCGTTCACTGTGCTCGGCTCGACGAGGACCCCGCTTATGCCGAGGTTCGCGAACGATGCCTGATAGACGTCGTCCTTCTCGTTGAGCGTCACGCTGACCCGGTCGATGATCCGGAAGCGGCCCTTCTCGCGGATCCTTGATTTCACCAGCTCCGACTCGTTGCGGTGCACATAGTGTTCGGCGAGGATCCGGCGGACCTTCTCGATGCCCTCCTGGATCGTCGCCTCGTCGTCGGTCGCAGCGAACTGACCGAGCAGATACTCCAGCACGTACGATGGCACGATCGCATTGCCTTTGACCGCCTTGACGAGATCCTTGCGAACGACCGCGCCCGGAAAATGCGCGTTGATCT
>JAAZAD010000343.1 GCA_012514505.1 Rhodococcus sp. (in: high G+C Gram-positive bacteria) | reverse complement strand
CAGGAGGACGTCGCGTTCGGGCAGTGGCCCGACAAGACCATCGGGACGCTGATGTACGTGATCGACAACGAGATCCACCACCGCGGACAGGGCTACGTGTACCTCCGCGCCCTCGGGATCGAACCACCAGCTTTCTACGACCGGTAGGGAGGGGCCCCGGGCTTCCTGCTCGGCTGGCGCCTAGGTCACCTCGGCATCTGCCAGTAGAGGTGGTGGGGTGTCAAGAACGCCCTGAAACACCGTATCGAACTATTTCGATGCTTGTCAAAACAGTTCGTGACTGATAGAATCAGTTCGACGAATCGTCGCGGCGCGCTGGGAAGACCCCAGGCCGCCCGGCGGCGTTTGTTGTCGCGCCCTTGTCTGCAGCCTAGGGCGCTTCGCCGCACGTCCCACAACACAGAGCCCCTACCGAGCCGCGGGACAGCGCTGGCTCGCGACCAGTCACGAAACAAGGAGCACCCATGCCACCAGAGGAGAACTCCGAGTTAATCCCGACCAGTACCGAGACCCTTCTCGCCTTCTTCAAGGCGTTGGCCGACACGAACCGGCTCCGCATCATCGGGCTGCTCGCGGGCGGTAGCTACACGGTCGACGAGCTCGCCACCGAGCTGGGGCTCGGTGCCAGCACGACCTCGCATCACCTGAAGCGCTTGTGGGAGGTCGGGTTGGTGGCTGCCATCCCTCGCGGCTACTACCGGTACTACGAGCTACGCGAGGACAGCCTCAAGGACATGGCTACCCGACTTCTGGGATCCGACGAGTTGACGCTGTTGGCCGATAGGACGGGAGCGCATCCGTCGACCGACCCGAAAACCCTGCAGTACAAGGTCATGAGGGCTTTCACCGACGGCGCGGGCCGCATCACCGCCTTCCCCGTGCAGGCAAAGAAGCACAAGGCGCTCATGGAGTACGTCGCCACCGCGTTCGAGCACGGCACGCGCTACACGGAGCAGCAGGTCAACACCATCCTCGAGCGTTTCAACGAGGACGTCGCCTACATGCGGCGATCACTGGTCGACCTCGGGTTCATGGACCGTGAAGGTGGAGGAGGCCTGTACTGGCTCGTGTGAGCCGCGCCCAGGCACGGAACCGCGCCCCAGACGCGAAACGGTGATCGGACGGGCCTTGGACGGACCCGATATCGGACAATCACGTGGGGGAATCAGGAAGCGCCACTCGCACCTCGGGTAAGCCCCGAGGTCGGGTGGCGCCTCCCAGTTGCCGGCTCCCCGCGACGTCAACGCAGCACGTCCACCGAGTACCATTGCTCGGTGGTTCGCCGCTTCTTCACTTACTACGCCCCGTACCGGCGGCTGTTCCTCATCGACTTCTTCAGCGCGGTCATCCTCGGCGTGCTCGAGCTCGGGTTCCCCGTCGCGGTGCAGGCGTTCATCGACCGACTGCTGCCCGAAGGCAACTGGCGCGTCATCACCATCGCCGCCGTAGCTCTCGCGCTCGTGTACGTCCTCAACACCTTCCTCACGTTCGTCGTCACGTACTGGGGACACATGCTCGGCATCAACATCGAGACCGACATGCGCCGCAAAGCCTTCGACCACCTCCACAAACTGTCGTTCGGGT
>JAAZAD010000342.1 GCA_012514505.1 Rhodococcus sp. (in: high G+C Gram-positive bacteria) | reverse complement strand
TGTTTGGCGATGGGCTTCGTGGTGAGCAGGATCAGGGCGAGGCGGACCCCGGCGACTTCGTCGATGCGGATCGGCTTTTTGCGGGTGAACGCGAGCACGCTGGGTGCGTGCCCGGAGCCGCGGACAGCGGCGAACACCGCGTCGGTGATCCGACCGACCTGTGCGGGTGTGCTGGTGGTGACGCGGGACGTGAGAGCGTTCGCGTTGTCGCCGTAGGTTTCCTCGAGGACGAGCCCGTAGGTGTCGGCGCGGCCTGGGATGATGGTGATCCGGAAGCCCCGGGTTGTGGCGATGGCTGTCAGATGGCGACTACCCGGTCCGTGTTTCGGTTGTGCGGTCATCGGGCTGCCTCCGCGCTCATCTGGGTGTGCTGGATCTGCAGGTTCTTGATCACGGTGCGGATCTGCTCGATTTCGGGGCTGTCGACAACCACCGGTGGATCGAATGTGATGTCGAGTGTCAGGTCGCCGGCGATCTTCGTCGCGCCGGCCAGCGCTTTCTTCACGTTTCCGTAGGCGCTCTGGTAGTCCATGCGTTCCGCGGTGCCGGAGAATTGCAGGCCACCGGTGACGTTCTTGTATTCGGCTCGGACTGTGCTTTTGACGGTGATGGCGTACTTGGGGAGCATTCCGAGGGCTGCGGCCGCGAGGTCGAGGTCGCTGGTGCCCTTGTCGCCGTCGGCGGTGACTTTGATGGTCAGTCGGCGGATGGTGCGGACGGTGAAATCGGAGACCTGGTCGATGAGGGTTTGGATCGCGGCGCCGCCGGCACCGGTGGCGGTGAACGTCTTGGTGTTGACGGTGCGGGTGGGTACCTCGACACCTGCTTGGTCGGCGTCCTCGCGGGTGAGGATGTGCAGGGAATCGAGTCCTTTGTCTTTGATCGCGCTCGGCGACAGTGCACGGACCCCGGTGTCGGGTTCGGTGTCGAGGACGATGAGCGTCTTGTAGTCCCCGGCTTGCACCGCGGTCGCGAGGATCTCGAGGACGTCGCTCTTCGACGGTTCTCCACCGCATTCGGCTTCGAGGCGGGTGCGTAGTTCTGCGCCGGTGATTGGTTCGCCGGCGAATACTGCCCGCAGGTCGGTCTGGGTGGGTTTGCGGACCAGCAGGCCACGTTTCTGCGCTTCGTCGGTGGTCATTATCTCGGCGTCGCTGCGGAAGCCGATGTTCATGCCGGCCATGGTGTGCGCGGTGAACGCTTTGCCGGTGCTGCCGTCGTAGTAGACCCAGCCCTCGTTTTTGATGCCGTTGACGAGCGCTTCGCGTAGCAATGCCGCGTTCTGGACGATCGGGACGCTGTGGTCGATCCAGAAGTAGTCGACAAGGTCGGCGGTGGTGACGGATTCGGCCTTCGCCCATGTCTTCGACCGCAGGTAGGAGGCGGTGAACGACTCGGAGCGGATCTTGCCTTCGTCTTTGAGGAGTGTGATGACCGCAGTGGTCGCGTTCTTCGTGTCCCCCTGAGCCTGGGGTGGCAGTTCTTTGTGTCGCAGATGGTTGTTCGAGCGGTCGTGAACCGGGTAGTAGATGTGCTTGTAGCAGCGGTTGACGGCGATCCGCGCCTCCAATGACGCCTGCTTCTGGTACGTCTCGATCTTTTTGCGGATCTCGGCGCTGAACTGACTCAGCCGCGCGGCATCCGCCCCGAGACTGTCGGCGGCGATCAGCGCGCGAGCCCGGTCCTTGAGCGATTC
>JAAZAD010000341.1 GCA_012514505.1 Rhodococcus sp. (in: high G+C Gram-positive bacteria) | reverse complement strand
GGTGTTGGGTGTGTCGGGGGTGGGTGTGGGTGATGATTTTTTTGTGGTGGGTGGTGATTCCCTCGCCGCCACCCGTGCGGTCGCCCGCATCAACGCAGAACTGGGAACGAGCATCGGTGTCCGTGATCTGTTCGAGGCGCCTACTGCCACTGCACTGACCGACAGGCTCGACGTGCACGACGCCTCCGCGGATACGGTACCGCGGACGGCGGACCGAACAGGCCCGATACCGCTGGCTCCGCCGCAGCACCGCATGTGGCTGCTGAATCAGATCGACACCACCTCGGCCGCCTACAACATCGGGATCGAACTTCGGCTCGTCGGTAACCTCGATCCAGAGGCTCTCGAAGCGGCACTCGGAGACGTCGTGAACCGACACGAATCGCTTCGCACGCGTTACCCACGAGGACCCGACGGCCCGATCCAAGAGGTGCTTGCACCCGAACCGCTCGCCGTGCCCGTCCATCCGGTCGCACACCGACATGAGGTGGACGTGGCTGCGAACGAGGCGTTTGCAACCGGATTCGACGTTGCGGCCGCAGTACCCCTGCGTACCGGTTTGTACCGTGTGACCCCAGACGAACACCTGTTGATTTTGGTGATCCACCATATCGCCGCCGACGGATTCTCGATGCGAACGCTGGCGCGTGATCTCGTCAGCGCATACGCGGCCCGAGTTGCGGGCCACAGTCCGGAGTGGTCGTTCCAGCACATGCACTATGCGGACTTCGCGCAGTGGCAGCGTGACCTACTGGGTCACGGTGACGACCCGAACTCGCTCGCCCACCAGCAGATCGAGTACTGGAGATCGGTGCTGGACGCCGCCCCGGCCGTCACTTCGCTGCCACTCGACCGGCCCCGAACCAACGATCGAAAATTCGCGGGAGAGTCCTTACACTTCGACATTCCAGCGCAAGTGCACCGAGACCTCATCGACGTGGCACGCACCCACCGCGCCACCGTGTTCATGATGATTCACGCTGTGCTGGCAGTCGTGCTGGTACGACTTTCGGAGCACAGTTCCACGGATATCGTTGTCGGAACCCCGGTGTCGGGTCGTGGGAGGGCCGAGTTCGACGACGTCGTCGGGATGTTCGTGAACACCCTGGCCCTCCGGACACACGTCAATACGAACAGCACATTCTCCCAGACTCTCGAGGATGTGCGCGACAACGACCTAGCCGCGTTCGCACATTCCGACGTACCGTTCGAATCAGTGGTCGACGCCGTCAATCCGCCTCGGGCCCGTGCCTACACACCACTGTTCCAGGTGCTGATCGAGTTCCGTGGCGAGGCGCCTCCCAAGGTGGAACTTCCGGGCCTGATGGTCGAACACCTCGAACGAGAGTCTCGGACCCTCCTGTTCGACCTGCACTGGACCTTCGAGGAACGCAGGAGCAGTGACGGGTCACCTGACGGCATCACCGGCCGCCTCTCCTATGCCGCAGAACTGTTCGACAAACCCACCGCCGACGTACTCGTAGATCGGTTCCACTCGATCTTGCAGCAAGTCCTCGACGCACCCGATTCGGTGGTGCGTGATCTCGACTGCGCGGCGGTACACGGCGCCGCAGCGTCGCAGGCGAGTGATCTGCCGACGGTCGGCCGAGTTCTCGAAATGCATCCCGCAGTCGGGCGTGCATCGGTGATCGACACGGGAAGCCCACCAGGGAGACGGGTTGCGTTCTGGGTCCCGGCTCCCGCCACTGCGGTGCTGCCCTCGGCCGACGAGTTGCGAGAGTTCTGCGCGAAGCACGGACTGGCGCGGCTGCCCGAAGATGTGGTCGCACTGGGCGCATTCCCTACCGATGCGGTCGGCGACGTCGACATCGAAGCGTTGAGGGCACTGGTTCCGCAGCGGAATCCGCAATCGATGCCATCGGAAGTTCAGCGCGCCGTCGTAGCGGTGTGGGCCGAAGTCCTCGGACACGAGGACTTCGACGTCCGGGACGGATTCTTCGATGTCGGTGGCAACTCGCAGCGAGTCGTCGAACTTCACCGGCAGATCGACGAACGGTGGCCGGGCGTTCTACGGGTGGGACAACTGTTCGACCTCGTGACCGTGGAAGCGCAGGCTGCCGTGCTCGAGGACAGCGAGAACCACGAGGAGGGAGGACCACCCGAAGTCTACGAGTTCTGACCAGCCTGGAGGTTCCGTGAACAGCGATCCCGGAAAGCTCGAAAGCGACGACGTCGATCCTGGCGAGATCGCCGTCGTGGGCATCGGCGTGTGCTTTCCGGAAGCGGCAACGCTTGCACAGTTCCGGGAGAACCTCACGGCAGGACGCGATTCCGTCCGTCCGATGTCCCCCGAGCGCGCGGTGGCGACAGGATTGGATGCACCGGAAAGCTACCAAGAGACGGGGTTCATCGACGACATTCACACGTTCGACTACGCGTATTTTCGCTTGTCGAAGCGGGAAGCGTCCCTGATCGACCCTCAGCAGCGCCTCGCGCTGGTAGCCGCTCACCGTGCCATCGAAGATGCTGGCTACTCGACAGCATCCCTGCAGGACAGCGCAACTGCAGTGGTGCTCAGTGCCGCCGCCTCCACCTACCCGGCGGCCTGGGCCGAACCCGGTGTGCTCGGCACCCTCGGGAACGTACCCATGGCGGTGCCCGCGCGCATTGCGTATGTATCGGGGCTCCGCGGTCCCTGTTATGCAGTGGATTCCGGGTGCAATGCCTCGCTCATCGCCGTCCACCAAGCCTGCCGCGAGTTACGAGACGGTGACGCAGACTACGCGCTGGCGGGCGGCATCAGCCTCAGAACGGCCGGCATCCGCAACCGGATGGCCGAGGGGTACACCGAGTTGATGTCGGCCAGTGGGCGCTGCCGCGCTTTCGACGCAGACGCGGACGGCACTGCCGTCGGGGAAGGCGGCGCCGTACTGATGCTGACGACGATGGCTCGGGCACGCGCCGACCGCGCGCCGGTACACGCGGTGATCGGCGGGAGCGCCACCGTCCACAGTGGCCATGCGTCGGCAACACTCAGCTCGCCGAGCGCCCGTGCTCAAACGTCCGTGATCGAGAAGGCGTGGCGGCGCGCCGGCCGAGATTTCGCAGACGCCGGCTTCCTGGAAGCGCACGGGTCGGGCACTCCGTTGGGTGACGCCGTGGAACTCGAGGGGATTGCTGACACGGTTGCACGTCTGGCAACAGGCCGATCCGGCCCCGTGGCTATCGGCTCCGTGAAGACGAACGTCGGCCATCTCGACCACGCAGCCGGAGTGACCGGACTGGTCAAGACCATTCTCGGAGTGGAGTACGGCGAGCGCTATCCGTCTCTGCACTTCCGGCGCCCGAACGGCGGTATGGATCTTGCTGCCGCCGGAATAGAGGTGACGACAGGCTTCGGAACCTGGGAGACACCGTCCGGGAGTCGGAGAGTCGCCGGGGTGAGCTCGTTCAGCCTCGGTGGTATCAATGCGCACTGCGTGGTGGTGCAGGCGCCCGAGACCGGAACCCGCCCGGTCGTCAGCGACACTGCACGGTTGATCGGAATCTCCGCACGCAGTACCGATGCACTCGTCCGGTCGAGGCATGCTCTGGCAGAGGCGTTGCGCAACGGCGGGTACGAATTGGGCGACGTCGCCTACACACTGGACATCGGCCGACCACACCATCACTACCGGCAGGCGATCGTGGCGCGTTCGGTTCAAGACCTCGTGAACGAGGTCGACAGACCGGTTTCACGGCCTGACAGTGGAACCGGTGCCACACCTCGCATCGTGGTGTTGCTGTCACCCGACCCGATGCCGGTAGGGCTCTCCGGTCGCCCGACACCGCACGGTCTCCGGGCTCCGGAACCGGTAGCCGATGTCATAGCGGGGCAGATTGTCGGCTACGAGGAGCTACGCCGCTACGGAGTTCATGTCGACACCGTGCTCAG
Source organism: Rhodococcus sp. (in: high G+C Gram-positive bacteria) (assembly GCA_012514505.1). Classification (GTDB taxonomy): domain Bacteria; phylum Actinomycetota; class Actinomycetes; order Mycobacteriales; family Mycobacteriaceae; genus Rhodococcus_F. The sequence continues at coordinate 11,825 of JAAZAD010000341.1, read as the reverse complement.
CGGTGGCTTCTGTCGGCACACCGCTCGCCTGCTTCGGGGTGAGAATTCGAACAATAGCGCGTCGGATGGGCCGGATACCCCCGTGGCTGATGATCGGCAATTCGACCGTTCCCGAGTGGTGGACGTCGCCCGACGACTCACCGATGCGGGGCCCGTCGAGTTCGTCGACTTCTCGCCCGCCGGACGGCTCGGGCTGGCACTCGAGGAAGAGCTGGCCGAGAATCCCGATACCCACATAACTTTTGCCCCGAACGCCGACGAAACGATCCTGTTCGTTCTCGCGGAACTGTACGAGCATGGAGTCGATCTCGATTGGGAAGCTGTCTGCGCGGGCGACACGAGGGCGCGACGGACGAGGTTGCCGGGCCACCCGCTCATCGGTACCCGCTGTTGGTACGACCTTCCCGACCGGGCCGCCTGGTCGGCACCCGCCCCGACCGAAGAGCCGATGCCGGGTGGTGGAGCACGCGAATCCGGTGAGCCGGACACCGTTCCGATGCCCGAAGCTCCACCGGATGCGGTGAACTGGCTACGAGAAACCTTGCGCGATCTGCTGCACAGTGAAGTGGACATTGCGCCGGACGACGACTATTTCGAACTGGGCGGCAACTCGATTCTCGCCATGCACCTGGTGGATCGGGTGGCTCTTGTGTACGGCACACGCCCCAAACTCGTGGATCTCTACGCGAACCCGCGAGTATCGGACTTCGCGGCGCTCCTGCATCAAGGTTCCGCCGGCGATACCGGGTTGCCGCCGATCGAACGGCGAGACGACGTCGCGGTGTTGTCGTACGGACAGATCCGGATGTGGTTTCATCACCAACTCGATCCCGGCACGGCGCTCTACAACCTGCCGATGGTGTCCGAACTTCACGGTGACATCGACGAATCAGCTGTCCGCGGGATGTGGGAAGACCTGGCCGCTCGGCACGAGACCCTGCGTACCAACTTCGTCCCGGTGAACGGCGCTCCCACCCTGCGGATCAGGGAGAAGCTGGGCGACTTCTTCCACACCGTCGACGTGTCCCATGAGGACGACCCTGTGGCGGCCGCTCGTGAACTCGTACGACGCTCTGCTACGACACCATTCGATCTGGAAAATGATCCGCTGGTGCGCGCCCTCCTGATCCGAATAGGTCCCACGTCCCACGTATTGCATGTGACCACACACCATTCGGTCAACGACGGGGGTTCGCCGCGCATATTCGAGCGTGAGTTGCCCGCCCTCTATCAAGCGCGGCGTTTCGGCGTTCCGGCGGATTTTCCGTCATTGACGGTCCGATACCGCGATTACGCGATATGGCAACGAGATCTGCTCGAGAGTGCGGCGCTCGACCACGAACTCGGTTACTGGAAAGACGTTCTCGCGGACGCGCCGCTGTTGCAGCTGCCTACCGATTACCCGCGGCCGCCGCGGAAGTCTTTCGTCGGGGCCGTGCACACGTTCACGGTGCCGGCCGGTCTCGTGGACGACCTTCGGACCGCCGCAGCCCGAGAGTCGGTGTCGTTCTTCGTGATACTGCTGACCGGGGTGTTCGTTCTGATGGCACGGCGCAGCGGTCAGCACGACGTCGTGATCGGCACACCGACCACTGGTCGCGGCCGCCCCGAACTCGAGGGACTGATCGGCTACTTCAACAGCACCGTCGCGTTGCGGGTGGACCTGTCCGGCTCGCCGCAGACGAGTGACCTGCTACGCAGGGTCCAGGCCGTTGTCCTCGGAGCACTCGAACATCAGGAGATCCCGTTCGACCGAGTGGTCACGGCGCTGTCCGGCGACCGAGACGTGAGTCGATCGCCGCTGTTCGACGTGTGCCACGTCCACCAGGAACTGCCGGCACTGCAATCGGCGAGTGGGGTGTCCGAGGAACTGTTCGATCAGAGTGGACCCTCGGCACTGGCATTCGGGGGTATGCCGCTCGGTACCGCGAAATTCGATCTCACACTGGTGACCACGGAACGAAGTGGTGAGGTAGATATGGCTGCCGCACTCGAGTTCGCCACGGAGCTGTTCACCGAATCGACGGCGGCGGACATGACGGACGAGTATCTCGCGATACTGCAGGAGCTGACCGATTCTCCACACGTTCGTGTCGATCGTCATGCCGACACTCGGGTGCCGAGTGATCATCCCCGCCGCGAGTCCGGCGACTACTCGCGGGCTTCGGTGAGTGTTCGAGCTGATTCGGAGAGCCTCTACGGGGTTGGGGATTCAGCTGTGGCGGCGGCGTGGGCGGTGCTACTCGCCTGGTACTCGGGCAGTGACACGATCACGATCGGTGTCAGCGGGGACGGCACCGGAGCGGTGTCGGTGGACGTGTCGGACGAGCCGACCTTCGGCCGGCTCACACATCGGCTGGAGATGGAGCTCGAGTCGAAAGGCCGAGACCCCGGGCCGGATCTGCCCCTGCGATACGGGCCGGTGACGTGGAAGACCGGGGTCGAGTTGTGGTTACAGCGCGACCGGTCGGCCTCCGATGAGGCGCTCGAACTGAGCTATGCGCGCGAACTGTTCGACGAGAGCACCGCCGCTGCGATTGCCGCAGACGTTCAGCGGTTGCTGGCGGTGCTCGTGGGGGATCCGGATCGATCGGTGAACGAGATCGCCTTCGAGGTCATGAGTCACGGTGATCAAGAACGGGAGACGATGCCATGAGCGCACAGCACGTAGGGGTCGTCGGTGCGGGGACGATGGGGACCGGAGTTGCCCAGTGCCTCGCACAATCCGGCTACCGCGTGACCGTGGTGGACAGCGATCCCGATGCCCTCGGTAGGGCATCGAAGAACCTGTCGGACGCACTGCGCCTGGCCATACTGTTGGGACGGTCTCGAGGAGACCCACAGTCGGTGCTGGCCCGGGTGCACTGGACGGACCGGCTCGACGACCTGGCCGACGCGACATTCGTCGTGGAGTGCGTGCGGGAACGCCTCGGGCAGAAGGAAGAGTTGTTCGGGGCACTCGACCGTGTTCTCCCGGCCGCGGCGACCATCGCCTCCTGCACGTCCGCAATCCCCATCGACCGCTTGGCGTCGGCGACGAACCGACCCGGCGACGTCGTCGGTCTCCATTTCATGAATCCGGCACCGCTGAAGGAGGCCGTGGAGGTGGTGCGCGGACCCCGCACCTCGGAGCGCACTCTCGATGCCGCACTCACCCTCGTTTCCGCCTTGGGCAAGGAGGGGCTGGTGGTCGGGGACGGCCCGGGGTTCGTGCTCAACCGGGTGCTCATGCTGTGTATTGCCGAGGCGGCAACGACTCTGGGCTCCGGAATCGCGGACGCAGAGACCATCGATGCACTCTTCGAACGATGCCTCGGGCATGCCATGGGGCCGTTGCGCACTGCGGACCTCATCGGTCTCGACAATGTGCGCGACACCCTGAACGTGCTGGAGGAACTCACCGGTGACAGCGGATATCGGGTGCCGGATTCTCTGACGGCGCTGGTGGCGGCTGGGCACCTGGGTCGTAAATCGGGTGAGGGATTCCATGACTACGGCTGAGACCGATCCATTCGACGTCGATAGCGAGGTCGCCGGGCTGGTCCGTCGCGCTGGTGGTTCGGTTGCTGCCCTCGTGCTCGCCGGCGTCGCGGTGTACGGACGGTCGACGGACGAGAAGTCGGTGTCGGTTGTCGGATTCGAGGGACGCACTATTGCCATCACAGTGTCGCCCGACCAGACGTTCGCCGCGATCACAGCACGGGTGGGACTCGATCTGCGCCGCGCCAGGCGTTCTCCCGCGCACACGGATACCGGCGACGGGGCCGAGGTCACCGTCGAACTGCGAGAAGTGACGGGCGGCGCGTGGTCCATCGACCTCGTCGGTTCGGGCGTGGCGCCGGCGGATCTGCCCAGATTTCGGCGACTGCTCGACGCGCTGATCGCGGAACCGACGCGGCCGATCGGTGAAGTCGGCTTCGCGGACTCGAATGTGGTGCAACAGTTCGAGCAGCAGGTGTCCCGGAACCCCGAGGCGACGGCGCTGGTCTTCGAGGGGAGTCGAATGACCTATCGCGAACTCAGGAGCCGCGTCGATACGGTGGCGCGTCAGCTGGCACAGGAGGGAATCGGCCCGGACACTCTGGTCGGCATCGCCATTCGGCGATCGATGGACGTGGTGGTGGCCGTACTCGGCGTGCTGAAGGCAGGGGGCGGTTATGTTCCCATCGACCCGGATCACCCCGAAGAACGCCGCAATCGCATCCTGAATACCGCTCGCCCCGAGTTGGTGCTGAGCACAGCAGGAGACGATTTCGTGTGGGACGGCGGCCGGGTCGAATACCTGGAGACGCTCACTGCGCAACGCGCATCATCGGATGGCGCTCGGTGCGCGGTGGCCCGTCCGCCGAACATCGCCTATGTGCTGTTCACCTCGGGGTCCACGGGAGCACCGAAAGGCGTCACCATCACTCACGCGGGATTGGGCGATCACCTCGCGTGGATGCACAAGAGGTATTCGCTGGGCGTGGGTGACACCGTGATCCACAAGACCCCACTCACATTCGACATGTCGGTGTGGGAGGTGTTGTGGCCCCTGTCCTCCGGCGCAAGGACCGTGATCGCCAAGCGCGAAGGTCAGCGCGATCCCGAGTACCTGGATCGCCTGTCCCGTGAATGGGCTGTGACGATCGGCTTCTACGTTCCGTCCATGCTTTCGGCGCAGCTTGCGGCTGGGATAACCGGATTCGGCGAAAGTATGCGGGCGATGTTGACGGGAGGTGAGGCGCTGTCTCCCGACCTCGCGGCGCGTGTGGAAACAATTGTCGGAGGAGGAGGCGTTGTTCTCGACAATGTGTACGGGCCTACCGAGGCGACGGTGGCGGTCACGGCGCACCGCGTCACCGAAGCGGACATCGGGCAGGGCCGTCCGATTCCAATCGGTACCGCAGCACGCAACACGCGTACGTACGTATTGGACGACCGTCTGCGTCCCACCCGTGATGTCGGAGAACTGTATGTGGCAGGCATCGGCCTGGCGAGGGGGTACTTCGATGCATCGTCTTTGACGGCAACACATTTCATAGCCGACCCGTTCGGACCCCCGGGCTCACGACTGTACCGGACCGGCGACCTGGTGTGCTGGACTGACCAGGGAGAACTCGACTACCGCGGTCGCTCCGACTTCCAGGTGAAGGTGCACGGGCAACGCGTCGAACTGGGCGACGTCGAGGCAGCGCTGCTGACTCATCCGCAGGTGGATCAGGCGGTCGTCGTCGCGGGTGCAGGGCGCGGTGATTCGCTGACTGCGTATGTCGTGCCCCGCGCCGATACGGACGTGGATTCGTCGGCGGTCGAGGCGTACCTCGCTCACCTGCTGCCCGAGTACCTGCGTCCGTCGTCGGTCGTGGTTCTGGACGCTCTGCCACTGGACCTTTCGGGAAAAGTCGATCGCCGTGCACTCCCGGCCCCCCTGCCGGAGCGCTCTCGTTTCGCCCCGGCTCACACGGAAACGGAAACGATCGTTGCCGACGTGTTCGCAGAGGTTCTCGGCGTCCAGCAAGTGGGGGTGGAGGATTCGTTCTTCGGGCTGGGGGGCGACAGTATTCTGGCGATTCAACTCGTCTCCCGAGCACAGGATCGGGGAGCGCGATTCACTCCGCTCGACGTGTTCGAGCGACGCACGGTGGCGGCGCTGGCGGCCGTTGCCGACAGCGCAGGACCTGCCTCGGCTCGCGAGATCCTCGCGGAGGTCGAGGGAGGCGCAGTCGGGGAATTTCCATTGACGCCGGTGATGCGCTTCATGACCGAACGCGGTGGGCACTTCGACCGGTTCCATCAGGCCATCGCTCTCGAACTTCCGGCAGGTATCGATCGTTCGGCATTGACGGCGACCGTTGCTGCCGTGGTCGCCCGGCACGACATGCTGCGATCTCGCTTGTACCGGAACGTGGACGGCTCGTGGCGGGTGGAGGTCCTCGCTCCGCAGGACGTCGATGCAGAGTCGCTGATATGTCGTATCCCAGTCGACTCGAGGACCGGGACGGACGCCGTCACTGCGACTGCGTTGGCCGCGCGAGACGAAGCGGTTCACCGGTTGAACGTCTTCGGTGCGGTGGTGGCGCAGTTCGTCTGGCTCGACCCGGAACGCACAGGTCGCCGGGGGTATCTGGTCGTGGTGCTGCATCACCTCGCCGTGGACGGGGTGTCCTGGCGAGTTCTCGTACCCGACTTCGCCAGGGCGTGGTCCGAGATCGTCGTCGGTGGGACTCCGACTCTTTCGGACCGTGGAACGTCGATGCGGACGTGGGCATACGCGCTCGAGTCGGCGGCGCACTCCGACGAACGCGTTGCGGAGTTGGACTGGTGGCGAGCGGTTCTGGACGGCCGCGATCCCGCGCTCGGTAGCCGAACCATCGACGCGACCACGGATACGGTGAACACTGCCGAAGACATCTCGCTCGAGTTGTCCGAATCCGACACCACCGCACTGCTCACCACCCTCCCGCAGCGCTATCGGGGCACCGTCATGGACGGATTGCTGACTGCGCTGGCTCTGGCGGTGGTGCTCTGGCGCAAGGGCAGAGGGATATCGGAACCGACCACTCTCATCCGGCTGGAAGGGCACGGCCGCGAACAGCAGGTCGTTCCGGGAGCAGATCTCTCGACCACTGTCGGTTGGTTCACCTCGTTCTTTCCGATCAGGGTCGATCTCACGGGAATCGACGCAGCGGCCGCGTGCACGGGCGGACCCGACATGGTTGACGCCGTCAAGACGGTCAAGGAGCAATTGCGGGCCGTACCCGACGCCGGGATCGGCTACGGAATGTTGCGGTATCTGAACGAGGAAACCCGTGTGCGGCTTCCCACGGAAGTGCCGGGGCAGATCGGACTCAACTACCTGGGCCGGGCGTTGTCGTTCGGGGAAACCGATGAAGGTTCGGCGACACCGGTTCGCGGATGGACTCCAGTGGATCTGCTCGGCGACAACCGAAGCGACCCCGATCCCGACATGCCGGTAACGCTCGCCATCGACATCAACGCGATCGTCGTGGACGGACGGTTGCGGGCTGCGATCAGCTATCCGGGCTTGCTGTTCGAGCGATCGGAGATAGAACAGTTCTCGAATCACTGGCTGGGTGCATTGCAGGCGGTGGCAGCACACCTCGATCGCTCCGGCGTCGGCGGTCTCACTCCGTCGGATGTGTCGCTGGTAGCCGTCTCCCAGGGCGACCTCGAGCGGTGGGAAGACGACCACGGTGCGCTCGACGACGTCTGGCCACTCGCGCCGCTGCAGTCGGGTCTGTTGTTCCACGCGTTGCTCGCGGGTTCGTCTCTGGACGCCTACACAATCCAGGTGCAACTACACCTGGTGGGCACGTTCGATATCGAGCGCTGGCGCCATGCCGCTGACGCGCTGTGCCTTCGGCACCCGAATCTACGTGCATCGTTCGTCGCCACCACCGACGGGCGGCTCGTACAGGTGATACCCGCGAGCGTCACGGTGCCGGTGGACGAGGTCGACCTCGGACATGTCGACCCATCACGCCGAAACGAGGAATGCGCCCGCGTCATCGAGGAGGAACGCACGCGGCCGTTCGATACCGGACACGGCCCACTCCTGCGCTTCACCCACGTGCTGTTGGCGGGTGAGGAGAGCCGGTTGGTACTGACCTGTCATCACGTCCTCCTCGACGGGTGGTCGATGCCGTTGTTGATTCGTGAGCTGCTGGCGTCATATGCGGCGGGAGGCGATGCCACTGCGGGTGCCGCGCTACCTCGGCCGACATCTTTCGGTGCCTACCTGACATACCTGAACGAGCGTGATCCGACTGCTTCTCACGCCGTGTGGACGAGTCTGCTGGACGGTGGACGTCCGACCCGGGTGTCCGGAGACGGCCGGCCGCACGCGCATCACACCGACCTGTCATCGCTGCCCGAGACCGTCTCGGTCGACGTTCGAAGCGACGTCGGGGCCGACCTTGCGGAACTCGCACGTGCCGGCGGTGCCACGCTGGCGACGCTGTTCGAGGTGGTGTGGGGCCTCGTTCTGGGTGCCGTCTCCGGCAGCGCGGATGTCATGTTCGGGACGACGGTATCCGGACGTGCACCACAGGTTCCCGGGATCGAAACGATGATCGGACTCTTCGCCAATACGGTTCCGGTACGCATCGTCGCTGCGCCCGAGGACACTCCACGCACTCTGCTGGCGCGCGTTCAGGCAGAACAGGCCAGGCTTCTCGAACACCAGCACCTGGGCCTCGTAGAGATCGCCGAGGCAGTGGGAATCGAACTCGACTTCGACACACTCACCGTGTTCGAGTCCTACCCGGTCGACCGAAGCGGATTGACGGAGGACACCGACTTCGCGGGTATTCGAGTTGTCGACATCGAAGGCGCTGACGCCACGAACTACCCGCTCACACTCGCCATCTCGCCGTCGACAGCATCCGGTATGCGCCTCGATCTGAACTATCTGCCCCACATTTTCGGCGGAGACTGGATCGAGACGGTGACCGGTGTTCTCGAGTCGACGATTCGCCATGTGGCCACCGAACCCGATGCCCCACTGTCGAGTTGGAGCCTGCCATCCGGTGCGGAGTCGGGTGTGGAGTTGGGTTTGGTGCCGTGTGTGGGTGGTTCGGGTGTGGGTGGGGCTGTGTTGGGTGAGTTGTTGGTGTCGGGGGTGGGGGATGGGTTGGGGGTGGCGGTGGTGTGTGGGGGTCGGAGTGTGTCGTATGGGGAGTTGGATTGTTGGTCGGATGTGGTGGCGGGGGTGTTGGTGTCTTGGGGTGTGGGGCCTGAGGTTGCGGTGGTGTTGGGGTTGGGGCGGGGTGTGGAGTTTGTGGTGGGGGTGTGGGGTGTGGCGAAGGCGGGTGGGGTGGTGGTGCCGGTGGATCCGGGGTGGCCGGGTTCTCGGGTGGGTTCTGTGGTGGTGGGTTCGGGTGCGGTGGTGGGGTTGTCGGTTTCGGGTGTGGTTGGTTCGTTGCCTGATTCGGTGGGGTGGGTGTTGGTGGATGAGTTGGATCCTGCTGTGTCGCCTGGGTTGTCGGGGTTTGGTGGTGTGGTGGGTGGTGGTGCAGATCTGGGGTGTGCTGCGTATGTGATGTTTACGTCGGGGTCGACGGGGGTGCCGAAGGGTGTGGTGGTCACGCATGCGGGGCTGGCGAACCTGGTGGCCGACGAGAAGGAACGCTTCTCCGTCACAACCGCGAGTCGCGTATCGCAAGTAGCGTCGACGGGTTTCGACGCGATCTTCTACGAGCTGCTCATGGCATTCGGCGCTGGTGCCACCCTGGTGATCGCGCCACCCGATGTCTTCGGTGGTGAGGCGCTACAGGAGTTCTGGGCAAGCGAACGCATCACCCATGCCTTTCTCACACCTTCTGCGCTCGCCACTCTCGATCCGCACTGCGTACCGGGCCTGGAAGTCCTGGTGGTCGCCGGAGAAGCCTGTCCGGATGGTCTCGTCGAAGAGTGGGCACCGCAACGGAAGATGTTCGACGCATATGGTCCGACGGAGACCACCGTCCAGGCCACGATCGGCGGGCCCCTCACTTCCGGACAGTCCGCTCGAATCGGTCGACCGACCCGTGGCTTCGAGGTGGTGGTCCTCGACCACTGGTTGCGGCCTGCTCCGGTCGGTGTGACCGGCGAGTTGTACGTGGCAGGCACAGGACTGGCCCGTGGCTATCACCGACAGCCGGCGGTGACGTCCGCTGCTTTTGTGGCGAATCCGTTCGGTGATGCGGGTTCCCGGCTGTACCGAACCGGCGACCTGGTGCGGTGGTGCGGCGACGGTGAGTTGGAGTTTGTGGGCCGCAACGACTCGCAGGTGAAGATCCGTGGTCAGCGTATCGAGCTGGGGGAGGTCGAATCGGCGTTGCGTGAGTGCTCCGGTGTCGCCGATTCTGCCGCCCAGATCTTCGAGGATCGCCTCGTCGGCTACGTGGTCTCCGATGCCGGGAGAACTCTCGACGAGCAGCACCTTCTCGCCCGTCTTGCCGAGCGCCTTCCTCAGCGCGCCATGCCCTCGTCCGTCACCGTGCTGGAAGAACTTCCTCGGACATCGAGCGGAAAGCTCGATCGGCGAGCACTGCCGACCCCGGACACCGTGATGCGCACTTACCGCATGCCGCGCGACCACATCGAGGAACTTGTAGCCCGCGCCTTCGAGGACGTTCTCGGAATCACTCGTGTCGGTGCCGACGACGACTTCTTCGACCTCGGCGGGCATTCTCTGAGCTCCACCCGGGTGATCGCACAGATCCGGATGGCTTCAGGGGCCGACGTGTCGGTGCGGACCCTTTTCGACGCCCCGACGGTCCGGGACCTCGCATCGGCGATCCAGAGACGGGGCCATACAACCGGCGACGGTACGGATGAGTCCATGCCGATCCCACTCCACGTCGGACCGCGGCCGGAACGGATTCCGCTTGCACCGGCTCAGACCCGGCTCTGGATACTTCAGCGGTACGACCCGCTGTCCGCGGCCTACAACATTCCCCTGGTGTTCCGGGTTACCGGGCGTTTCGACACGCACGCGTTTCGCGATGCCGTTGCCGACGTAGTGAATCGACACGAATCGCTGCGCACCCGATTCCCGATGCGCGACGACGAGCCTGTCCAGGATGTTGCGCCGCCTGTATCGGGCGAACGGCTCGTCACGTTCGACCGACTCACGAAGACGCAGAGCCGTGTTCGAATTCAGGACGATGTGAGCACCTGGTTCGCTGTTACGCAAGATATTCCGATCCGGGTCGGGTGCTACGAGGTGGACGGCGAGAACTGGATCGTGTCTGTGGTGGTGCACCACCTTGTGGCCGACGGTCTGTCGATGCTTCCGTTGGCTCGCGACATCGCCGCAGCATATTCGGCACGAAGGGAAGACAAGACACCGTCGTGGCCTGCCCTCGATGTCCAGTACGCCGACTACGCCTTGTGGCAACGACAGTTGCTGGGTATGCCGGACGATCCGCAGTCGCGGGTCGCTCGACAACGAGACTTCTGGCAAGAGGCGTTGGCCGGGCTGGGGTCGGCGATGGAACTACCTACGGATAGACCTCGGCCTCAGATTCGCACAGGCGAAGGGCGCCGAGTCGAATTCGTCCTCGATGCAGAACTCCACCGTCGGCTTCGAGCATGCGCGTCGGAGCATCGGTCGACGCTGTTCATGGTGGTCCACTCCGTCTTCGTGGCGTTCTTGGCGCGAATGTGTGCAACCGAGGACGTGTCGGTCGGAACCTATGTCGGAGGTCGTGCCGACAACGCTCTCGACGACGTGGTGGGGATGTTCGTCAACACCGTGGTGCTACGAACCAGGCTGCGCCGGACGGCCCGGTTCGCCGACCTCGTCGATACCGTCCGTGACAACGACCTTGCCGCATTCACTCACGCCGACATCCCGTTCGACCAGGTGGTCGAGGCCGTGAACCCGCCGCGCAGTTCTTCCCACACACCACTGTTTCAGGTGTCGCTCGAGGTCCAGGCGACGAGCGATCTGCACCTCGAGTTGCCGGGCGCCGACGTGGAACTGCTCGATCCGGGCGCGGTGTCGGCACTCTTCGATCTGCATCTGTCGCTATCCGAAAACTACTCCAGCGATGGTGATCCCGATGGGATCGATGCCGCATTCACCTATGCCACCGACATTTTCGACGAGAACACGATTGCAGCGTGGGCCCAGCGTTTCACGTCTCTGATTTCCGACGCGCTGGCCGAGCCCTCCACACGACTGATCGATTTCGACCTCTTGTCTGGTGTGGAGTCGGATTTGGTGCCGTGTGTGGGTGGTTCGGGTGTGGGTGGGGCTGTGTTGGGTGAGTTGTTGGTGTCGGGGGTGGGGGATGGGTTGGGGGTGGCGGTGGTGTGTGGGGGTCGGAGTGTGT
>JAAZAD010000340.1 GCA_012514505.1 Rhodococcus sp. (in: high G+C Gram-positive bacteria) | reverse complement strand
CGACAGTTGAGCCTCAACGCTGTCGCCGCGGAACTCGGCGTCTCCACAACGGCGCTGTACCGCCACGTGGACGGTCGCTGGGGGCTCGAACTCGTCGTGGGGGAGAGTCTGCTCGGCGATCTCGTTCTGCATGACGATCCGGAGCACGACATCGAACGGCACCTGCTGTCGTTCGGTCTGCAGCTACGCGCGTTCGTCCTTGCCCATGCGGGCCTGGGAACCTACATGCAGACCCTCTTCCCGCGTGGGGAAGCGGGGCAGCGGCTGATGGTGAGCGAGATCGAAGCTCTCGTGCGCCGCGGGTACACACCCGACGTCGCGGTCGCACTGGCGAGTGCGGTGGCGAGCACCGCGATCAACTTCGCGGTGGCCGAGGAAGCGCAGCTCGAGCGCATCTCGGGGCTCCAGCAGCAACGCGACGACGTCGCCGAACGGCTGAGCACCGACGAACGCTTGGGTGAGGCTCATCGCGACCTTCCGGAATTCGACCACGAAGGATTCTCGACGATGGTCCTCACGGCGACGATCCGAGGTCTACTGGCGGTCGGTCCGGTCGGGCGACCACTGCACGAGGTGGTCGTCGATCTCGGATCGACCGGGATGGGATTGCGATGATGCGGGCCGGATCTCTGCAGGGCCGGCTACCCCAAATCGGGATCGGTTGCGTCGACGACGAATTCCGGCTCCGGCAGCTCGTCGTTGCCAGGATCGTCGAGTTGTTCGATCGGCAGGTCGTCGATGGCGGGGTGCTCGATATCGTTCTCATCGATTCCCTCGACGGGAACCAGTTCGGTTCCGATGCGAGGGGTGAGGGGATCGGTGGCGATATCGAGCACCCGACGCCAGGCGTCCTCGGGTAGTTCGGGAATCCGGTCCATCAGATCGAGTCCCAGCGATTCCCTTGAGGGGGGCAACGGATTCGGTTCGCTTCGCGTCATTGCTCATCCTTCCGGGGTGTCCTCGGCGGTTCGGTGCCCTCCGTGTCGGCCGACCCGGCCGTCGTGGCCGTATCGATCGGCCCGGCCGTCGGTCAGAGGGCAACCTCTTGGGCGCCGAGCAGTGCCGGACTCAGTAGATCGGCGAGTTGCATACGGGCACGCCTGATCCGGCTCTTCACCGTCTGTACACCCACGCCCTGGTGCGCTGCGATCTCGGCGTAACCGAGCTGTGCATACTCACGCAACACGATGGCAACCCGAAACTGTTCGGGAAGAAGGAAAAGGGCTCGTCGGACCGCATCACCGTCGACCACGCTCTCGGCGAGAGGCGTTTCCCCGGAGACGTATTCGTCCTCGACCCGTTCGTCGAGGACCTCACCACGTCGCGTCCGCACGACAGCGAGCGCCGCATTGCTCGCGATGCGATACAACCACGTTCCGAATGCTGCTGTGCCACGGAATTTGTCGAGATTCTGCCACGCCACGATCAGCGCATCCTGCAGTGTATCCTCGGCGTCGTATCGGTTTCCTGTGATCCGGACGCAGACCGCCCACACGCGTTCCCGTGACGGTGCGACGAGCTCGGCGAACGCTGCCCGATCGCCTGCCCGGCACCGCTCGATCAACTCGGCCTCGTCCATCGAGCCCCCTCACCATCCCGAGCAGTCACATTGCCCCACATGCACATTCGAGACTCGGCTCGACGGGCGGGGGAATTACGAACATATCGCGGTCCGAAGTGGTCGACGCCGTCGGGGGCAGCGTCGACCACCCGTCGACAATACCGCGAGATCAGTTCTCGCCCAAGCCCATCTCCTCGGAGCGGACGAATTTCACGTACTGGGTGGCCAAGCGCTGTGACATCGTACGAAGCGAGTCGTTCTCGGGAGCCTCGTTCCCCACCGGCCGCAGCCCGGAGAGTTCCGCCACGTACCGCCCGTGGACCATCAGGCACACACTCGCCCGCCCCTGCGCCACATCACCCGACCAGCAGCGTGTTCCGGGGATGTTCTGCGGAACGGTCTCGTCCTCGACGAGATCCGGATACATCTCCCGGGTCGTCTCGACAAAGTCGTCCCGCAGGATCTCCGCCTCTGTGGGACCGGCGGTCCGGTAGACGTTCGACGCGGCCTTGGTGATCCGGTCGGTTCCGGTGACCTCGAAGATCCTCTCGGTACGTGCGGTATGAGAATCGAGCTGCAGCCATCCGTCCGGCCCGTAGACCGCAAGGTCGGACAGGCGTGGGAGCACACCCTCGGGCAGTCCCACCGCCCGGACGAGGACCCTGTCCACATCCATCGGAAGACCCCCGATCTCCTCGGCAGGCGTCGCGGGAAAACGGTCGAGCAACGGCGCCTGGGCCTGCGCAGCGCGCGCGGCGGTATCGGTGGTCCAATCGACATCGCCGGTCCCGCTGTGCGCGTAGGTCCGGATGACGAAGCTCCCCTGCGGGGTGACCGTCGACGTGGTCACGGTTCCGGTCACGTCCCACGACCGGACGGAGGCCAGAGTCTCCGGCGCTCCCGGCACGGCGACTGGGACCGCCGGTGCAATACCCGTCACGATGGTGGGATCACTTGCCAGCGGTGTCGTCCTGTCGACCTGCTCGAATTCGTGCACGACCTGGGCCCCGGGTGGCGTCCTCGGGAGTCGGAAACCGCGCCACCGAGACGTGCAGCGATCGCGACTCGTCCTCGGTGGTGCGGTAGGTCATGAATCCGGTGATCATCCCGAAGGGTTCGAGTAGGTCCCCGGCCCCATCCACCAGGATCTTGTCGGTGGAGACCGAGACGCCGGTACTCGCTCCACCCGTCGTCAGCGCCGGATCGATGTCGTGGGGGTGGACCACGAATTCGGCCATCCGCTGTCCCTCGATCACCGGCCCGGCTTCAGCGGCGGTGAAGTTCTCCCCGAGGAGATCTCGCGGTTCGACCCGATACTCTCCGGTGTCCAACGCCGCGATGTCGATCCCCCGTCACCTTCCCGCACGGGAGTGGTTGCGGTTCCGGTCCCGCTTCCGGCGGCAATCGTGTCGGAACCGCACGCGGCGATCGCCAGGGTGGTTGCCGTCGCGACCGTCAGGACGGCGCGCATGGCACGTGATGTACGCATTGGTCGGCTTCTCCTCGAGGTGCGAACACGGATCGATACGTGACGCGGACAGGAGAAGCCGGAGCGCACGAATGTGCCCGTCATGAATCATTTGTGACGCCATTCACATCTGTTCGGTGGAAATGTGTCGAACGCATGACCTTACGAGTTCGGCGCCCGGGGTCGCGCACATGCGATCCCGGGCGCCGAATGGAGCTCCTGCAGGGAAGGTCAGATCAGATCCTCGCCGTCCCGTCGGGCCTGCAGCCACTCCTTGAAGAACCCGCGGCAGAGCGCCGCCAGCACACCGGCGACGAGTACGGGCCAGATCAGGACGTAGACGGTCAGTGCGAGCGTGCTCATCGGTTCTCCTTTTCCGGAGTGGTCGCCGAGGCGTCCGCCTCGGACGCAGGGGTTTTCGCCGAGGCAGGGGCGTTCGGGGAGTCAGGGTCGGTTTCGGGTGTCGCGTCGTCCGCAGCCACGTCGAAGTCACCGACACGCTGCGCGATGACCTCGAAGTCGAAGTCCTCGCCGGAGTTCACGGACATCGCCCAGCACACGACCGTGCTGACCGCGTAGGCGACGAGCGAGGCGCTGAGCACGGCGTAGTCGTGGACCGAGCCGAGCGCGAAGGGCGCCACGACCACCGCGGCGACGACACCGATGACGCGTGCGGCCCGGAGTCCGAAGAAGCCGAATGCCATCAGACCCGCGATCACGCCGACACCGACGACCGATGCGATGTCCACCGTCCAGGCGAGCACCCCGTCCATCGGGAACCACCCGAAACGCACCGGCAGGAACGCTGCCAGGGCGACGAGCACCGACGTCGTGAACGCCTTGTTGGTGACCTTGTGCCAGTAGAAGCTCGCGATGACGGGGAAGACCAGCGCACCCCAGAGCGCGCCGACGAACACGAGCAGGTCGAGGATGCTCAATCTCATGCTCGCGAACGCCACGGCGGCTGCGGTCGCGACGACCATCGTGGCGCGCCCGATGAACAGCATCCGCTTGGGATCGGCATTGCGGGTGCCGCCGGCGATGTTCTGGCCGTAGATGTCGGCCATGACGATCGAAGACAGCGCCGACAGGTCGGAATCGGCCGTGGACGACAGCGCACCGATGATCATGACGAAGAACACGACGACCAGTGCCGTGGGCAGGAAGGACGCCACCATCTGCGGCACGATGTTGTTGACGTCGCCGTCCATCGGGTCGATGCCCAGGTACAGCGCGAGCACGCCGAACATGCCGACGCCGATGACGGTGGCGCCGTAGCCGATGGTCGCGGTGACGAAGGTGGGCTTGATGAGATCCTCCCGCACCGCGAACAGGCGCTGCGCGATCGTCTGGTTGCCGATGGCGTACGCGAGCACGGCGGCGATGTACGGCGCGCCCTGGTTCAGGAAGGCATCGCTTGAGAAGAAGTCGCCCTGCTGGTCGGTGAGGTTCCCGGAACCACCGTCGAACGCGTCGGGGAAGCCGGTGATGAAGAAGACCGCCGGGATGATGACGACGACCGCACCGAGCATCGCCACGACCTGCACGAAGTCGGTGAGCACGGAGGCTCGGAAGCCGGACCACAGGGTGTAGAGCAGCACACCGGCAGCGATGAAGACGACACCCTGGGCGAAGCCGAACGGTGAGATCAGCGAGATGAGCACACCGCCGGCGATGAAGTTGGACATCAGGCTGATCAGGCTGCCGACGAGATTCGACCCGGCCAGCATGAGCTGGCTCGAGCGACCGTGCCGGGCGAACATGACTTCGGCGAGCGTG
>JAAZAD010000339.1 GCA_012514505.1 Rhodococcus sp. (in: high G+C Gram-positive bacteria) | reverse complement strand
TCCACCACAACATCAGCATCGAAGACACGACCTTCTCGGAGATCGGCGGGTCGGACATCCGCCGTGCTGCCGAGAACACGTACGCCATGAACGTGTACGTCAGCACGCACGAGAACTCCGAGTTCCTTGTGCTGCGCGGGGCGGCAGGGCACTTCGGACCGACGCCAGGGACCAGGGTCTTCAACAACAGCGTCTACCTCTCACACCCCGGCGAGACGCAGGGCATCGTGTGCTACTCGGGGTGCGGCCCCGACATACTCGAGGTCCGTAACAACGCCATCTGGGTCGAGTGGAAGGGGCTGTACGCCGACGCGCCGTTCGCGGAGACGAACAACCTGTACTGGCGCGGCAACGGCCACCCGTTGCTGCAGTTCTTCGGCGAGGGCAACGCGATGGACGAGTCATCGCTGATCGCCGACCCGCTGTTCCGTGACGTGGCCGGGTTCGACCTGCGGCCGGCAGCAGGCAGCCCGCTCATCGGGGCGGGAGTGGCCGTCGACGTCGCCTTCGACCGCGACGCCGCGGGGGTCGTGATCGACGAGGCACAGGGTGTCGACATCGGAGCGTACCGGCGCCCCTGACGTGACTGACGAGCGTCACGGTCAACCGCAGCGATACCGCGTCGTCTCGCGTGAGCGACGTGACGAGTGACCAAGGCGAACGACGAACCCAACCTATCATCAGTACCAGCAACATCGAGGGGCAACCCTCGGAACGCCAACCCCCACGAGGGGTCCTGATAAGGGTTCTCTGAGGTGTGCGTCTTGCAGTAAGCCGTAGTTGGTCGCCTGGTCGGCCAGCTGCGTGTGGAACGACTTCTTTTCGCTGTGAGCCGGCGCCGGGTGCCTAGGCTCGAGACAGGGAGCACGTTAGATGACCGAAGCAACCACCGTCTGGCCGGTACGTTCCGGAAGGCACGCTCAACGAGGCGCCACCGCGGCGCCGAACGTGCGAGTCAGCGCCATCATCCCGACGTACAACGAAGCTGCCAACCTTCCCTACCTGTTGCCGCACCTGCCCCGGTGGCTGCATGAGGTGATCATCGTGGATGGCCGCTCGACCGACGATACGGTGGCGGTTGCTAGGGAGCTTCTGCCTGACGTGAAGGTGGTGCTCGAACCCGAGAAGGGCAAGGGCATAGCACTGCGCAGAGGTTTCCAGGAAGCGACAGGCGACATCCTCGTCATGATGGACGCCGACGGCTCGATGAACCCGGCAGAGATAGGGCTGTTCGTGCGCCAACTGCGTGACGGGGCCGACTTCGTCAAGGGATCGCGCTTCATGCAGGGCGCCGGCTCGAGCGACATCTCCAGGTTGCGTTGGCTCGGGAACCTCGGCTTCACCGTGCTCGTCAAGTTGCGTTTCGGCGGGCGCTACACCGATCTGTGCTACGGCTACGCAGCCTTCTGGCGCAGCGTGCTACCAGAGCTCGACCTGGACGGCGTCGGGTTCGAAATCGAGACGCAGATGAACATCAGGGCGTTACGCGCACGGCTCAACATCTTCGAGGTGCCGAGCTTCGAGTTCGATCGTCAGCACGGCGAAAGCAACCTCCGCACGTTCCCCGACGGATGGCGAGTCCTCAAGACGATCTTCCGGGAATCGGTACGGCCCATCGGTCGGCACAAGGGCCTCGGTACCCGGATGCCGGCCCGGAACACGTGAACCGGCGGTAGCACGCACAGCCACCGCTCGGCCCCGAGGTCAATTGGACGGCAGTTCGAGAGCTCCGATGTCGACCCCTGCTCGCTGCGGAACGGCGGTCCCGACGGCGTCAGTGACGGTACCGAGCGCGCCGATCACAGTGCCTGCGTCGACGGCGGGGCTGGCCGCGGTGAGCCGGAAGTCACTGGTGGTGACGTCTACGAAGCGCGGGTCGGTGACCTTGGAGGTCGAACTCATGGCGTTGCCCGAACCGAAGAACTGCAGCACGGGCCTGCCGTTGAGGCTCCAGAACACGTTGTTCGACTCCGCGAACGGCCGGTCGGCGTACAGGCCCTTCCACTCCGCCCAGATGATGTTGTTGCGCAACTCGAGTATGTCCGGTCCGCAGCCCGCATGGCACACGACGCCCTGCGTGTCATCCCGATGGCTGAGGTACGCGGTGTTGTTGAACACCCTGGTGCCCGGTGTGGGTCCGAAGTTCACACCCGCGCCGCGCACCACGAGGAACTCGGAGTTCGGCAGGTCGGAGTGGTAGCGGTTGTACGCGAAGGTGTTGTCGGCCGAGCGCCGCCAGGAGGAACTGCCCAGCTCCGTGAACGTCGTGTCACCCACCGACAGGTTGTGGTGGATGTAGTTGCGCTGGGCTTCGTACATCTCGATCGACGCGCCCTCCTGACCGAAGTCGTACG
>JAAZAD010000338.1 GCA_012514505.1 Rhodococcus sp. (in: high G+C Gram-positive bacteria) | reverse complement strand
CCGGCGGCGGTCATGGCGGTGAGCGTGGGCGTGCGGGTGTAGATCTGCAGGATCCCCGACGCGAGCTCCATCGTCGACGTCTTGGCCGCGAGGTAGCCGAGCTGGCTCACCGCGTCGAACGAGTACGCCTCGGGGACGAAGGCAATATCGAGGCCCGCCTTCTCGAGGTCCCCGACCTCGGCGGCCGTCTCGGCGAACCCGCCGCTGTAGTTCAAGCTCATTCCGATGCGCACGCTCTACCTCAATCCTCGATCAACGGTGATATCCGATCGTTCTGCCCTGACACTAGTTCGGCTCGGGCCGCACCACCACGACAGGGCAGTCCGCGTGACTGATCAGGCTGTTGCTCGTCGAACCGAGAAGCATGCTCCGGAATCCACCCCGGCCCCGGCTTCCGACCACGACGATCTGCGCCTTCTTCGACCACTCGAGGAGTCTCGCCCTCGGATTGTCGATGTAGACCTTGCGTTTCACCTCGACGTTCGGGTACTGGTCCTGCCAGCCGGCCAGCGCCTCTGCGAGCACGGCATGTTCCTCGTCCTCGATGCGGCCCGGAACCAGCGCTGCGGCCCGCGGGTCTTCGAAGGTATGTGAACCCAGGTCGCTCCAGATGTGCACGGCAACGAGCGGCACCTCGCGTAGCGATGCCTCTTCGAAGGCGACCGCGACCGCTCGCGCACTGGTGGGGCTGCCGTCGACGCCCACGACGACAGGCCCTTCGGGTCGGATCTCGCCTCGCACCACCACGACGGGACAGTGCGCGTGGGTCGTGACACTCAGGGTGTTGTTGCCGAGAAGTGCTGTGGTGGCCGCGCCGACCCCGGAGGCGCCGATGACAACTACCCGCGCCGTTTCGGACAGTTCCACCAACCATTGGGAGCTGTTCCCGATGGACATTTCAGCTTCGATGTCGAGATCGGGTTTCCGCTCACGGGCTGCTTCCACGGCGTCCGAGAGAATCGACTTGCCGCTCGCCTCGATCCATTCGAATACGCCACCCGCGTCGATGTAGGGGCCACCGAAACCGTAGGGGGCGAAGTCGAGTGCGTGAACGATCTTCAGCCGCAAGCCTCGTTTGGCCGCAACATTCGCGGCCACGCGGAGCGCCTCCTTGGAATGCTCCGACCCGTCCACACCGACAACCACGCTGTTTCCGTCGACTGCGCTCATGCCCTCACCCTAACCCTCCCGAGACCCCTGTCACATATTTCGCATCTCAGATACTAATTACCCTATCGTGAGGTTCATGCAGCTCACACAGTTCACCGACCTCGGACTCCGGGTGGTGATGCGCCTGGCGGTCGACCGATCGGACACCCGCCCGAGCAGCAAGGAGATCGCTCAGCAGCTGTCGATCTCCTACACACACGTCACGAAGGTGATCACGCGCCTGTCCGAGATGGGAGTGGTCGACGCGCGCCGTGGACGCGGCGGTGGACTGGCCATCACCGAGCTCGGCCGGACCGCGTCCGTCGGATGGATCACCCGCCGACTCGAAGGGGAAGGAGAGGTCGTCGAGTGCGAGGGATCGAACCCCTGCCCACTGCGCGCTGCTTGCAGCCTCCGCTCCGCCCTGAAATCCGCACGTGAAGCCTTCTTCGCCTCGCTCGACACCGTGACCGTGACCGACCTGACCGCACCGCCGAACCGCGGCGTGCTTCTCGCGCTTCCCGACCTGGGCGCTCCTGAAACCCGCACCCCTCAAACCGGTACTGGAACAGACAGTTCCGCTCGATGATTGGAGAAATTGCCATGCTCTCGCCCGCATCGCAGGAGACGATCCGCGCCACCCTCCCCGCCGTCGGTGCCGCGATCGGGGACATCACGAAGCTGTTCTACAGCAAGATGTTCGCCGACCATCCGGAACTCGAACGCGACCTGTTCAACCGTGGCAACCAGAAGCAGGGCGACCAGCAGCGCGCACTCGCCGGCGCCATCGCCGCCTTCGCGACACTGCAACTCGATCCCGACAAGGAACGCCAGCACGCAATCCTGTCCCGCATCGCCAACAAGCACGCGTCACTCGGCATCGAGCCCGACCAGTACTGGGTCGTGCACAAGTACCTGTTCGCGGCCATCGTCGAGGTACTCGGTGACGCAGTGACTCCCGAGGTCGCGCAGGCCTGGGACGAGGTCTACTGGCTCATGGCCAACACCCTCATCGCGATGGAAGCCGGACTGTACGAAGCTGCCGGCGTCGAGGTCGGCAAGGTGTGGCGCGAAGTCCGTGTCGCCGAGCGCATCCACCAGTCGACGGACACCGTGTCGTTCGTCCTCACCTCCACCGATGGTTCGGACCTGCCGACGTTCGTTCCCGGACAGTACCTTTCGGTGGGTGTGAATCTTCCCGACGGCGCGCGCCAGATTCGGCAGTACAGCCTGTCCTCCGCACCGGCTCACGGTGACTGGCGCATCACCGTCAAGCGCATTGCCGAACGCAATCTCGAAGACGGCACCATTCCTGCCGGTGAAGTGTCGAACTTCCTGTACAACAACGTCTTCGAAAACGACATCCTGTCGGTCTCCACCCCGTTCGGCGATCTGACACTCGCGGACGACGACGCGCCTCTTCTCCTGGTGTCCGCGGGCATCGGCTGCACCCCGATGATCGGAATGCTCAACCACCTCGCCGAACGCGAGGACGGTCGACAGGTCAGCGTCGTACACGCAGACCGCTCCCCCAGCTACCACGCCCACCGCCTGGAGCTGACCGAGCTCATCGGGCGTCTACCTTCGGCCGCGATGCACCGGTGGTACGAGGACCTCGGCGTCCGCAACCCCGAAGCCGACCTGAAAGCGGGACGAGCCGATCTCGACGGACTCGACATCGCACCGGGCACCCGCGCCTACCTGTGCGGACCGCTGCCGTTCATGCTCGGAATGCGAGAGGCACTCCTCGCGAAAGACATTCCCGCAGAGAACATTCACTACGAGGTCTTCGGGCCCGACAGCTGGGCAGGTGCGCCCTCGCCCGCATGACGTGGAGCGCCGTCACACCGGCCAGGTGTGTACAGCTTCTCCGCTTCGCATGTGCGTGACGTAATCGCCGAGCATGCCGGCCAGTGCCTGATCCCGGGACTGGCCGGCAGCTTCCCGTTTCGCCACCTGGTCGCGTTGCCAGGTGGCCCCGTTCTGCCGAGTTCGACACCGTCCTTCGATCACACCGAGATAGCGGTCGCGTGCCTGCGCATCGAGGCCGTAAGACGTCAGGCCCTCGTCCGCAACCGCCAGCAACCGCCGCAAAACCAACTCGTCGACGCGCACCTTCCCGACGTCCGGCCAGTACAGCTGCGCGTTCATGCCGAACCGGGCGCCCAGGTGAAGGTTCTCTTCGGCAGCATCGAACGACATCGCCGCCCACGGGCATTGCTCCGCGTCGACGAGCCCACGAACCATTCCGTAGTAGAAGGCAGCGTTGGCCATCGTGTCGAGCACCGTCGGTCCCGCGGGCAGCACGCGGTTCTCGATTCGAAGGTGGGGACTCCCGTCTGCGCAGTCGTAGACCGGGCGATTCCAGCGGTAGATCGTGCCGTTGTGCATCCGCAATTCGTGTAGATCCGGAACGCGTCCACCATCGAGATCGTCGAGCAGATCAGCGTCGGCGACCTCCGGTAGCAAGGCCGTGAAGTAGCGGGAATTCTCCTCGAACAGATCGAAAACCGACTCGATCCATCGCTCTCCGAACCACACCCGTGGCCGGACGCCCTGATTCTTCAGTTCCAACGGTCTGGTGTCGGTCGCCTGTTCGAAGATCGGGATACGGGATTCGTGCCACAGCGCCGTGCCCGCGAAGAACGGTGCGTTCGCTGCGGTGGCCACCTGCACGCTGGCCAGGCACTGCGCCGTGTTCCAATGCGCCGCAAATGATTCCGGCGCGACCCGCAGATGCAGTTGCAGCGACGTACAGGCCGCCTCCGGAACCACGGAGTTGACGTCGGCACGCAGGTATTCCTTGTCGCGTCCGTCGAGCGCGACGCCGTCCAGATCCAGTTCGATGTCTTCACCGCGCGCTGCGACGATCTGATCGTTCAGCAACTCGAAGCGCGGATTGGCCGTGATCGTGTCGCGACCGAGATGCTCGAACTTCAGCGTCGGCAACATCCCGATCATCACGAGCTGGGCGTTGTGTCGCGTCATCCGAGCGGTGGCCACGTCCAGCGATGCCCGCAGATTACGTTCCAGTTCCGCGACGCCATCTCCGGTCAGCGGAGCGGGTTCCACGTTCATCTCGACGTTGAACTGCGCCAACTCCGTCTGGAAGACCGCCTCGTCGTCGATGGCAGCGAGAACCTCGAGGTTCGACATCGCCGGCTGCATATTCGACTGCACGAGATTGAATTCGATCTCCATGCCCAGCAACGGCGGTGGTGGCGCCACATCATCGGTGAAGGCACCCTCGGACACCATTCGTTCGAGCGCACCCGAACACCGGCGCACCTTCTCCCGGAAGGCTCGACGATCGGCTGGAGTGAATGCGCGCGCCGTCACTTCAGTACCCACGAACGCGCTCCTGTCCCCGAATTCGAGGGCGGCCTGCAACCACCCAAGCCACAGCATATCGACTCATCCCACACGAAGAGTCAATCACCAGTTAATCTCAAATCAGGCACCAGCGAGCGGAAGGATCGAACATGAAGGCGGGAACCGACCCCAAGAAGAAGAAAGTGGAGTTCGCGGTGGGAGCGCGCGTGAAAACGCGG
>JAAZAD010000337.1 GCA_012514505.1 Rhodococcus sp. (in: high G+C Gram-positive bacteria) | reverse complement strand
TCGAACAGGGTTTGACGGAACTCGCCCAGCGGCATGGTCTCCACCACCGACACGGCCGCGGTGTCGCCCTCGATCCTGAGCTCGGCTGACAGCACGGGCACCCGCAGGTGCATGAACTCGATGCCGAGCTGGATCGCGTCGCGCAGCGACGAACTCGTCATCATCCCGAAGCCCATGATCCCGTGGGAGGTGACGCTGCTGCTCAACGCGATCTCGTATCCGATGGCCGGTTCACCGGTGAGACGCATCGCCTGATCTGCGACCAGCGCGATCTCGAGCACCGACATCCGCTCGTTGGGATCGTCGATCACATGCGGGTCTAGCCCAGCGGCCTTGAGAACGGTTTCGCTGCGGACGCCGTGCGCCGCGGCAGCTTCCAACACGAGGCGTGCGTAGGTGACCGGAACGGTCGGCCTCTCCAGATCTTCGGTTCTCATGGAGTCAAAGCCACTTCCCTTGCTGGCCTCTGATGTCCCCGACTTTGGCCCGTGCCGTACTGGAACGAGCCCGTCCCCGCTCGGATAGTTAGCACAAGCGACGAGACGTGACCCCTGACACGTCCCCCACCAGGAGGTCCAATGAACATCGACGGCAAGAACTCCGAACCGGAACGGGTCGACCGCAGAGGTTTCATGCGGACGGCCGGCGGCGCGGCGGCAGCGCTCGCGACCATCGGAGGCCTCGGTGCCGTCGGCGGTGTCGGCGGCTCGATCTTGGGCGCCGCACCGGCGAGCGCGGCGAGCAACGGCCACGGTCTCACCATCAGAGAACACGCGGTGTTCGGGCGGATGCACTACTACCGGTTCTCCACCAATGCCATCGGCTGGAACCCCGGTGTCAACGTGTTGCTGCCCGACGACTACTTCGAGACCAACTGGCGTCGGTACCCGGTGATGTACCTGCTTCACGGTGGCCTCGGAGACTTCCGCAGCTTCGACATGAACGACGACATCCGCGGCGTCACCGCCGGCCGACGGATCATCGTGGTGATGCCCGACGGCGGCAAGGCCGGCTGGTACTGCAACCCGGTGACGTCCTTCGTCGGACCTCGCAACTGGGAGACCTTCCACATGAGCCAGCTCATCCCGTGGATCGACTCGAACTTCCGGACCTACGCCGAATACGACGGGCGGGCGGTGTCTGGCTTCTCCATGGGTGGGTTCGGCGCCCTCAAGTACGCCGCCAAGTACTACGGCCACTTCGCCTCGGTGAGCAGCCACTCGGGCCCGGCGAGCCTGCGCCGCGATGCCGGCATCGTCGTTCACTGGGCGAACACCAGCTCCGCCGCTGTCGAGCTCGGGGGCGGCACCGTCTACGGCTCTCCGCTGTGGAACCAGGCTCGGGTCAGCGCCGACAACCCGTGCGAGCGGATCGGCAGCTACCACCACAAGCGGATCTTCCTCGTCTGTGGTCTCGGCGACGACATCAACGAGACACCGGTTAGAGCCGGGCAGCGTGAGTGGCGCGGCCTGCTCCGCAACGCGGGGATCCCCCACGAGTGGCACGAGCTGCCCGGCACCCACTTCGTGCGTCGAGACATGCTCCAGCGAGACATCGACGGCGCCATCGCTCGCCTGCGAAAGGCCTGACAGACCTACTGGG
>JAAZAD010000336.1 GCA_012514505.1 Rhodococcus sp. (in: high G+C Gram-positive bacteria) | reverse complement strand
TGGCCCGGCGGGTGGTGGATGTCCTGCACCGGACCGGGTAAGCGATACGTGCCCTGGCGCTGTTACGGCGCGCCGTAGCCATTTCTTCGACGCTCGCGTGACGCGACGTCGTGGTTCCCGCGATCGTAATTGCTTCCCACACTGACGCTTTCGAGTGTGGGAAACGGTCTGGTGCGCGGGAAGAATGCTGCTGAGCTAACACTGTCACGCACTTTCCGTCCGTACCAGCAAGTCGTCGACGTCGGGCAGGTTCATTCGGCATATCTCGACGGCGTCCGAGTCGGAGAGTCCGAGCATGCACAGGATGTTGATTGCGAAGTCGTCGGCAGCGGCGTCTGCGTCCAGTGACGGGTCGGCGTCGAGAAGCGCTGCGAGCGAAAGTGCACCGCCTCCGACGATGGACACTGCGATACGGCTGTCCGTGTTCCTGAAGCGTCCGGCGGCGATGCCGGCGTCGATGTCGCGGCGTGCTCGCGGGACGAGTCCGCGGTCGGCGACTGTGATTTCCAGGCCGCGGTGAAGCAGTACTCGTGTCAGCGCGGGCTCTCGGCGGCAGAGTCGCACAGTCAGCCGGAGGCTCTGCGCGAACACCACAGCGGGATCTTCGTGGTCGGAGAGGAGATCGAGGATGCTGCCGAAGCGTTCGAGAGCCTCGTCGACTGCTGCCTCGAACAGCTCGTCTTTGTCGGTGAAGTGGTTGTAGAAGCTCCCGAGGCCCACGTCGGCCAGCTGGGTTATCTCGAGGATCGGAACGTTCGTCCGTCGCTCGGCGAGCAGCTTCTGCGCGGCGGTGATCAGTGCTGCGCGGGTGCGGGCGCGGCGCTGATCGGAACGGGTCTGTGTCGGCACCACCCCATTCTCACACCTTTATTACTGACGATTTCATCAGAACATCTTGACTGATGTTCACGTCACATGTGACGATTTCCTCAACATAGGAGGTGAACGGTGCCCCAACGCAGATCACACGACAGCCCGGCGGTGGGCCACGACGCTCATGTCGGCATACACAGCGACCAGGCGGGGCTTCCGGGAGAGCACCCGGGCCGAGCACGGAACCCGATCATCAAGGTCCGGGATTTGGCATGGCTCGAGTTCGAGAAGCCGGATTTGCGCGGAGCTGAACGCTTCGCTCACGCATTCGGGTTCGTCACGGCAGCGAAGACGCCTGGCGAGCTGCATTTGCGGGGAACGGAGCGGGCTGCGCCGTGCGTGATCATCCGCGCCGGTGCGCGGTCGAGATTCGTCGGATTGACCTTCCACGCCGCGGACGCGGCCGACCTGCTGCGCCTGGCCGACGCGACCGAACGCACAGTGCGACCCCTGCCGGAGTCCATCGGTGGTCTCGGCGTCGAACTCGTCGACCCGAACGGGCTTCCGGTCCGCGTCGTAGCGGACACACGCGAACTGGGCGAGCTGCCCGTGCAGCCTGCACTGACCCACAATTTCGGTGGTGAGCTGCACCGCGTCAACCGCACCCAGCGGCCGCCCCGTGTGCCGGCCCAGGTGCAGCGACTCGGCCACGTCGTTCTGCAGTCCACCCGCTATCGCCGAACCCTCGACTGGTACCTGGAGCATCTCGGGCTGATCGTCAGCGACTTCCTCTACTACGACGGCCAGCGTCACCGTGGTCCGACGATGAGCTTCATCCGCTGCGACCGCGGATCGGAACCCACTGACCATCACACCCTGGCGATGACGCTCGGCCCGGCCAACCGATATGTCCACTCCGCCTACCAGGTGGCCGACCTCGACGCGATCGCCGCAGGCGGTGAGTACCTGCGGGACGAGGGGTACCGGCGCTCCTGGGGCATCGGCCGGCACATCCAGGGCAGCCAGATCTTCGACTATTGGCGCGACCCTGACGGTTTCCTCGTCGAGCACTTCAGCGACGGTGACATGTTCGACGCCTCCCTCGCTCCCGGTTGGGCACCGATGACCGCCTCTGGCCTGGCCCAGTGGGGTCCGCCCGCGACCAAGGACTTCCTCGGCATCGCGCCGGGAAAAGAATCGGCCGCCGAGTTCCGATCCATGATCCATTCCCTGCGCGAGGACAACGAGTGGGACCTCGAACGCCTCCGCGGACTGATGAAAGTAGCTGCAACGTGAGTACCTCTGTTCTTCGCACCGCCGACGCCTGGTGGGCCCTGACGTCCGATGGGACCGCCGCCCGCGTCGACACTGCCGCCACCACGACTGCCGAGTTGCTCGCCGACCGCGCAGCCGTCGAGGCGGCCGCCGCATCGTCCGCCGGCACCCCGGTCGACGACCTCGACCTGCTCGCCCCCGTCACAAATCCGTGCCGCGTGGTCGCGCAGATGACCAACTAC
>JAAZAD010000335.1 GCA_012514505.1 Rhodococcus sp. (in: high G+C Gram-positive bacteria) | reverse complement strand
TGGTACTCCGGATGAGCGAGTTCGACTTGAACAACGGCGCATGTAAGGGAGAGACTCTGGAACTGGCCGATTGGCGGTATCAGTCACTGATGGCGAAGCTGAAACGAGGTGGAGCTTCCTTCATCACCATCACCAGCATCCTCCCGTCAGACCCGGCGTACACCGTTCAGTGCGGATAGCTGGTCCGACTACCGTTTGCAACCTCAAGGGTTGAACGATGTGGATACCCGGTTCGGGCATTGGCGCCCGAACGGGGTATCAGCCCGAGGGCGTGGGACACCTTGATGACCGTGGCAAGGCTGGGGTTACCTTCCGCGGACTATGCCTTGTAGAGACCTTCGCGGCTCATCCCGGCTTCCCGTGCGATCTGGCTGAAGTTGCGTGATCGGGCAATAGATCCCAATGCTCGGGCGATGATTGTCGGGTCATCGTCGCTCTCGGCGATGATTGCCTCCAGGACGGTATTCAGGTAGCCCGCCACAGCCACTACCGGCGACGAACCGGGCCAGAGCCATGATCGCACTGTGCGGCTGCCGTACTAGCCACCGGTCAATTGTCGCTGAGGCAGCTACGGCTGTCACGTCCAGCCCGTGTCCGGGTGACCCGCTCCCGCCATCATGAAGCGATATCGACCCCGAGCAGAGCGTCGACAGCATCCGCGACGAGTGACGGTGCACCCGTGTCCGATCCGCCGTGATCGACGGCGCGCCGGGCCCATCCGTCCAGCGCGTCCAGCGCCTTCGGTGTGTCCAAATCGTCCGCGAGGTGCTGACGCAACCGAGCGACCGTGTCCTCCGCCGACTGGGCGGATTCGAGCGCAGCCGCCTGCCGCCACAACGTCAACCGTTCCTGCGCGTCGGCAAGAACCTGGTCGCTCCACGCGCGGTCCTGACGGTAGTGCCCGGACAACAGCCCGAGGCGAATCGCCGCAGGGTCGACCTGCTCCCCTCGCAACTTCGACACGAAGACGAGGTTGCCGCGACTCTTCGACATCTTCTCGCCGTCGAGCCCGATCATTCCGGTGTGCACATAGTGCCGAGCAAACCGGCGTTCGCCGGTGACGGACTCGGCATGGGCCGAAGAGAACTCGTGGTGCGGGAAGATCAGGTCGCTGCCACCGCCCTGGATGTCGAAACCGCTGCCGATCCGATTCAGCGCAATAGCGGCACACTCGATGTGCCAGCCGGGGCGGCCCTCCCCGAACGGCGACGGCCACTTCGGCTCACCCGGACGAGCTGCGCGCCACACGAGAGCGTCGAGTGGATCACGTTTACCAGGACGGTCGGGATCTCCACCGCGTTCGGCGAAGAACGTCGCCATCGTCTCCCGGTCGTATCCCGATTCGTACCCGAACTGCTCGTTCGCATCGGCCCGGAAGTACACGTCCGGATATTCGGGGTCGTCCACCGTGTAGGCAGCGCCCGACGCCACGAGCTTCTCCACGAGCTCGATCACCTCACCGATCGACTCGACGGCACCGATGTAGTCGCGGGGCGGCAGCACACGCAATGCCTCCATGTCCTCACGGAACAGGGCGGTCTCCCGCATACCGAGAACGATCCAGTCCTCGCCGTCGCGATCGGCACGCTCGAACAGCGGATCGTCGACGTCGGTGACGTTCTGCACATAGTGCACGTCGTGGCCCGCGTCACGCCAGATGCGGTTCACCAGGTCGAACGTCAGATACGTGGCCGCATGCCCAAGATGCGTCGCGTCGTACGGAGTGATGCCACACACGTACATGGTCGCCGTCGCACCCGGGGTAACCGGGCGCACCTGGCGGTCAGCGGTGTCGTACAACCGCAGCGGCGGACCCTGGCCTGGTAGAGAAGGGACGGCGGTATCGGACCAAGACTGCATGCACCCGAGAGTAATGGAGAACGCCGTCGGCCTGGATTCCGCCCGCAGTCAGAACGCCGGCCGACACACCGCCGGCAGTCAAAATGCCGGCTGTCACACCGCCGACAGTCAGAACGCCGGCTGTCACACCGCCGACAGTCAGAACGCCGGCCAGGGAATCGGGCGGTGCCCGTTCGGCCTCGGCATGACCGGCAACTCGATCAGCGTCTTCACACGGTCACGGAGCGCGCTCACCTCAGCCGTGGTGATGTGTTCGGTGAGCTCCTCACCGAAATCCGCGCTCAGGGAGTCCACCAGTGCTGCCATATCGACAACGAGGGCACCCGGAACTTCCTGACCGGCCCACCCCCACAGCACGGTGCGCAGCTTGTTCTCGGCGTGGAGGCACACACCGTGGTCGACGCCGTACACCTCTCCGTCGAACCCTTCGAGCGCATGGCCACCCTTGCGGTCCGCATTGTTGATGACGAGGTCGAGCACGGCCATGCGCTGCAATCTCGGATCGTCGGCATGAACGAGCGCAACCTCCGAGCCGTCCATGTCGGTGGCGTGCAGGATCTCGAAGAAGCCGGCCGGCACGTCGTCGGCCGGGCAGATGTCCACGAGTTCGAGGCCTGCTGGTGTGTCTGCATGCCGGTCCGGGGTGTCGATCCACTCCTGGACCATCCCGGGCCCGAACGGGCCGTCCCGGAGCACGGTGCGCGGCACCACTCCCCAGCCGAGCTGCTCGGAGACCAGGTATGCGGCACGCTCGCGTCCGGCGAGGGTACCGTCCGGGAAATCCCACAGCGGCTGTTCGCCGCGAATCGGCTTGTAGACGCACCGAACGGTGCGCTCGTCGGTGGTGGCTTCGCACACGATGGTGGCATTGCTCGCGTGTGCGACCTGACCGATCAGGGTCAGTTCACCGTCCACGAGTGCGTCAACCGGCAAGCCCGTCACTCCTCTTCGTCTACGTCCGGTGCGAGGAGACCGAAACTCTGACCTCGACGATATCCGTTGGTCCGAATGCACATGTGACCTTCGGGAGCCAACGGCTCCCCGCACAACGGACACGGTGCACGGCCGGCCGCGATGACACGTTCCGAACGCAGCGAGAAGTCACGCGCCTGCAGCGGGGTGAGGAATACGCGGACCGCGTCCGGGCCCTCCTCCGAGTCGTCGAGAACCACCGATTCGTCGAACTCGGTCTCGCTCACTGCCAGTAGTTCGACCACGACGGCCTCCGCATCGGCGTCCCAGCCGAGGCCCATCGTGCCGACTCGGAACTCGGCATCGATCGGGGTGACGAGCGGGTTGTTGTCGTCGAGTTCGGCACCCTCGGGTGGTACGTCCGTACCGAACCGCCGGTGCACCTCCTCGAGCAGTAGTCCCATGCGGTCTGCGAGCACCTGCACCTGCTGTTTCTCCAACAGAACGCTCACCACACGAGCCTCGTGCACCGCCTGCAGGTAGAACGACCGGTCGCCTGGCTGACCAACCGTGCCTGCAATGAATCGATCGGGGGTGCGGAAAACGTGTATCGCGCGTGACATTGCACCTCCTCAACTGAGCCGGGCACCGAGGCACCATGCTCCCCGTCCCGTCTTCATTATCCGTCAACAATCATTCGTCGATGGTCGCTACGGCCACCTGTCAATACTCACAGTCACACCTCTCCTCCGGGCACCGATTGGGGCACCACCTGTCGATCACCTTTCGGGTGTCGGCCGTTCAGCCCGGACAAACCACCACCGGTGTCGTTCATCCGGAGAACAAAGGGCCGGGTGCTCGTGTACCGAACCACGCTGATCGACGCCGGTTCTGCAACGATCCGCTGGAACCCGTCGAGATGTGCACCGAGCGCATCCGCGAGAACCGACTTGATGACGTCGCCGTGGCTGCACGCCAACCACACCACGTCCCGGCCGTGCTTTTCGGCAAGCCTGGCGTCGTGCTCGCGGATGGCCGCCACCGCTCTGGCCTGCACGGTGGCCAAGCCTTCGCCTCCGGGGAAGACTGCCGCCGACGCATGTTGTTGCACCACTGTCCAGAGCGGCTCCTCGAGCAACGATTTCAGCTCACGGCCGGTCCAGTCGCCGTAGTCGACCTCGACGATTCGGTCCTCCACCGCCACCACCAGATCCCGGGCCGCCGCCAACGGCTCGACCGTCTGCTCACAGCGGAGCAGCGGAGATCTCACGATCGCCTCGATGTGTACACCGGCAAGCCGATCCACCACTCCGCGTGCTTGTTCCCAGCCTGTGTCGTCGAGACCGACACCTGGCGTACGCCCCGCAAGCGTGGCTGCGGTGTTGGCCGTAGACCGACCGTGACGCAGAAGGACCACTGTCATTTACCCAGCCTAAACGTGAAGCCGCGTCGGGTGCGGTCAGGTTGCCGACACGACACCGGTTGCAAGCAGCACGAGCACGATCACACCGATGACGATGCGGTATCCGACGAACCAGTACATGGAGTGGTTCACGACGAACTTCAACAGCCACGCGATCGATGCGTACCCGATCAGAAAAGCGATCGCCGTCGCCACGAACAACTGAGGACCGCTCGCGTTCAGCCCGACGCCCGCAGGTTCGAACGCGTCCGGAAGGCTGAACAGCCCCGACGCCACCACCGCTGGAATCGCAAGCAGGAACGAATAGCGCGCCGCTGCCTCACGCGTCAGCCCCAGGAACAGACCGGCACTGATGGTGCCGCCCGACCGCGAAACACCAGGAATCAGCGCAAGCGCCTGCGCGGAACCCATGATGATGCCGTCCCGGGCCTTGAGGTCTTCGATGGGCCGCGCCTTACGGCCGAAGTGTTCGGCCGCGGAAATGACCAGCGCGAAAACGATCAGCATGGTGGCGATCAGCCACAGGTTGCGTGCCCCGGTACGGATCTCGTCCTTGAACAAGAAGCCGAGGACACCGACCGGGATCGTACCGATGATCACGTACCAGCCCATGCGATAGTCGAGGTCGCCTCGGTGTTCCGCGTGGAAGAGTCCCCGGAACCACGCCGTCACGATGCGCGCGATGTCGCGCGCGAAGAAGATGAGCACCGCCAACTCCGTGCCGAGCTGGGTGACCGCCGTGAACGATGCTCCGGCATCGTCACCGAAGAAGATTTCGGAGACGATGCGCAGATGCCCGGACGAGGACACCGGCAGGAATTCCGTCAAACCCTGCACTGCGCCCAGGATGATCGCCTGTAGCCAAGTCATGGCCTCGCCCATCACACACTCACCTTCGTGCCGTTCACGCCGGCACCAATACCGGTGTTCATTTCGGCGCGAAGGCGCCAATCATCCGCATCGAGTCCATATTTCACCGGCGCTACGGTACCGGGAACCGAAGTTCGCATCAGAACTCGGCGTGGCAGGGCAGCCAGAGACGACCACACCACTACTGTGCCCCGTTATGGAACAGAGAACGGTGGGTGCGAGTGGGCTCCGCGTGTCGAGGCTCGGGCTCGGAACACTGACCTGGGGACGAGACAGCGATGGGGACGAAGCGGCGGCACAGATTTCGGCGTTCGCCGACGCGGGTGGAACTCTCGTCGACACCTCCCCCGCCTACGGCGACGGCGCCGCGCAACGCATCCTTGCCGAACTCCTCGGTGACGTCGTGCCGCGCGAAGAACTCGTCGTCAGCTCGAGCGCTGGAATCGGGGCAGGCCGCGTCGACTGCTCGCGTCGCGGACTTCTCGCACAACTCGATTCCACACTGCGCGAACTGGGCACCGACTACCTGGATGTCTGGCAGGTGGCCACGTGGGATCCGTCCACACCCGTCGACGAAGTGGCCGCCACATTGGACTACGCCGTATCCAGCGGCCGGGTTCGGTACGTCGGCGCCCGCGGCTACCTCGGGTGGCAGCTCGCCACCGCCGCATCCGCGGCGCGCACTACCGATCTGGTGGCCACCCAGGTCGAATACTCGTTGCTGGCGCGAGGCGTCGAAGAAGAACTCGTACCGGCGGCGGCACACCACGGGGTCGGAGTGCTCGCAGTGCTCCCACTGGCCGGCGGCGTGCTGACCGGTAAGTACCGCAACGGTGTCCCCGTCGATTCTCGCGGCGCCGACGAGGCGTACGCGGAGGTCGTGCAGAGCTACCTGGGCGATTCCGCGACCCGGGTGGTGGACGCGGTGGTGACGGCCGCGGACGGTCTGGGAACGTCACCCCTCGCGGTGGCCCTTGCCTGGGTGCGCGATCGGCCCGGAGTATCCAGCGCAATCGTGGGTGCCCGGGACATCGCACAGCTGACAGGCGTGCTCGTGGCGGAGGAACTCGAACTTCCACCCGCCATCGCTGCAGCTCTGGACGACGTGAGCGCCTAGCCGTCCCACTACTGGGCAGGTCAGGCTAACCTGGTTCGCAGGTAGGACGTCTGCACATGTGAGGAGCACCATGACGAGCCGGAGAGCCACCGTCACAGAGCGCGACGAGGGACCCGGATTCGCGGAACGTATCAGGGAACAAACCAGTGTCGCCCACCGTGAAACCAACGAATCACGATTCGTGAGCGCTCTCCTGGACGGCGAACTGAACGTCGACGGTTACGCCGCGCTACTCGCACAGACCTACCTCGTCTACACGAAGCTCGAAGATGCCGGCCGCTCCCACGCTCACGACGACTTGGTCGCTCTCTTCCTCGCCGAAGAACTCCTCCGAGTGCCGGCTCTCGAAGCTGACCTGGAGTTCCTGCTTGGACCGAACTGGAGGTCGACCATCACGGCGCTACCTGCGACGACGAAGTACCTCGACCGTCTCGACGAGGTGGCGTTCGATTGGCCGGTCGGTTTCGTTGCGCACCACTACATCCGGTACCTCGGCGATTTGTCGGGTGGGCAGATAGTGCGCCGTAAGCTCGAGCACGCGTACGGGTTCCGAACCGAAGGTGTGCAGTTCTACACCTTCGACGGCATCCCCAAGCCGAAGCCGTTCAAGGACGCGTATCGGATGAGACTCGACTCCGCGCCCCTCTCCGAACAGGATCGCCAGGACCTTATCGGTGAGGTCCATCTCGCTTACCGC
This sequence comes from Rhodococcus sp. (in: high G+C Gram-positive bacteria), assembly GCA_012514505.1. GTDB lineage: Bacteria > Actinomycetota > Actinomycetes > Mycobacteriales > Mycobacteriaceae > Rhodococcus_F. The sequence goes on along the minus strand of JAAZAD010000335.1, from coordinate 25,963 downwards.
CTCAACGGCGAGCTGTTCGCGGACCTCGAAGCCGACATCGAGAGCTACCTGGTCAAATGAGATTGCGGATAGCGGCAGTAGCCGCGGTGTCGACAATGGCGCTGTTCGGTATGACGGCGTGCTCATCGGGAGCGCACAACGCCACCGGCGACGCGGCGAACACACGCACGGCAACACTCGCCGACCCGAACCCCCAGCCCATCACCGACAATCCCGAACCCGCTCTTCCAGTCACCGTGCGCAGCTTCGACGGTGTCGACGTCACCGTGACCGATGCAAGTCGCATCGTCACCGCAGATCGGTACGGAACCCTCACCGAAACGGTGTTTTCACTCGGACTCGGTGACAACGTCGTCGGACGCGACATCGCCTCCGATTTCCCGGCCGCAGCCGACATTCCGGTGGTCACTCCGGGTGGGCAGTCTCTGAACGCCGAGGCGATCCTCGACCTGGCGCCGACCGTGATTCTGACGGACACGAGTATCGGCCCCAAGGGAGTTCAGGATCAGCTTCGCGACGCCGGCATCCCGGTGGTCTTCTTCGATCCGGCACGAACCCTGGAGGGGGTGGGGCCGCAGATCACGGCAGTCGCCGACGCGCTCGGCGTGCCTCGAGCAGGGCGAGATCTCGCGGCCCGCACCGACGCCGAAGTCGCGGCCGCACGCGAGAAGATCCCCGACGACGCAGAACCGTTGACGGTGGCATTCCTCTACATGCGTGGGCCCGCACTGACGATGATGGGTGGACCCGGATCCGGTGCCGACGCCCTGATCACTGCGCTCGGCGCTGCCGATGCGGGCACCGAGGCCGGGCTGGAACAGCCGTTTGCACCCATCACCAGCGAGGCGATGATCGCCGCCGCACCGGATCTGTTCCTGATGATGACGGATGGCCTCGAGTCGATCGGCGGCGTCGACGGCCTCACGAAGATCCCCGGCATCGCCCAGACTCCGGCAGGCGAAGACCAGCGAGTCGTCGACATGGAGGACGGGGTATTGCTGAGTTTCGGTCCGAACACCGGCCGGGTCCTAGGCGCTCTGGCCGACGCAATGTACTCCCCGGCCACGTGAGCGTCGGGATAGATCTCGGCACGGGAGCCAAACCTCGCAGCCGGACCACGGTCGTCATCACCGGCCTCGTCATCGCCCTTGCCGTGTTCGCTGTGCTGTCCGCTTGTATCGGTCAGGTGCCGACGAGCCCGATGGAGGTGATCGGAAGCATTCTGCACCGCATCGGAATCGACGCAGGACCGATGCCCGCCCACCCGAGCGGCAACGTGACGCTGTGGGAAGTCCGATTCCCGCGCGTCGTCCTCGCTGTCCTCGTCGGTGCCGCACTCGGATGCGCGGGCGCACTGTTACAGGGTGTGTTCGCGAATCCCCTGGCAGAACCGGGCGTCATCGGCGTCTCGGCGGGCGCTGCGGTCGGCGCGAGTGCAGCCTTCGTCGTCGGCGGCACTTTCGCCGCAGGCTGGTCGGTGGCGGCCGCTGCCTTCGCTGCCGGCCTCGTCACCACTATCGGTGTCTATGCGCTCGCCCGGCACGACGGCCGTACCGAAGTGGTCACCCTCGTGCTGACCGGGGTCGCAGTGAACGCCTTCGCGGGCGGCTTGATCGCGTTCTTCACCTTCGTGGCGGACCCCGCGGCCCGCGACCGCATCGTCTTCTGGCAGCTGGGCAGTCTCAACGCTGCCACCTGGAACTCCGTGGCCGTGGTGGCACCCATGGCAATAGCCGGTATCGCGCTCACCGTTCTCATCGCCCCGAAACTCGACCTGCTCGCACTGGGCGAGAACGCCGCGCGCCATCTCGGGCTCGACGTCGAGCGCCTGCGACAGATCGCCGTGCTCATCGTCGCCGTCCTGGTGTCGTCGAGCGTTGCATTCACCGGAATCATCCTGTTCGTGGGGCTCGTAGTGCCACATCTGATGCGCATCGCCGTCGGCCCAGGTCATCGCACGCTCATCCCGGCGAGCGCCCTCTGCGGCGCCTTGGTCCTTCTCCTTGCCGACCTCGGTGCGCGCACGCTGGTGGAGAATGCGGACCTACCTCTCGGAATGCTGACCGCACTCGTCGGCGGCCCGTTCTTCTTCTGGCTGCTGCGGCGGACGCGTGCCAGCCAGGGAGGTTGGGCATGACGGCCAAACCTCTACGCGAATCGTTGAGTCGCGCCGGACGCTTGCTGTCGGCACGGCGTCTGCTGCCGACACGGCATCGCGGGGACGTTCCCGCACCCACCGATGCGGGTGCAGTGACGATCAGGTCCACCGGCATCGACGTGGAACGGGGATCCCGGCGCATCCTGCACGACCTGTCGGTGGACGTACGCACCGGTGAGGTGCTCGTCCTGGTCGGCCCCAACGGCGCGGGCAAGTCGACATTGCTGGCGGCACTCGCCGGGGATCAGCCTGTCAGCGCCGGACGCGTCGAACTCGCAGGACGACCGCTGTCCGAGTGGACGCATCACGACATGGCACAACGGCGGTCGGTACTCCCCCAACAACACACCGTCGGGTTCTCGTTCACGGCGCGCCAGGTCGTGACCATGGGTCGCTCCCCCTGGGCGCGCACGCGACTGGCCGACGACGACACCGCCGTAGTCGAGGACGTCATGAACCTCTGTGACGTTCTCCAGTTCAGCGACAGACCGTTCACCGCGCTGTCCGGTGGTGAACGTGCCCGGGTTGCGTTGGCCCGCGTACTCGCACAGGACACCGAGACGATTCTGCTCGACGAGCCCACCGCCGCACTCGATCTCGGACACCAGGAAACTGTCATGCGAGTCGCTCGAGATCGCGCCACACACGGCAAGGCCGTCGTCGTGGTGCTCCACGACCTGGCGCTGGCGGCCGCCTACGCCGACCGCATCGTCGTACTCGACGAGGGGCGTGTCGCGGCAGACGGGCCACCGGCAGACATCCTCACGGAGGATCTACTCACCCGGGTGTACGGCCACCCGGTCGAGGTACTCGAGCATCCGCGGACCGGCGCGACACTCGTCCTCCCCAAACGCAGCGGGCAGAGGCGCTCAGATCACAGCGCCAACTCGTGATCGGACACGGCATCGCGGACCACGGCACCAATGCTGCGTTCGTCGGACAGATCGATTTCGGTCACCGAGCGGCGTACCGACGCTATGACGTCCTCCAAGCCGGGCACCGCCGTCTCCGGACCCTCCCGATAGATTTCGACCTCCACGGAGCGTCCCCGTACCCGAAACGAATACGGATTGCCCCCGTCGGTCATACCGAAGCCGTGCGCGTGTACACCTGTGGCGATGTAATCGAGTGTGAATCGCGAGCCGAACCGTTCCACGCTCTCTCCTTCCGTGACCCCGTCTTTATGGGCCGAACCCGAGGCGCCTGCATCCGCATCCGGCCGATCAGGGATGCTGTTGGGGTCGAAGAATAGACGCACCACGCCCGACACTGCCACGAAACCGGCAAAATCCGAGGGAGCACTGCATGCAACGTCCGGGACTACGCGTGACGGCTGCGCTCGTCGGCGCTGCTCTTCTCCTGACTGGATGCTCTTCGGGCGACGACCAGAACGACATCTCGACGATCGAACGAGCAACTCCGGCAGACTCACCACCTTCATCCTCCGACCCTGCGGGAACGGTGCAATCCCTTGGTTTGTCGATCGATTCCGCCACCTTCGATCCGAACACACGAACCGTGATCGTCACGGGCGACGACGGCCGGAAGGTGTTGCTGTCGAATGCCGACGATCCCGCCGCACCACCGCGCGCCATCGAGGTGGACACGCCAGTTCACAAGGTTGTTCCCCTCGGTGACGGAACAGCACTGCTGGCGATGGACGAGCAGGTCGGATCACTCGATCTGCGTTCGGGCGAAGTGACGCCGATACCTGTCGAAGGCACTGTGCTCTCCGCAGCACGCCTGCCGGACGGCCGAATCGCCACCGGAACGGACAGTGGTGAGATTCACATCGTCGATCCGGAAGCAGACGCGGTCCAGACCGTGACCGGGCTCGCATCGGTGGATGCATTGGCAGTCGTCGGAGACACGCTCACAGCGCTCGATCGAAAGCAGACGTCCGTCACCGAGATCTACCTCGACGACTCGTCACTCGGCATGGCACTGCGGGTGGGTGAAGGAGCGAGCCGACTGACGACGGATCCCTTCGGTCGGATCCTGATCACGGACACGCCCGGAGACGAAATGTTGGTCTACAGCACCGATCCGCTGGTTCTGCGCCAACGCTTCCCCGTCGGTCCGGCGCCCGTCGGCCTTGCCTACGACGAAGGTGCGAACACCGCCTGGGTGACCCTGACGGGCACCAACGAAGTCGTCGGATTCGATCTGTCGACCGGTGTCGGCGTCGAAATCGCACGTTTCCCCACCGTCCACCAACCCAACTCTCTGGCCGTCGACTCCGACACCGGCAACCTGTACGTCGGGTCCGCGACAGGAGCGGGACTACAACGGATACCGACCCGTGCGCAGAACTGACAACACCGCGCAGAGTTCCGCGCCCCATCCGCCATGTTTTGCTCGAACGGCGTCAGACCACGCATCATGTTCCGAATACGGGAATACAGGGAGAACCACGTGTATCGACTGCTCTTGCGCTTGATGTTCCTCGTTCCACCAGAACGCATCCACCATCTGGTGTTCACGGCTCTGCGCCTCGTCGGACGCGTGGCACCACTGCGGCTGCTGGCCACGAAGATTCTGGCGGTCGACGACCCCGCACTGAGGTCGACGGTGTTCGGCGTGGAGTTTCCTGCACCCCTGGGTTTGGCGGCAGGCTTCGACAAGGACGCCACCGGCGTCGATTCGTGGGGCCCGATGGGATTCGGCTTCGCAGAAGTCGGCACCGTGACGGCGCAGGCACAGCCCGGCAACCCGGCACCGCGTTTGTTCCGCCTGCCCGAAGACCGAGCACTCGTCAATCGCATGGGGTTCAACAACCACGGTGCCGGTCACGCCGCCAATTTTCTCCGGCAACGTCGAAGCGGTGTGCCCATCGGAGCGAATATCGGCAAGACGAAGGTCGTGGCAGTCGAGGACGCCGCCGACGACTACCGGCAGAGCGCCAGACTGCTGGGTCCACTCGCCGATTTCGTGGTCGTGAACGTCAGTTCCCCCAACACCCCGGGTCTCCGTGACCTCCAGGCAGTGTCTTCGTTGCGGCCGCTTCTGCAGACAGTGCTCGATACGGTCAACGTTCCCGTACTCGTCAAGATCGCCCCGGATCTGTCCGACGACGACATCGCGTCCGTTGCCGATCTTGCCCTCGAACTCGGACTGTCCGGCATCGTGGCCACGAACACTACGATCCGACGGGACGGACTGGTCACCCCGCAACCCGACGTCGCGTCGATCGGGCCGGGCGGAGTGTCCGGCGCACCGGTCGCCGACAGGTCGCTCGAGGTTCTTCGTCTTCTCCGCGCACGCGTCGGCGATCGAATGGCGCTCGTGTCGGTTGGTGGAATCGAAACCGTCGACCAGGCGTGGGAGCGCATTCTGGCCGGCGCTTCGCTGCTCCAGGGCTACACCGGATTCATCTACGGCGGACCGTTCTGGACCCGGAGCATTCACAAGGGGCTGGCCCGCAAGGTTCGCGACGCCGGCTACTCCTCGATCTCCGAAGCGGTGGGCACCGGCGTCACCGCATAGAGAAGGGCGGGTCGGCGGCACGCCGGACCCGCCCTTGCCTGTGACGTCTAGTGCTCGTAGGTTCCCGTGATCGTGGCGCGCGCGATCGCGTGCGAGAACAGGTTGAATCCGAGGAACGCCGGAGTCGAGTCCGTGGTCACGCCGGAGATGATGTCGACGTCGACCGCATGCACAGCCACGATGTAGCGGTGCGGCCCGTGCCCGACGGGCGGCGCGGCGCCGAGGAAGCGGTGCAGTCCGCCGTCGTTCTTCAACGTGATGGCAGGGTGCGGAATACCTGTACCGGCGTCGTCACCGGCACCGACCACGAGTGACGTGGTCGCGGCCGGAATATTCGCCACCGCCCAGTGCCAGAAGCCCGACGCGGTCGGTGCGTCCGGGTCGAACATCGTGACGACGAAACTCTTGGTCTCGTCCGGAAATCCCGACCACGACAGTTGCGGAGAGTTGTCGTGACCACCGGCACCGAAGATTCCGCTGACCTGCTCCATCTTCAGGGGCTGCCCGTCGGTGATGTCCTCCGAGGTCAGTTCGAAGCTGGGCAGCTTCGGGAGGTCTTCGTACGGATCGTGGGGCATACCGTTCCTCTCTGTCGTTGTTCCGTCCACCTCTGTCGAGATGAGTCAGCTGTGCAGTAGGAAGTGCTCGAGCACGCGTGTCCCGAACTTTAGTGCGTCGACGGGAACTCGCTCGTCGACACCGTGAAACAAGGCGCTGAAGTCGAGGTCGGCAGGCAGTTGCAGCGGTGCGAACCCGAAGCAGCGAACACCAAGCTTCGCGAACGCCTTCGCATCCGTGCCGCCGGACAGCATGTACGGAACCGTTCGGGCCGCGCTGTCATTGGCGAGGACGGCCTCGTTCATCGCGTCGACCAGGTGGCCGTCGAAGGTGGTCTCGTAGGAATCGAGTTTGGTGATCCATTCGCGCGTGACGTTCGGACCGATGAGTTCGTCCACCGTCTTCTCGAACTCCGCGAGACGTCCGGGAAGAATGCGGCAGTCGACGACGGCCTGCGCAGTCTGCGGGATGACGTTGGCCTTGTAACCCGCATCGAGCATCGTCGGATTCACCGTGTCACGCAGCGTTGCCCCGATGATGTTGGCGATGCTTCCGAGCTTGGCCAGCGTCCCGTCGAGATCCGGGGAGTCCGGGCCGAAGTCCAGCCCCGTCGCCTCCCCCACACCCCTCAGGAACTCCGCCACAGAATCCGGCACCACCAGGGGGAAGCGGTGGGTACCCAGGCGCGAGACTGCCTGGGACAGGATGGTCACCGCGTTGTCCTCATGTAGGAACGACCCGTGTCCTGCACGTCCCTTCGCGGTCAGGCGCATCCAGCCGAGCCCCTTTTCCGCGGTCTCGACCAGATACAGACGGCGCTCACCGCCGTCGGGTGTGGGCACGGTCAGCGAGAACCCGCCAACCTCCCCCACTGCTTCGGTGACGCCGTCGAAGAGGTCGGGGCGATTCTCGACCAGCCATTGGCTCCCGAACTTGCCGCCCGCTTCCTCGTCGGCCAGGAACGCGAACACCAGATCGCGCGGCGGAACCGTGCCTTCGACCTGGAGCTGACGGGCGAGCGCCAAAATCATGCCCACCATGTCCTTCATGTCGATGGCGCCGCGCCCCCAGACATAGCCGTCCTCGACGGCACCGGAGAACGGATGCACCCGCCAGTCGGCCGGTTCGGCCGGCACGACGTCGAGATGCCCGTGCAGCATCAGCGCGCCACGACTGCTGTCGGCACCTTTGAGCCTCGCGAATACGTTCCCGCGTCCGGGCGCTCCCGATTCGACGTACTCGGTTTCGTATCCGACCTCCTGCAGTTGAGCTGCAACCCACTCGGCGCACTCACGTTCGCCTTTGGTGGTCGAGAGTTCACCCGTGTTCGAAGTATCGAATCGAATCAGGGAGCTCACCAGGCTGACGATTTCGGATTCTGCGCGGCTCTCGGACTCTGCGCGGCTCACATTCGGGTTCTCTTCATTTGATGTCACACCCACGTTCCTACCACCGCACAACCGGAAACTCTCAGGTGAACGCATACTTTCCGGGGTCTGTCCGCCTGCGGCGAGTAGGCGATTTGGGCCGGGGCGATTCATCGGTTAGTCTTTTGCGGCACCACAGAAACGGGCACAACGTGTTCGCGAAGCGGTGCTCCGTGCCTGGTGTGGCGGAAGCGAGTCCGAGTGGCGGAATGGCAGACGCGCTAGCTTGAGGTGCTAGTGTCCTATTAACGGACGTGGGGGTTCAAGTCCCCCCTCGGACACTCTGAGTTGAGACAGACGAGAAGCCCCGGTTCCAAGGAACCGGGGCTTTCTTCGTGAGAGGCAAGAGTCGCGTGGAAGAGAACACAACCGGACCGGATGATCTGGTTCGCAGGGCGATGGTCGACACACCTGACAGGATCGATCCGGCGGATCTCGAGATCTGCCTGAAGGTTCTGGACCAAGCCGCATCCCTCGACGACGACGATCCCGACTCCGTCACTGTGCAGCGTGCCGTCGGGCAGCTGTTCAAGAAACTCAAGAAGCGTCGGCGCCTGGCCTCACGTAATGCGGTATCCGAGGCCGACCGGAAAGTTGTCGCAGCCACCGCGACCGGCTCCCCCGACCGTATCGACGACGAAACGGCCGGCATCCTTCTCGAAGCCAAGTCCGACGGCGCCGTCGGAACACTCATCCGGCCGCGCCCCTGTTACATCTGCAAGCAGCGCTATACGCAGGTGGATGCGTTCTACCACCAGCTGTGCCCGGACTGTGCCGTCATGAGTCACGGCAAACGAGATGCGCGCACCGATCTCACCGGACGTCGTGCACTGCTCACGGGTGGGCGAGCCAAGATCGGCATGTACATCGCCCTGCGCCTGTTGCGCGACGGCGCGCACACCACCATCACCACCCGATTCCCGAACGACGCCATCCGCCGCTTCTCGGCAATGGAAGACAGCGGTGAGTGGCTGCACCGGCTGCGCGTGGTCGGTATCGACCTCCGCGACCCCGCGCAGGTCGTCGCTCTCGCGGATTCGGTGTCCGCACAGGGGCCACTCGACATCCTGATCAACAATGCGGCGCAGACCGTCCGGCGATCCCCCGGCGCGTACAGCGCACTCGCAGAGGCAGAGCGGGCTCCATTGCCGTCTGGACCGCGGCCGGACGTACTCAGCTTCGGCAAGACCAGCGACGCTCATCCGGCGGCACTTGCCGGTTCGCTGTCCGACGCGTCGGCAATGGAGCACGCCGCAATGACACCCGAGGCTGTCAGCTCCTTGGCGATGGTGGCGAAGTCCGCATCCCCCGAACGGATCGAACAGGGCCTCGCCATCGATGCCGGCGGGCTGCTGCCCGATATCGCTCACACGAACAGCTGGGTGCAGACGGTCGAGGAAGTCGACCCGATGGAGCTCCTCGAGGTGCAACTCTGCAACTCGGTGGCACCGTTCATCCTCGTTTCACGGCTACGGCCCGCCATGGCTGCCGCCGCGCCGCGCCGCAAATACGTCGTCAACGTGTCGGCGATGGAAGGTCAGTTCGGTCGGGCCTACAAGGGGCCGGGTCATCCACACACCAATATGGCCAAGGCTGCCCTGAACATGCTGACGCGCACCAGCGCCAAGGAGATGCTCGACGACGGCATCCTCATGACTGCGGTCGACACCGGCTGGATCACCGACGAACGCCCCCACCACACCAAAATGCGTCTCGCCGACGAGGGCTTCCACGCGCCCCTGGATCTCGTGGACGGTGCGGCTCGCGTATACGACCCCATCGTGCAGGGTGAACAGGGCGTCGACCTTCATGGCTGCTTCCTGAAGGACTACAAGCCCTCACCCTGGTGAACGACTAGTGTGAGAGCAAGGCAGTAGCTCGGCCACTACTCGTCACCCACCCGAAGAGGGCAGCGCAATGCTCTATCGACTACTCGCCGACGCGACGCTGGTCATGCATCTGCTGTTCATCCTGTACGTCGTGCTCGGCGGATTCCTCGCGTGGCGTCTGCCGCGGACCATCGTCGTGCACGTCACTGCTGTTGCCTGGGGCTTCGGCGGCATCATCATCGGTTACGACTGCCCCCTCACACACCTCGAGAACTGGGCACGGCTGCAGGCCGGACAAGAAAGTCTACCGTCGACGGGCTTCATCGATCACTACCTGACCGGTGTCATCTATCCGGAATCCGCGATCGGACTCGTCCAGATGCTCGCAGCCACCTTGGTTCTCGTCTCGTGGCTGGGCTTCGTCTACGTGCATGCGCGAACCCACCACCGCACGACTCGGACCCTGCAGGCCCCCGCACGCCCCGTATAGGGTGGCGGAATGAGCGAACGCGAACTCGACATCGTCGTATACGGGGCAACAGGATTCGTCGGCAAACTCCTCGCCGCCTATCTCGCCGAACATGCGCCCACCACGGCGCGCATCGCACTCGGTGGGCGCTCGCGAGACAAGCTCGAGGCAGTTCGGTCCACCCTGCCGACTGCGGCCTCGTCCTGGCCGATCGTCGTCGCCGATGCCGACGACGGCGCCGCACTCGACGCACTCGCCGCTCGTACGCGAGTGGTGGCCACCACGGTGGGCCCCTATGCCAAGTACGGACGCGAACTGGTGCGCGCCTGCGCGGAGGCGGGAACCGATTACGTCGATCTCAGCGGTGAAGTGTTGTTCGCTCGCGCCACCATCGACGCCCATCACGAGACTGCGCAGTCGTCTGGTGCACGCATCGTTCATTCGTGTGGATTCGACTCGATCCCGTCGGACCTGGGCGTACACATCCTGCACAAAGCGGTGGCGGACGACGGTGCCGGGGAGCTCACCGATACGACGCTCGTGGTGTCGGCGTTGCGTGGTGGTGCCAGCGGCGGAACCATCGATTCTCTACGGAACCAGATCGACGAGACACGAGACGCCCCGGATCTGCGGCGCATCGCGGCTGGTCCGTACTCACTCAGCCCCGACCGGTCAGCAGAACCGGACCTCGGTCGGCAGTCCGACATGAGCATCGTCAAGGGTGCCGACATCGCACCCGAGGTTCGCGGCTGGAAGATCCCGTTCGTCATGGGCCCGGCGAACACACGTGTCGTGCGGCGAACCAATTCGCTTCGCGAATGGGCATACGGACGCGGATTCCGGTATCGCGAGGTGATGAGCGTCGGATCGTCGGCTCTGTCTCCTGCCATCGCCGTTGCCGTGACCGCAGGTATCGGCGTCGGAATGGTCGGCATGGCGCTTCGGCCCACCCGCGCCGTCCTCGATCGACTCCTGCCCAAACCAGGCGAAGGACCGAACGAGGCAGCACGCGAAAACGGGCACTTCACTATGGACGTCTACACCACCACGACGACCGGAGCACGTTACGCATCCCGGGTGAAAGCAAGCGGAGACCCCGGGTACAAGGCAACCGCGGTCATGCTCGGCGAGTCCGCGCTCAGCCTGGCATTCGACCGCGCCGAACTACCGGAAGCGGCCGGCGTACTGACCCCGGCGACCGCAATGGGCGACGTTCTCGTCGACCGGTTGCGTCGAGCCGGGTTCGAATTGTCGGCTCGCAGAATGTGAACCACCACACCGTGGTCGGTCCCGACTGTGACCGACCACGGCGCAGGGGCTAACCTCTACCAGTACCTTTCGAGTTCGACACCCCTCGAGTTCGACACCACCGAAATTCGACTGCACAGGAGCCACCGTGAACCGCACGAGCCAGGAGGGCCCCGCTGCCTCCCTCGCTCTTCGGCCCTTCTGGCCGTCACGTCGCGGACACTGCTTCGACCAGGGATGTTGCTGAACCGGCTCTGCGCCGGTTTCTCATTCCCCTTTTCAGTCTGCAGTCGGAGTTTCGTTGCTCAAGCTCTTGGTGTTCACCCTTGTCGGTGTCGGCGCTCAGCTCGTCGACGGCGCCCTCGGCATGGCGTTCGGCGTGACGGCAACCACCCTCTTGGTTTTCAGCGGTGTCGGCCCCGCGCATGCCAGCGCAGCCGTGCACTTCGCCGAAGTCGGCACCACCCTCGCGTCCGGCGCATCTCATTGGCGATTCCGCAACATCGACTGGAAGCTGGTTCTCAGCCTCGGCGTCCCTGGGGCAATCGGCGCCTTTCTGGGCGCCACGGTCCTCTCCGGTTTGTCGACAGAATCTGCTGTTCCGGTCACCTCCACGATTCTGTTGGTGATCGGCGTTTACGTCCTGTTGCGATTCTCGATTCGGCCTCCGGCCGTCACCTCCGCAAGGACGTCGCCGCACACCGCCAAATTCTTGTCCCCGCTCGGCCTTTTCGGGGGCTTCATCGACGCCAGTGGCGGCGGCGGCTGGGGACCGATCACCACCAGCACCCTGTTGTCTCGTGGCAAGACGGCCCCACGAACGGTCATCGGCTCGGTCAGCGCGTCCGAGTTTCTCGTCTCGACCGCCGCGAGCGTCGGATTCATCATCGGACTCGGAAGCAGCTTCTTCGACAACCTGACCATCATCGCCGGCTTGGCCCTCGGTGGTGTGATCGCCGCACCGATCGCCGCATGGCTGGTCAGCCGGATCTCGGCGACGATCCTCGGGACAGCAGTCGGCGGAATCATCGTGATCACCAACGCCCAGAAGTTGGTGTCGAACGCCGAGATCTCCGGTGTCCTTGCCGCCTCGACCTACGTGGTGTTGATCGCCGCCTGGTTCGCGCTCCTGTCCATCGCCTGGCGTCGTTCGCGCCTCACCTCGGAAGAAGCCGCCGGCGAGCTCACCTCGATCGCACCCGTCGACGGAGAATTCCTTCCCTCGACCGGTGCGCCATCCGGCGTGGCAACCACGGACACCACGGCACTGCCGCCAAAGGTGGACCCATCCCCACGGTGACGACCGGCACCGAGGTCACCGACACTCACACGTCTACTCCCAGGTAACATCGAAACCGATACACGGCATCGAAACAGGTGCTCCGATAGCGGAAAAGTGAGGCTATTTCATGACTGAGCGTGTTCAGGTCGGCGGACTTCAGGTCGCCAAGGTTCTCTACGACTTCGTCGGGAACGAAGCCCTTCCCGGCACCGGTGTGGATGCCGACGCCTTCTGGTCCGGCGCCGACAAGCTCGTGAGTGATCTCGCCCCCAAGAACCGCGACCTGCTCGCCAAGCGCGACGACCTCCAGGCGAAGATCGACGCCTGGCACCGTGACCGTGCGGGCAAGCCGATCGACATGGCGGAGTACAAGGCATTCCTCTCGGAGATCGGATACCTGGTCCCCGAACCCGAGCCGTTCGAGATCACCACGGCGAATGTCGACGCCGAGATCGCAACCACGGCAGGCCCGCAGCTCGTGGTTCCTGTTCTCAACGCCCGGTTCGCTCTCAATGCGTCGAACGCACGGTGGGGTTCGCTCTACGACGCGCTGTACGGAACCAATGCCATCTCCGAAGAGGGCGGCGCCGAAAAGGGAACGGGCTACAACAAGGTCCGCGGTGACAAGGTCATCGCCTGGGCCCGTAACTTCCTCGACACCGCTGCGCCGCTCGAGTCCGGCTCGCACGCCGACTCGCAGAAATACTCCATCGAAGGTGGCGTCCTGAAGGTTGCCCTGGCCGACGGATCCGTCACCGGCCTCGCCCAGCCGGAGAAGCTCGTCGGATACCTCGGTGAGACGGCGGCGCCGACCAGCGTGCTGCTCCTCAACAACGGCCTGCACGCGGAGATCCAGATCGACGCCGATTCGCCCATCGGCAGCACCGATGCGGCCGGCGTCAAGGATGTTGTGCTCGAGTCCGCGATCACCACGATCATGGACTTCGAAGACTCTGTCGCTGCTGTCGACGCGGACGACAAGGTGGTCGGCTACCGCAACTGGCTCGGCCTCAACCGTGGTGACCTGTCGGAAGACATGGTCAAGGGCGGCAAGAACATCACCCGCACCCTCAACGCGAACCGCACGTACACCACACCGGACGGCGGCGAACTCAGCCTGCACGGCCGCTCGCTGCTGTTCGTTCGTAACGTCGGACACCTGATGACCAACCCGGCCGTCCTCGACGCCGACGGCAACGAGGTTCCCGAGGGCATCCTCGACGCACTGATCACGAGCCTCGCCGCAATGCACGGCCTGAAGATCAGCGACGACAACGGTCCCCTGGACAACAGCCGCACCGGCTCGATCTACATCGTCAAGCCCAAGCAGCACGGGCCCGAAGAGGTTGCGTTCACCAGCGAGCTGTTCGGCCGCGTCGAGGAAGTCCTCGGCCTGCCCGCCAACACGCTCAAGGTCGGCATCATGGACGAGGAGCGCCGCACCACGGTCAACCTCGCCGCATGCATCAAGGAGGCCAGCGAGCGGGTCGTCTTCATCAACACCGGATTCCTCGACCGCACCGGCGACGAGATCCACACGTCGATGGAGGCCGGCGCTGTCATCCGCAAGGGTGCGATGAAGCAGCAGAAGTGGATCGCCGCCTACGAGGACTGGAACGTGGACACCGGACTGGCTGCCGGACTGCAGGGCAAGGCGCAGATCGGCAAGGGCATGTGGGCGATGACCGAGCTGATGGCCGACATGCTCGAGCAGAAGATCGGTCACCCCAAGGCCGGCGCCAACACGGCATGGGTTCCCTCCCCCACCGGCGCGACCCTGCACGCGACCCATTACCACCAGGTCGACGTGTTTGCCGTGCAGAACGAGCTCGCAGGCAAGAAGCGCGCTCAGCTCGAGGACATTCTCACCATTCCTCTCGCGCCCGACACCAACTGGAGCGACGCAGAGAAGAAGGAAGAGCTCGACAACAACTGCCAGTCGATCCTCGGCTACGTCGTTCGCTGGATCGACGCGGGCGTCGGTTGCTCGAAGGTTCCGGACATCCACGATGTCGCCTTGATGGAGGACCGCGCCACGCTGCGCATCTCGAGCCAGCTTCTCGCGAACTGGATTCGTCACGACATCGTGTCGGAAGCCGACGTCGTGGCCTCCCTCGAGCGGATGGCACCGGTCGTCGATCGCCAGAACAGCGGTGATTCCGGCTACCGCCCCATGGCACCGGATTTCGACACCAACATCGCATTCCAGGCAGCCAAGGAACTGATCCTCGAGGGTGCGAAGCAGCCCAGCGGCTACACCGAGCCGATCCTGCACCGTCGCCGTCGCGAGTACAAGGCAGCGAACGCCTGACCTGAAGAACCGGGTCGCCTGTTCACACTCGACCCCGTCACCGCTGGTGGCGGGGTCGAGGCGTCGGTATGGCAGCAATCCATCACTAGACTCGTGACGTTGGAGTCGGCGGAAGCAGAAAGTGAGTCACGTGGGAGAGCATCGCGGCGCAGGCGGCGTCCGAGGAGTCAGTAAGGGCCCGTTGATCGTTCTCGTGCTGGTCGCGTTGCTGGTCGCCGTCGTGTTCGGATGGTTTCAGCTTCGCGAGCGGATCGACAAGCAGGCCGACCAAGCCGCCGGAATGTGCGTCGAGGGAGAGTCCGTGCTCCACGTCACCGCCGAACCGGACATCGCGCCCGTCGTGGAAACACTTGCGCAGAAGTTCTCGGACACCGACCCCGTCATCCGGGACCGCTGTGTGCGCGTCGAGGTCGCTTCCGCGCAGGCCCGCGCTGTGGTCGGTGCGCTGAATGCCGACTCGGGCGAGCAGTGGGACGACAGTGTCGGTCCCCGCCCGAACCTGTGGATCCCTGGCGGGTCGTCGGCGCTCACGGAATTGGAGCAGCCGGACGTCGTAGCCGGCGAACCACACTCGATAGCCGTCACCCCGATCGTGCTCGCTGTGCCGCGTGTCGTCGCCGCCGCGCTGTCCGCAGAGCCGACTGGCTGGCAAGACCTGCCCGCACTTCAGTCCACACCCACCTCTTTGGAGGACCGCGGATTGCCCGGATGGGGCTCACTGCGTCTCGCACTACCGATCGGACCGGATTCGGCACCGACCGGTATGGCCGTCCAAGCAGTCGCGGCCGCTGTGGCCGGGGCACCGACGGGACCGGTCACGCCGGAGCAGTTGGACACCGCATCGGTCCGCACAGCCGTCGCCACGTTGTCTCGCAATGCGCCGGTACTCGAGCCGTCCGACATCACCACCTCCGACAGCCTTACCGGCATGATCGAGCACGCCGAAGACGCGGATGCCACCGTCCACGCAGTTCCCGCCACGGAGCAGCAGATCTATCGCACATTGCACGACGACGAATTCGCCCGCGTGGACACCTTCCTCCCCTCGGGTGCCACGCCGGTGGCCGATTACCCAGCCGCGATCCTCACCGGCAGCGACGAAACTCAGTCACGTGCAGCCGCACAACTCGTCGAGTTCCTCGGCACACCGGACAACGCACAACTATTCGCCGACGCAGGATTCCGCGTGCCCGGCACCACGCTCCCGACGGACACCCCGCTCGAGTTCCCAGACCTCGGCACTCCACTCGTTCCCGCGGACCGGCCGACGGCCACCGACCTCGAACACATCGTCACGTCACCCATCGAAGATCGGGCAACGACAATTCTGCTCGACGAGTCGCAATCCATGGCTGACCAGGAAGGCGCGGACACCAGGCTGGGCAACACGACGGCAGCCCTGGCCGCACAGATCGAGAAGACCCCGGACACCTCCAGCCTGGGGTTGTGGGAGTACAGCCAAGACCTCGGCGAAGATGCCCCCTACCTGGCCACGGTTAGCACCGGACCATTGGGCGAGAACGACCGTCGTCAAGCGCTGACCGAAGCCCTCGATGCCGCTGAACCCGCTACCGGCTCCTGGACCTACTCATCGCTGGCCGCCGCCTACCAGACCGCCGTCGACAATTACGTTCCCGGACGTACCAACTCGATCCTGTTGATCACCGACGGTGTCGACGATCAAGAAGGATCGACGCGGGCAGAACTACTCTCTGCAATCGCAGAAGCGTCCGACGAATCGACGCCCGTCCAGATCGACGTCATCACCATCGGCGAGAACCAGACCGCGAGCACGTTCGGTGCCGTAGCCGAGCGGACCGGCGGCACCGTCCGCAACGTGGACTCGTCGGACGGGCCTGCTCTCACCGAGGCCATCACGGAGTTTTCCTCGTAATGATCAGACTCACGATCTTTGCGATCGTCCTCGGCCTGGTCACGTGGCTGCTCCATCGACGACTGGTGCGCGCGACCGGTCTGTCTCGGCGTTGGGCGCGGGTGGCTGATTCCGCGCTCGTCGTGCTGTGGCTCCTGACCCTGATCGGTGTCGGATCCGGTGAGGTGTTCGATACGAGTTGGGCGAGACCGATCGGCTTCACCGGCTGGGTGTGGCTGGCGTCGCTGCTCTACCTCCTGGTGGGGCTGTTGGTCATTGGCGTGGTGTCCGGGATCGGACGAGTCGTGACTCGGCGACAACACTCCGGCAAGTCGGACGACGAGCCCGCGAACCCCGGCCGACGACAGGCGTTGCGCATCGGGACCGGGGTCGTTCTCCTCGGTGCACTGGCGACTGCGGGATACGGAGTCGTCGAGGCTGCGAACCCACGAATCGTCCGGGTACGGGTGCCGTTGGCGCGACTTCCGCGTGAATTCGACGGGGTCCGGGTCGCTCTCGTGTCGGATCTACATGTCGGTCCTGCCCGTGGCCGCGCCTTCACTCGTCAGGTGGTCGACCTGATCGAGCCCGAGAACGTCGACCTGGTCGCGATCGTGGGCGACGTCGTGGACGGCACCGTGGCGAAAGTGTCCCCGGATCTCGATCCGCTGGCCGACCTGCACGCACCTCTCGGGGTGTTCGGCGTGAGCGGTAACCACGAGTTCTACGCCGATGACGGCGGACGGTGGTTGGACGTGTGGGACCGTCTCGGGATCGGTACGCTCCGTAACGAACGGGTCGAACTGCACCGCGGCGATGCCGTCGTGGATATCGCCGGAGTCCACGACTTCACGTCACCTGCGCCGTACGAACCCGACTTGGACGCCGCGCTCGCCGGGCGGGACCCGAATCGGGCTGTCATTCTGCTGGCACACCAGCCCAAGCACGTCATCGAAGCCGCTGAGTGGGGCGTCGACCTGCAGTTGTCGGGCCACACTCATGGCGGTCAGATGTGGCCGTTGGGCTATCTGGTGCCCGCCCAGCAACCTTCTGTCACCGGTCTCGACCGGTTCGGCGACACGACTCTGTACACGACGCGTGGCACGGGAGCATGGGGCCCACCTGTGCGAGTGGGGACTCCGCCGGAGGTCACGATTCTCGAACTCGTCCGAGAATCGTGACCGTGTTCCTGAACTGAATCGTCCAGCAGGGTGGGACTGGGTCCCTCAGGCGAACGCCTCGATCGGCGGGCAGGAGCACACCAGGTTCCGGTCGCCGTGCGCACCGTCGATACGGCGCACCGCAGGCCACACCTTGGGCCGGGCGTTGCCGCGTGGGAACACCGCGATCTCACGCGAGTACGGATGATTCCACTCGGCGACGAGGCACTCGGCGGTGTGCGGAGCTCCCCGTAGCGGGTTGTCGTCGACGGGCCACTCGCCACTGCCGACCCGATCGATCTCGCCGCGGATCGCAATCATCGCGTCACAGAACTCGTCGATCTCGGCGAGGTTCTCACTCTCGGTCGGCTCGACCATCAATGTCCCGGCCACCGGAAAACTCATGGTCGGAGCATGGAAGCCGTAATCGGCGAGGCGCTTCGCGACATCGTCGACCGTTACCCCGGTTTCCTTGGTGAGCCCTCGCAGGTCGAGGATGCACTCGTGGGCGACCATTCCGCCTTCACCGGTGTACAGCACGGGGAAGTATTCGTCGAGCCGGCGAGCGATGTAGTTGGCGGACGCGATCGCTGTGAGGCTGGCACGCCGCAAGCCGACGGCGCCCATCATCCGGATGTACGCCCACGTGATCGGAAGGATCGATGCGCTGCCGTACGGCGCCGCCGACACCGCGCCCGACTCCCCCAATTCCGGAGCCATCGGGTGTCCCGGCAGGAATGGGGCCAGGTGCGAACGCACCCCGACCGGACCGACGCCCGGGCCACCACCACCGTGTGGGATGCAGAAAGTCTTGTGCAAGTTCAGGTGGCTCACGTCGCCGCCGAACCGTCCCGGGCGGGCCAGGCCGACCAGAGCATTCAGGTTTGCACCGTCGACGTACACCTGACCACCCGCATCGTGGACTGCCGCACAGATGTCCGAAATCTCGTGCTCGTAGACGCCGTGCGTGGACGGGTAGGTGATCATGATGGCGGCGAGACGTTCTGCATGATCGGCGATCTTCGCCTTCAGATCGTCGACGTCCACATCACCGTTCGGACGGCACTTGACGACCTCGACTCGCATCCCCACCATCACGGCGGAAGCCGCATTGGTGCCGTGGGCGCTCGACGGAATGAGGCAGGTGTCGCGGTCCGTGTCACCACGGCTGAGGTGATAGTTGCGAATGGCCAGCAAGCCCGCGTACTCCCCCTGACTGCCGGCATTGGGTTGCAGACTGACCGCGTCGTAACCGGTGACGGACACCAACCACTGTTCGAGGTCCTTGATGATCGTCAGCATTCCGGGTGCGTCGGACGTCGGCGCGAAGGGGTGGAGCCGCGAGATCGACGGCCAGGTGATCGCTTCCATCTCGGCGGTGGCATTGAGCTTCATCGTGCACGAGCCGAGCGGAATCATGCTGCGGTCGAGCGCGATGTCCTTGTCGGACAGTGAGCGCAGGTACCGGAGCATCGCAGTCTCCGTTCGATACTTGGTGAACGCCTCGTGCTGCAGGTAGTCGGTGGTGCGCAGCTGACCTGCCGGCAGCGCGTTCCCCGCAGCGTCCGAGAGCACCCGGTCTGCACCGAATGCACGGAGCACGGTAGCGAGATGTGCGTCCGTGGTGGCCTCGTCACACGCGATCGACACGTGATCGGCGTCGACCATCCACAGATTGACGCCGGCCGCCGCAGCCTCTGCCACGATGGCCTCGGCCTTCCCTGCGGCGCGGACGAGAACCGTGTCGAAGAAGTTCTCGTGCACGACCTGCACGCCCGATGCGGACAGAGCGTCGGCCAAGCCACGTGCCTTTTGTGCGACTCGTTCCGCGATCGCCTTCAGGCCTTCCGCTCCGTGGTAGCTCGCGTACATCGCCGCCAGGATCGCAAGGAGCACCTGAGCGGTGCAGATGTTCGACGTCGCCTTCTCTCGCCGAATGTGCTGTTCACGCGTTTGCAGCGCCAGCCGATATGCCTTACTGCCGTCAGCATCCACGGATACACCGACGAGACGACCGGGCAGCTGACGAGCATGCTTGGTGTGCACGGCCAGGTACCCTGCATGCGGTCCACCGAAGCCCATCGGCACACCGAATCGTTGGGTGGTTCCGAAGCACGCGTCGGCGCCGATCTCCCCGGGCGGGGTGAGCAGGGTGAGTGCCAGAAGGTCTGCACCGACGGCGACGAGTGCACCGCGCTCGTGCGCCTCGGCAATCGTTACGGACAGGTCGACGACCCTTCCGGAAGCCCCGGGCATCTGGGCCAGAACACCGTAGAAATCGCCCTCGGGAAGACCTGCTGTGAGGTCTGTGACGACGAGTTCGATTCCGAGCGGCTCCGCACGAGTCTCGAGGACGGCCATCGTCTGGGGATATAGATCGGCGTCGACGACAAAGCGCGGAGATTTGCTCTTGTTCGCGCGACGAAGCAGGGTCATCGCCTCGGCAGCGGAAGTTCCCTCGTCGAGCATCGACGAGTTGGCGACCTCCATACCGGTCAGGTCACCGACCATGGTCTGGAAGTTCAGCAACGCCTCGAGGCGACCTTGACTGATCTCCGGCTGGTACGGGGTGTATGCGGTGTACCAGGCCGGGTTCTCGATGATGTTGCGCAGAAGCACCGGAGGGGTGAGCGTGTCGAAATAGCCGAGACCGATCATCGATGTGGCAACGGTGTTCTGCGACGCCAGTGCCGCGAGTTCGGCGAGCGCCTCGTGCTCTCCTACCGGCGCGGGCAGCGCGTTCAGGCCGTCGGCCACGCCCGATGCAACCCCGTCGAGGATGGAGGCCGGCACCGCCTTCGACGCAAGCGCGTCCAGCGAATCGACACCGATGAGTTCCAGAATCCGTGCCAGTTCGGATGTGCTCGGTCCGACATGACGATCGGCGAAAGTACGGGCTGCGGCGTCGACCACGAAAGCTCCAGACGTGTGAAGAGGATCAGGACACGCACCGCGTCGCGGTGCGTACCTCCCCCTCTGTCGCCTGCTCGCGAACGAGCGCCTGAGAGATTCGGTACCGAACCAGGCCAGATCGGCCGGAACAGCCCTTTCCCCGTGGGCGGATGGGTGCTCCCACCGCTTTCCAGAGGCGTCGGAGCCCGCACGGTCCTGTGTGCCTGAGAGATTGACGGGGAGGTGTTGCTCCTTCGGCGCCCGGCTGACGCCCGCAGTCACACTGCGGTCGGCATCCGGAACTCTCCCGCACGGCGTCGACGCGAGGTCAGTCTAGCCGATCTTGCGGTTGGCACGGTTCTTACGACGCGACGCCAACTCGTCCTCCGGACTTTCTTCGGCCTGACCGTCGACCGCGCGTTCTGCCGGGAAATCTGCGATGGTCCCGGTCAGTTCACGCATGGCACCACTGACGGCGATACCGAATACGCCCTGCCCACCCTGCAAAAGGTCGACGACCTCTTCCGGTGACGTGCATTCGTACACCGTTGTGCCATCCGAGAAGAGCGTGATCTTCGCCAGATCTCCGACCCCACGTTTACGCAGGTGATCGACGGCGACACGGATGTTCTGCAGCGAGATCCCGGTGTCGAGCAGCCGCTTCACGATCTTCAGAACGAGGATGTCCTTGAAGGAATACAGCCGCTGACTACCGGAGCCGGCTGCTCCACGAATCGACGGCACGACCAACGAGGTGCGCGCCCAATAGTCCAGCTGCCGGTAGCTGATGCCGGCGATCTGACATGCGCTGGGCACCCGGTAACCGACCAGTTCGTCAGGGACGGAGTCGTCGGGAAAGAGACCTGGCTGAATGTCTTGGGAATCGAAATCGGAGTCGGCGATCCGCTCGTCGTCCGAACTCCCGGCGCCGACACCAAGCCCGAGGTTCGCCCCGCTCTCCTGCGACCGATCTCCCACTGAGTACTCCCTCTCGCATGTGGCACTGAACCCGACGATCAGTGCGTCAGGTGACGCGCGTCGCCAGAGTGACACCGAGCAAATCCGTATCGTGGATCAACCCAGCTTACGCTCGATGCTCTCCGCAGGGCATATGTTCACTGCAAAGAACGCTACGACCGGGCCGAAACCTGGTCAACGCGACGCGCCGCAAACCTCAACCTTTACTTGAGACTTTGAAGGTCGATGCATCAGCGGCAGGGAGCAATCTATCCGTCTGTGGCCTTGAAATCGTCGGGCGACACGGATTCGAGAAATTCTTTGAACTTCTCCACCTCGTCCTCGCGTTCGTCCGGCATCACCAGGCCCGCCTCGACCAGGACCGATTCTTCGGCGAAAATCGGCACTCCGGTGCGCAGTGCGATCGCAATCGAATCGGATGGGCGGGCCGAGACCCGCATGTCTCCGTCGAACACCAGGTCCGCGTAGAACGTCCCCTCGTGCAGATCTACTATCCGCACCTCTTCGAGTGTGCGACCGAACGCCTCGATCAGATTCTTGATCAGGTCGTGTGTGAGCGGCCGGGCAGGTTCGACACCTTGCTGCTCCAGCGCTATAGCCGTTGCCTCGGTCTGACCGATCCAGATCGGCAGGTAGCGGTCACCCTCCGACTCACGTAGCAGGAGGACGGGCGCATTCTGAGGCTGCTCGACACGAACACCGATCACGTGCATTTCGCTCATCGCGCTGCCTCCAACCTGCGAGCTGAGTACGGATGCTCGATCAACGAATCCGTACTTGGATTCTATGCGATACGGCCGGACCGATCGACCGCGTCAGCGGTCGAGGGCACCCCGAACCGCGGACTTCACAAGACATGTATGCAAAGTCAGTGACAGCGCCGCCAACTCGCGCACCATCTCCTCCGCGCGAGCGCGCGCGCCGGCGTCACGCCCCTTCGCCACCGGCCCTGCAATTTGAGCCACCAAACCGGCTTCACGGTCGGCAGCAAGCTTGAACGCGCGCAGGTGCCGCACTTCCAGACCGTACTCGGACATCGCCTTCGCCGTCCTCGCCAGAGTGACTGCGTCCTCGTCGAAGAAACCGGCGGCGCCGGGGACGACCAAACCTGCGCGAACGAGTTCGCCGAGAAACTTCTCGTCGATGCCCGCGCGCGAGAGCATGTCGTCCTTACCGACACGAACCTCACGGTCCGATCGAAAGTCCTCGGGTGACACATCGCCCGGCGCCACCACGAGGGTGCGAGGACGTCGCGGACCGTCCTCCCCGCCGACGGTGGCCACGCCGCTGTCGATAGCCTCGAGTTGTTCCTTGATGACCTTGAGCGGCAAATACTGATCTCGCTGGGCCGTGAGCACATAGCGCAGACGCTCACAGTCCGGGAGCGAAAACCGCCGGTAGCCGGAGGGGGTTCGCTGTGGGCTGATCAGCCCCTCCGCTTCGAGAAAGCGGATCTTCGAGATCGTCACATCAGGGAAGTCGGGGCGAAGTCGGTCCAGAACAGTGCCGATCGACATTCCCGACTGCGGCTGCTGCGCCCGCACCGCCGTCATTGGCTACCCGCACCCGCCGACGTCTCACCGATCTGGCTTCCGCCGCTCGTTGCGCGGGGTCCGGTGAGGAAGACCAAACGGAACTTTCCGATCTGCACCTCGTCGCCGTTCGCAAGTACCGCAGAATCGACCGGTTCCCGGTTCACGTAGGTCCCGTTGAGGCTGCCCACGTCCACGACCTGAAATTCGTCCTCGTCCTGACGGAATTCAGCGTGCCGACGGCTCACTGTCACGTCGTCGAGGAAGATATCGCTGTCGGGGTGGCGTCCCGCCGACGTGGTGGGCTGATCGAGCAGGAACCGTGACCCCGCATTCGGGCCACGCTTGACGACCAGCAGAGCAGAACCCGCGGGCAACCCCTCCACGCCGGAAACGGGGGCCTCCGAGGCCTGTGAGCTCGTCGCATTGTCGAGCTCGTTCAGGAAGTCTGCCCGGAAGACCGAAGTCGTCTCCGCAGGCGTTTCCCCGTATCCCGCATCGTTGCCGTTCTCGCTCACCGTTTTCCTCCTCATTCCGACCGCCCAGTCGCACTCACCGGACTACGCAGTGCTCATCTACTGCAATTCGCCAACAACAGCCGAACAATCTCGGCATCTCCGGGCGCATCCGCGACCGCGGTCCGACGGACCGGCTGCGCTTCGACGCCCTACCTTCGTTCTGCAAACAATCTTCCGCGGCAGAGCCCTCATGGTTGACCCACGCCCAAACATCGGCACATGCGTTCACCTCGACCGTACCCTGCAACACCCCGCACGTGTAGTGAGACAGGCGAGTACGGACCGTGGTGTCTCGGTCGTGACCGCACGGAGACCCGTTCGAATTATCCCCCGACAACCTCGTTGTAGCCTGCTGCATCGAGCGTTTCGGCCAGCGCCGCGTCGAGTGTGGCCTCGTCCGGAACCTCGAGATCGACCAGCCAACCCTCGGCGTACGGCGACGAGTTGACCAACTCCGGGCTACCGTCCAGATCTGCGTTGGCGGCAACGACTTTCGCCGTGAACGGCGCAAATATGTCGGACACGCTCTTCGTCGACTCCACCTCACCGAAGGATTCTCCGGAAGTCACCTCGTCGTCGACTGCGGGAAGCTGAACGAACACGACGTCGCCGAGTTGCTCCTGCGCAAAGTCGGTGATGCCGACGCGCACCGTGGTCGGGCCGGTCCGCTTCACCCACTCGTGCTCCGCTGTGTATCGCAGATCGGTGGGGATTTCGGGCTCACTCACGGTGGCTTCCTTTCTATTGCATTCCGAATCGGAACGCGGAGATCATTTTCCTGGCTGAGCGTATTGGCGAGGTTTCGCCTCTCGCAAGGCGGAGATCGTTACCTGTTCCGATTGTTCGATGGCCAGCTTTCCACCACTGCGTGACACATTGTCCACGACACCGCCCGGAATGTTCAGTGCAGCTGCCAAAGTGGGTGGATCCCCCACTGCGGACACCGAGTACGGGGCCCGGATGGTCCGGCCGTCCAGTTGTAGTTCACCTGCAGGTCCGGAGACCCACGAGTCGACTCCGATGCGGATCGGCGCACCGCCCTCGCCCTGGACTTGAATCGCCTCCGCGCCGGCCGCCCGAACTTCCTGCACGAGGTCGAGGATCACCTCCGAACCCACACCCCGGTTGGGGTCGGTGATGGTCATGGTCACTCCCGGACCCACCGCCTCGACAGTGCCCACCTGAATGGACAGACTCCGCAGTCGGTCCCGTGCCTCTGCCAGCGCCGCTTCGGAGCTTTCACCGCTGTGCAACCTCGACAGACTCTGTTCGAGGTCGGCGATCTCCTGCCGAAGGCCGGCCTCGCGTTGATTGAGGGTGTCGAGCACCACCAGCAGGTCTGCCGGACTGGCCGCGTCCAGACTGTCGCCCGAATCCGTGCTCTTCACCTGGGTCACGATGGCGATCCCCAAACCTGCGAGCAGAACTGCCGCGACGATGCCGAAGATCCAGTGCGTCCGAACCGACACCGATCGTGTCAGCTCGTGCTTGTTCTGGGGCTGCTTCGGAGCGGTGTCGTCGTTCGGAGCGGTGTCGTCGTTCGGGGTGCTGTCGTCTGTCATCGCCGCTCACGCCCCGAACAGTCGGCGGCGAAGAGCCGCGGCATTACCGAAGATCCTGATTCCGAGCACCACGACGATCGCTGTCGACAGCTGAGTGCCGACACCGAGCTGGTCTCCCAGCCAGACGATGAGAGCGGCAACCAGTACGTTGAAGACAAACGAGACGACGAACACCTTCGGATCGAAGATTTCGTCCAAGTAGGCCCTCAGGCCACCGAAGACGGCATCCAGGGCCGCTACCACCGCAATCGGTAGGTAGGGCTGTACGAGGTCGGGTACCTGTGGGCTGAACACAACCCCCAATGCGATCCCAACGATCAACGCGAGAACCCCGTAGACGGCGGAACCTCGCTTCAGAGCCGCGGGTACTCGCGCCACGCGCATGTTCGTCATCTGTCCCCTCCTGATCCCTGTGCCACCCGCGTCTGACGGACTCTCGACGCCGGTAGCGACAGGTCGTCGGACGCCTCTACCGAGAAGCCGATGTCGTACAACTGCTGCACACTGGCCATGCGCAGATATGCGTCACTCACCACGAATCGAGTCTGCATCGCACCCTGCGGGCCTATGGCGGCCACCCGGTACGGGGAGAACACCGGCTGATTGTCCACCAGCATCGCTCCGCCGGCCTGTCGGACCGTCACCCCGGGCCCGATCCTGACGTCGTTGATCGCCACTGC
>JAAZAD010000334.1 GCA_012514505.1 Rhodococcus sp. (in: high G+C Gram-positive bacteria) | reverse complement strand
TGAAGGCCGACGGAGTGTTCCTCTCCAACGGGCCCGGCGACCCCGCCACCGCGGATGGTGCCGTCGACCTGACCAAGGAGGTGCTCGGGCAGGGGCTACCGCTGTTCGGCATCTGCTTCGGTAACCAGATTCTGGGCCGGGCACTGGGCCTCGGGACCTACAAGATGAAGTTCGGCCACCGTGGGATCAACATTCCGGTCGTCGAGCACGAGACCGGCCGCATCGCGATCACCGCTCAGAACCACGGCTTCGCCCTCGAAGGCGAGGCGGGCCAGGAATTCGACACCCCGTTCGGTAAGGGTGTCGTCAGCCACACCTGCGCCAACGACGGCACCGTCGAGGGTGTCCGCCTCCTCGACGGTCGTGCCTTCTCGGTGCAGTACCACCCGGAGGCGGCAGCCGGACCGCACGACGCCGCCTACCTGTTCGATCGTTTCGCCAGCCTGCTCGAGGGAGACAAGAAGTAATGCCACGCCGTACAGATCTCTCGCACATCCTGGTGATCGGATCGGGTCCGATCGTGATCGGTCAGGCCTGCGAGTTCGACTATTCCGGAACCCAGGCGTGCCGGGTGTTGCGCGAGGAAGGCCTGCGCGTCAGCCTCGTCAATTCCAACCCGGCCACGATCATGACCGACCCCGAATTCGCGGACGCCACCTATGTGGAGCCGATCACCGCCGAGTTCGTGGAGAAGGTCATCGCGCTCGAAGCCGAGAAGGGGTACCCGATCGACGCCGTGCTCGCGACGCTGGGTGGCCAGACAGCCCTCAACACCGCGGTCGCACTGCACGAGCAGGGAATCCTCGAGAAGTACGACGTCGAACTCATCGGCGCCGACTTCGATGCCAT
Source organism: Rhodococcus sp. (in: high G+C Gram-positive bacteria) (assembly GCA_012514505.1). GTDB lineage: Bacteria > Actinomycetota > Actinomycetes > Mycobacteriales > Mycobacteriaceae > Rhodococcus_F. The sequence goes on along the minus strand of JAAZAD010000334.1, from coordinate 1,549 downwards.
CCAACGCGGTGAGGATCGCCAGAAGTTCAAGGACATCGTCGCCAAGGTCGGTGGCGAATCCGCACGGTCCCGCGTCTGCTACACGATGGACGAGGTCCGCGACACGGTCTCCGAGCTCGGGTTCCCCGTGGTGGTCCGGCCGTCGTTCACCATGGGTGGCCTCGGATCGGGTATGGCCTACGACGACGAAGATCTCGATCGGATCGCCGGTGGCGGTCTGGCGGCATCGCCGACTGCCAACGTCCTGATCGAGGAGTCGATCCTCGGCTGGAAGGAATACGAACTCGAACTGATGCGGGACGGCCGCGACAACGTCGTGATCGTCTGCTCGATCGAGAACGTGGACCCGGTCGGTGTGCACACAGGTGACTCGGTGACCGTTGCCCCGGCGATGACACTCACGGATCGCGAGTACCAGGCGATGCGTGACCTCTCGATCGACATCCTGCGTGAAGTGGGCGTCGATACCGGTGGCTGCAACATTCAGTTCGCGATGGACCCCACCGACGGGCGCCTCGTCGTCATCGAGATGAACCCGCGTGTATCGCGGTCGTCTGCGCTGGCGTCGAAGGCGACCGGTTACCCGATTGCGAAGATGGCCGCGAAGCTGGCCATCGGATATTCGCTCGACGAGATCGTCAACGACATCACCAAGGAGACCCCGGCCTGCTTCGAGCCGACCCTCGACTACGTGGTCGTCAAGGCTCCCCGGTTCGCGTTCGAGAAGTTCCCGGGTGCGGACGGAACGCTGACCACCACGATGAAGTCCGTCGGTGAAGCGATGTCGATCGGGCGCAACTTCACCGAGGCGCTCGGCAAGGTGATGCGGTCACTCGAAACCAAGCGCACCGGATTCTGGACAGGTGCGGAGTCGGAGCAGGGCGACCTGAATGCTTTGCTCGCCGAGCTGGCGGTCCCGCACGAGGGGCGTCTGTACGGCATCGAGCAGGCGATGAGCTGGGGCGCCACCGACGAGCAGCTGTTCGAGGCCACCAAGATCGATCCGTGGTTCCTCGACCAGATTCGGCAGATCCACGAGCTCGGCAATGCTGTTCACGATGCCCCGAAAGTCGACGAGGCGCTGCTGCGCAGAGCCAAGTACCGGGGGCTCTCGGACCGCCAGATCGCAGCGTTGCGGCCGGAACTGGGCGGCGAGGACGCCGTTCGCGCCCTGCGTGACGAGTTGCGCGTGCACCCCGTCTACAAGACGGTCGATACCTGCGCGGCGGAGTTCGAGGCGAAGACCCCGTACCACTACTCGACGTACGAACTCGACCCCGAAGCGGAGTCCGAGGTAGCGCCGCAGACCGATCGGCCGAAGGTGCTGATCCTCGGGTCGGGACCCAACCGCATCGGGCAGGGAATCGAGTTCGACTACTCGTGCGTGCACGCCGCGCAGACATTGTCGGACGCCGGGTACGAGACCGTCATGGTCAACTGCAACCCCGAAACGGTTTCCACCGATTACGACACCTCGGATCGCCTGTACTTCGAACCGTTGACTCTTGAGGACGTGCTTGAGGTGCTCGATGCGGAGGCCGCGAGCGGC
>JAAZAD010000043.1 GCA_012514505.1 Rhodococcus sp. (in: high G+C Gram-positive bacteria) | reverse complement strand
GGATCGCAGTGCGCAGCGAGGACTTCACCGACTGGTTCCGGAGCCGGTTGCGCTCGTTGGTGCGAATCCGCTTCACCTGGGACTTGATGTTGGCCACGCGTAAAATCCTGTCGTCTTTAGCTGGTTTCGGTCGAAAAAGCTGAGGGTGCACACATGCACCGACAGACGAGGCTACCAGTGTTCGGGGCTCGAACCCAAACCGTGGACCGTGAACCGGTCGGTAAGCGATCGTTGATTTCGGGTGTGGCGGACGCACGACGTGCGTAATGTGCTGGGCGGAGTTTGTGAACATGCAGGTTACACAGTCGTTCCGTTCGCTATTCGACGAAGGATGAGTGCCATGTCTCCAACTGCTCAGGAATTCGCGGAGGTCGAGGAGATTTCCGACCTCAAGAAGTACGTGGCCGAGGCGATCGGCACTTTCGTGCTGGTTCTCATGGCCGTGGGCACGGCGGTGTTCGCCGGTGACAAGGTCGGCACCCTGGGTATTGCCCTGGCATTCGGTCTCACGCTGCTGTTCCTCGTCTACGCCATCGGGCCGATTTCGGGTTGTCACGTCAATCCAGCGGTCACCGTCGGGCACTTCGTGCTCGGAAGACTGTCTGCGGCGAAAGCGGGCATCTACATCGTCATGCAGGTCATCGGTGGTCTCGTCGCCGGACTCACGGTGTACTTGGTGGCGCAGAGTTTGCCGACTTACGACCGGGCGACGGACGGTCTTGCCGCCAACGGTTGGGGTGAACACAGTCCGTCCGCAACAACCGGCCCGCTCGGCAATGTGATCGATAACGGTTACGGCATCGGAGCCGCCATCGTCATCGAGGTGCTCCTCACCGCCTTGCTCGTTTTCGTCGTGCTCGCGTCCACCGACCAGATTTCGGATGTTCCGCTGGCCGGGATCTCGATCGGGTTCACCCTGGCGGTTATCCACCTGATGGCGATCCCCATCGACAACACGTCGGTCAATCCGGCGCGCAGTATTGCCGTCGCGCCCTACCAGGACGGCGCCCTTGCGCAGTTGTGGCTCTTCATCGTCTTCCCGATCATCGGGGGCCTGCTCGGCGCCGTGGTCTACCGGTCGTTGTTCGGTCGATTCGACCGCCTGCGCAGCTGACCGACACGCCTGCGGCGATCCTCGGCCGAATATGCGGCATGATGAGGCGTCGACGGCCATCGACGTACGTGGCCGCAGTCGTACGGATCGGTGGTTGGTGTGACGAAGAATCGGTTGTTCGCTGCGACGGCAGCGTTGTGCGTTGCTTTCACGGCGGTGCTGTCGTCCGGTGCTGTCGCTGCGGCAGACGAGCCGGGTGAAGGCCCCAGTTACGTCGCGCTCGGGGACTCGCGCGCATCGGGTCCGTTCGTCAATGCGCCATCGCACCGTAGTTTCTGTCTGCGTTCCGCCGACAAAAACTACCCGGCGCAACTCGCCAAGTTGATCGACGCCAGTACGTTCACCGACGTGACCTGCGCTGCAGCCAAACCGAAGCATGTCATCGACACCCCTCAGTTCGTGGGGACCGGTTACGCTCCGCCTCAGATCGAGGCGCTCGCTCCCGACACCGAACTGGTGACGCTGAGCATCGGAGGCGGTGGGTCGAACCACATGCCGGTGTCCGTGCGGTGCGCGATTCCGGCGCCCGGCCTCGATTCGGGATGCCGCAACAACCCCGTAGCCGAGCGGCTTGCGGTCGAGGGCATCGACAAGATGCGGGCAGAGGTGGACGCCACGGTGGCGGCGATCGTGGACAAGGCACCCGATGCCGAGGTCTACATCGTCGGTCACGGTGGATCGGTGGGGCTGCGTAGCTGCTGGCCGAACATGCCGGTCTCGGAGGAGGACGTCGTGTGGCTGCACGACTACTTCGAACGGTTCAACCAGATCTACGTCGACGCCGCTGAAAAATACGACGCGCATTACGTCGACATCGCGAAAGCTGCCGTGGAAGGCGGTCACGACGCGTGTGCGCCCACTGGTGAACGGTGGTTCGAAGGGGTCATTCCGCAAGCGGCCGCAGAGCCGGCTCACCCGAACGAACTGGCCATGACCGCGATCGCCGAGATGGTGGCCGCGGACATGGCCGTCCGGTGAGGGTCAGCTCCAGCTGAAATCGCTGCGCAGTCGCCGCGCGACGACATCGAACGTGCCGCGCTCCATGATGGCGCCCTCGCGGCGGATGCCGTCCTCGGGAACGTCCAGAATGCGATCGAGCCGCAGCCAGCTCGGGCGCCCCTGCGCGTCCCAACTGCCCGACCCGATGGGGAGCCAATCGGGGTGACCATCGCGTTTGCTCTGCGAAGACAGCATCAGGCCGAGGAGGGTGTGGCCGTCACGTCCTACGACGAGGACCGGGCGATCCTTACCCTGGGAGGGGTCCTCCTCGTACTCGACCCAGGTCCACACGATTTCGCCGGGATCGGCCTGACCGTCCAGCTGCGGTGCGTATTCGACTCGCCGGGCGCGCTGTGCCGTCGGCACCGCGGTGGATGCCACAGGCCTGCCCGGAGTGGTCACGGGTGTGTCGGATTCCGAGCCCGTCAGTGCTCGGCCGGCACGCTCGAGGACGCCTGACCGTTGTAACTGTCGGAACAGCTGCGGTCCTCGGGATACCGCAAACCTGCCGAGTTCTCTGCCGATGGTGCTCCACGTTCCTGCCATGGTGCCCGAGCCTAGCGGGCGCGCGTTGTGTGCGAATACGGCATGATTGCGGGGCGGCGCGATGGGCGGGTCGTCTGGGTGGAGCGGGTGAGATGGCGAAGCGGTTCGTTGTGAGATCGGTGGCAGTAGCAGTCACGGGTCTGATGGTGTGGGGGAGCGCGGGCAGCTTCGCTGTGGCCGAGCCAACCGACAGTGGGCCGAACGGCGGTGGGCTGACCTACGTCGCCCTCGGCGATTCGCGAGCAGCCGGTCCGTTCATCGATCCGGTGTCGCACGAAGACTTCTGCATGCGTTCGGACCAGGACTACGCGTCCAAGCTGGCCCGTCAGATCGGCGCTTCCGAGTTCACGGACGTCTCGTGTATCGCGGCGCAGGTCAAGCACGTGATCGACACCCCGCAGAGGATCGGGACCACGACAGCGCCTCCGCAACTCGAAGTGTTGGACGCCGACACCGATCTCGTGACGATCAGTATCGGCGGCGTCGGGTCCAGCCACGTCGTGATCACCAGGGAGAGCTGCGCCACTCCGCTACCGACCGTCGACCGCCACTGCCGAGACAGCGCGGAGGTGGAGCAGAAGGCGGTAGAGGGGATCGC
>JAAZAD010000333.1 GCA_012514505.1 Rhodococcus sp. (in: high G+C Gram-positive bacteria) | reverse complement strand
GTGATGAACGGGATCAAGGTCGTAGAGGTGGCGCTGTACGCGTTCGTCCCCTCGGCGGCCGCGATCCTCTCCGACTGGGGAGCCGACGTCGTCAAGATCGAGCACTCGGATTTCGGCGACCCCACTCGATCCACCGCAGCCTGGGGTGTCCCCGCCCAGGTCGACGGCCTCGCGAGCCTGTTCGAGATCAACAACCGCGGAAAGCGCGCTGTCGCACTGGACATCGCCCACCCCGAGGGGCGTGAGGTGCTCATGAAGCTCGTCGAATCCGCCGACGTCTTCATGACGAACTTCCTGCCCGACGCGCGCGCCAAGCTGGGTATCGACGTAGACGACATCTTCGCGCGCAATCCGCGGATCGTGTACGCCCGCGGCACCGCTCAAGGTGTGGCCGGCCCGGACAGCGACAAGGGCGGTTTCGACGGCATCACCTACTGGGCGCGCTCGGGTGCGGCCGGATCCATCGCCCCGGACGATCTGGACTGGCCTGCCAACATGCCCGGTCCGGCCTTCGGCGACTCCCAGAGCGGCATGGCCCTGGCCGGCGGCATCGCGGCGGGTCTGCTCCACCGCGAACGCACCGGTGAGGGCATCGTCGTCGACACGTCGCTGTTCTCGGTCGGCGCCTGGGCGATGCAGGCGACCATCGCGGGTTGCCAGATGATCGGTGCCGACGAACTGCCGTACCCCGACCGCTACAACCCGGTCAATCCCGTCTCGAACATCTACCGCACCAGCGACGGGCGCTACATCCATCTCGCGCTGCTGCAGAGTCAGAAGTTCTGGCCCGGCCTCTGCGAGGCGATCGGCCTGTCCCACCTGATCGACGACCCGCGGTTCGCGACGTTCGAGGACCGCGCCCGCAATTCCCGTGAGTGTACGGCGATCCTGACGGAGATCTTCGAGCAGCGCACCCTTGCGGAGTGGACCGACATCCTGGGCAAGCAGGAAGGGCAATGGGACGTCTTCCGCAAGCCGATCGACGTGCTGTCCGATCCGCAGGCCCTGGCCAACGGCTTCGTCCGCACCGTCGAATACGAGGACGGGCGGACCCTGGACATGGTGACGGCACCGACCTCCTTCGGCGGGGAGGCCCCGACACTGACGCGAGCCCCGCACCACGGCGAGCACACCGACGAGGTGCTGCTCGAGCACGGTCTGGATTGGGACCGCATCGTCGAACTCAAGATCTCCGGCGCGATCAAGTAACCCCTTCCGGGCGATCACAGAATCTTTCCCGGCTGCGACCGGACGTCGCCGCCCTTCCAGCGCACGTGCGCACCCGAATTTCCACTTCCCGATCTCCACAAGGAGGAGTTCTCGTGTACGACCTTCGCGATATCAAGATCATCGATACCGACACCCATGTCGTCGAACCGCCGGACCTGTGGACGTCCCGGATGTCGAAGAAGTGGGGCGATCTCGTTCCCCACGTGCGGTGGGACGAACAGCGTGGCGACGAGGCGTGGTTCGTCTCCGGTACCCGCATGAGCGCCGTCGGTGCGCCCGCGATGGCCGGCTGGCACGGGTACCCGCCGAGCTGCCCGCCGCGCTTCGCCGACACCGATCCGCGTTCGTGGGATCCCGCCAAGCGTCTGGCGCTGATGGACGATTACGGCATCCACGCACAGATCCTGTACCCGAACGTCGCGGTCTTCAGTCAGAAGACGCTGCAGTCCAACGGATCCAACGATCTGCAGCTCGAGTGTGTCCGTGCCTACAACGACTACCTCACCGAGTGGGCCCAGTTCGCACCCGGCCGCTACGTCCCGGTGGGCATCCTGCCCTTCTGGGACATGGAGGCGACCATCGCCGAGGTCGAGCGGGTCGCGGCTGCCGGGCACAAGGGCCTGGTGTTCACGCAGAACCCGGCCGCATTCGGATTGCCGGTACTGACCGACCCGTACTGGGACCGGCTGTGGGCGTCCGCGCAGGAGAAGAAGCTGCCGATCAACTTCCACATCGCCTCCGGCGAGGTCGATCTGAGCGGCTTCGGGCACGAGAGCAACGGTGTGGCGGCCAACTACGGCATGATGGGCATCTCGTTCTTCATGGACAACGCCCGCACGATCTCGCAGCTCATCTTCGGCGGCATCTGCGACCGGTTCCCCGAATTGAAGTTCGTCTCCGTGGAGTCGGGCATCGGCTGGATGCCGTTCGCGCTCGAGGGCATGGACTGGCAGTGGCGGAACAGCGGCGTGCACAAGGAGCACCCGAACTACGAGCTTCTGCCCAGCGAGTACTTCAAGCGGCAGATCTACGGCTGCTTCTGGTTCGAGCAGGATTCGGCGCGCAGCGCGATCGAGCAGCTCGGTGCCGACAACGTGCTCTACGAGACGGACTACCCGCACCCGACCTCGATGTCCCCGGGGCCGGCGAGTGATGCCGTGCGGCCGGACGACTACCTGCGTCGCAACTTCGCGCATCTCTCCGAGGCGGACGCGCGAAAGATCCTGCACGACAACGCTGCGGCGCTCTACAACCTGGACTGACGTCCTCGAGTCCCAGGTGCCGGCCCGTGCCCTCCAGGGGCGGGCCGGCACCGGCGGTTCGCAGCCGGTTCCCGGTCCTCGGCGGGGTGACACGCATCTCTCGCATCACTGGACTGTGACTTAAATCTCCGTTAATATGCGTATGTTCCTAATGGATGCCGAGCGGGTAGCTTCTGCCACCGGCCGCGGACCGACCAACAGCCCGATCGCCCCACACGGGACGATCTCAGCCAGTGGAGTATTCATGTCCCTCTCGGAAT
>JAAZAD010000332.1 GCA_012514505.1 Rhodococcus sp. (in: high G+C Gram-positive bacteria) | reverse complement strand
CAGCTCCTCCAACGCGCGCGCCGCATCGAACTACCCGAGGTTCCGATGCCAGCCGACAGCTGGAACCTACTCCAGCGGCGCAATCGTGCACTCGACACCGCCGAACGCCTCATCGCCGAACACTCTGACCAGCAGAGTTTCCGCCGAGCAATGCGCGCCGCTCGTTTCGCTCTGTGCGCCTCCGACGAACTGCAAGAAGTCCTGATTCGTATCGCCCGGTCGACCGATTCTGCCCTGCTGCTCCAGCCAGATCGACGGCACGGCCCCCGCAGCCCTCAAGGGGACCAGAATTCCAAGCGTCCGCAAAAGGTGAAATCCGCACGACGGACAGCCAAGCAGACCTCCGGAGGCAAACAGTCGAGGAGCACAGCCTCCCGCAACGCATCATCGTTGCCCAGGAACCTCCCAGCTGCATCCTCGACATTCGGGCTCAGAGCCCGAGAAGTCGAACGTCACCGTAAGAACACGCAGGAACAATTGCCGGCAGCTCCGACCACCTCGAATGCAGTCCACCGCCAACCGCGGGCAGTGAAAGGCCGGGGGTCCGGGCACTGCGTTTCCGGAGGCCTTCCCGGGACCGCAAAGCACCACTAGCCGTCGATACCGGACGCCGCCATCACCGCACCTGCGAACCTCGCCAGCTGATGACGAGTCGCGGGTGACAGTCTCTTCATCTCTACGATGTTGCCGCCCTCGAGGTGTTGGTCGAACGGCAACTCCACAACCGCCCGGACCACGCCCCGATAGAAGTCGACGATTTTCGCGGTGTTGGCATTCGTCCGATCGTGACGCGAATTGACCACAACGACAGCATCGTCGAGAAGCTGCTTATAACGCGGATTCCGCTGAGCATGTTCGAGCATCCAGTTCGCCGTCCACGTCGACGACCGGACACCATCGCCGCCTTCGGACACGATGACCACCACGTCAGCATCGTCGAGAACTGCGGAGACGACATCTGAGACCATTCCGGCCGCGCAGTCAGTGATGACAAGTTCGTAGTGGCGACGCAACAGCGCCACCAACTTCTCGTATGCCGCTCCGGTGAAGACGGCATCAGCCGACATCGACGAATCCGCGGCGAGAACGTCGAGGCCATCGGACAGTGTGTTCGTGTGCTTTCGGAGGTCCTCGTAGGTGGTGATCTGCGCGGCTCGATCAACGACCGTGCTCACCGTGCCTGCCGGAGTCTTCGGTGCTGGAACACGGTTGGCGAGGTCGCCACATCCCGGGGATGCGTCGACGGCGACGATGGGGCCGCCTCGCAATGACGCGAGGGTCAGACCGAGAAGCAACGCGCTCGTTGTCTTGCCGGTGCCGCCGCCTTCATTGATGAACGCGATCGTCCTCGGTGTAGGCAGCGGCCGACGCACGGATTCCTTGAGCGCCTCATCGGGGAAGTGATCTGCGTCCGCGGTACGCCCCTTGAACAACGATCTCCATCTCTTGCGGGGTTTCTCCACCTGCTCCGCACTCCGCGCGGCCGTCGGCTTCGAATCCACGCGTGCTGGCCGCGGTTGGGGTGCGTCGGCGACCGGCCGTGCTGGACTGTGGACGGGCGACGATGGCTCGCGCCACTCCGCCGTGTCTGACTCGAGCTGCGGCTGTGCGGCCCATGCCTCGTCATCGAGCGACCGATCGTCCCACGGGTTGCCGGGCTCAGCCCCAACAGTGCCATCGCTCCACGGATCTGCCTTGCCCGTCATCCGATCCCTACCTCCTGCTTTCGCGTGCACACCATGGTGACGGTTACCGTTCCGGTCCCCCCTCCAGATGTTCGCGCCAACGCTCGTGCACTACGCCGGTCCGCCGGTCTGTCCAGCCGGTGGAACAGTCCACGGACCATTGCTGGAGCCGGGATGTCGATTGGGCCCCCATCCAGGAGGTGAGGCCCGCGTCTCCGTTCCAGCCCTGCCGATTGGTCGTACCGACGACAATCAGTTCCTCCGGGTGTGCGGCGATCTGCGAGCACAGTTCTTTCCAGGCGGCCTGCACTTGATCGGTGCGGCGGTTGGCGACACCGATATCGTCAATGAGTACCGCAGCGGCGCCCCGCAACCAGCGTTGCAGTCGAGATCGCAACTCCCACGGCGCGACGTCCCCACCGAGCAGCGTTTCCTCCGTTGCGAATCGCACACTATCGGCACCGAATCGGCCGGCCGCAGCGTTGCAGATCGCGAATCCGGCCCAGGTCTTCCCGATTCCGGTCGGACCGAAGAACATCAGGCAGGACCGCGACGTGCGATCGGCGGAACGGTCGAGAGCACCCTTCGCAGCCCGAGCCCAACGAGTTCCGTGCACGTGTTCGGCGTCGAGGCTCGCACTCTCATATCCTGAGGTGGCGTCGAAGGCACCGATCCGGTGCCGAAGTCGTTCCGACGCCTGTT
>JAAZAD010000331.1 GCA_012514505.1 Rhodococcus sp. (in: high G+C Gram-positive bacteria) | reverse complement strand
CGTTCGATGGCGACGGGCAAGCTCGTCGACATCGGCGAGGCCGTCGGTATCGTCGCCGCCCAGTCGATCGGTGAGCCCGGTACGCAGCTGACGATGCGTACCTTCCACCAGGGTGGTGTCGCCGGAGACGACATCACCGGTGGTCTGCCACGTGTTCAGGATCTGTTCGAGGCTCGTGTTCCGAAGGGCAAGGCGCCGATTGCGGACGTCACCGGACGGGTGCAGCTCGAAGACGGCGATCGCTTCTACAAGATCACCATCATCCCGGATGACGGTGGCGAGGAGGTTGTCTACGACAAGCTCTCGAAGCGTCAGCGTCTGCGTGTCTTCAAGCACGACGACGGCACCGAGCGCCTGCTGGCCGACGGTGACCACGTCGAGGTCGGACAGCAGCTCATGGAAGGTGCCGCCGACCCGCACGAGGTGCTGCGTGTCATGGGCCCCCGTCAGGTGCAGATCCACCTCGTCAACGAGGTTCAGGAGGTGTACCGGAGCCAGGGTGTGTCGATCCACGACAAGCACATCGAGACGATCGTTCGTCAGATGCTGCGCCGCGTGACGATCATCGATTCGGGTGCGACCGAGTTCCTGCCCGGTTCGCTCACCGAGCGTGCCGAGTTCGAGTCGGCCAACCGTCGCGTCGTCTCCGAGGGTGGCGAGCCCGCGGCCGGACGTCCGGTGCTCATGGGTATCACCAAGGCATCGCTGGCAACCGATTCGTGGCTGTCGGCAGCGTCCTTCCAGGAGACCACTCGCGTGCTGACCGATGCGGCCATCAACTGCCGCTCGGACAAGCTGATCGGTCTCAAGGAGAACGTGATCATCGGTAAGCTGATCCCTGCCGGTACCGGTATCAACCGTTACCGCAACATCCAGGTTCAGCCGACCGAAGAGGCACGTGCTGCCGCGTACGCGGTGCCGTCCTACGACGACCAGTACTACAGCCCGGACGGCTTCGGCCAGAACACCGGTGCTGCAGTTCCGCTGGACGACTACGGATTCAGCAACGACTACCGCTAGCCGGTAGCCGAACGAAAGGCCCCGCACTCATCATTGGGTGCGGGGCCTTCGTGTATCTCATTACGCTGAGCTGTGTGGTAGCGGTCGTCCCGTATTGGATTCTGCACGTGGATCTCGACGAGTTCCTGGCGGCGGTGGAGAAGCGTCGTCGACCGGGGCTGGTCGGGCGGCCGGTTGTGGTCGGTGGTTCGGGAGATCCGACGCATCGTCGGGAGGTGGTGGCGAGCGCGTCCTACGAGGCTCGGGCGTTCGGAGTACGGGCGGGAATGCCGTTGCGGGCGGCGTTCCGGAAGTGCCCGGAGGCGGTATTCCTTCCCTCGGACCACCCTGCGTACGAGTCCGCCTCGGAAGAGGTCATGGCAGCCTTGCGTTCCCTTCCGGTGCGTGTCGAGGTGTGGGGGTGGGACGAGGCGTTCGTCGCTGCCCATGTCGACGATCCGGAAGAATTGGCGGCGCGGATCCGCGGTGTCGTTCGGCGCGAAACCGGGTTGTCGTGCTCGGTTGGCGTCGGTGACAACAAGTTGCGGGCAAAGATGGCGACAGGGTTCGGCAAACCGGCTCTTCCGAGTTAGCAGGGGCGGAGCTGCCTGGCCCTGGATGACGCCCGCCGTGACTGACGGGTGCAGGCCCACCGTACTCGGCGGCGTTGATTCTCCGGTGTTCTGAATCCGAACGCGATCCG
>JAAZAD010000330.1 GCA_012514505.1 Rhodococcus sp. (in: high G+C Gram-positive bacteria) | reverse complement strand
CAGGACCTCGACACCGACCTTCTCTCGGCGCTCCTGACCGTCCAACACCGGGCTGGCCAACGCGAATGGCCGTTCTTCCTCATCGGCGCCGGTCTTCCCAACCTGCCTGCCATCCTGGCCGACAACCGCTCCTACGCCGAACGCCAGTTCCTCTACAGCACAGTCGGCCCGCTCGACAAAGACGCCGCCGCCGACGCGCTGAGGATCCCGGTCCGCCACCACGGAGGTGACTTCACCGACGACGCGCTCGAAGTGCTCGTCACCGCCAGTGGCGGCTACCCGTACTTCCTGCAGGAGTACGGCAAGGCCATCTGGAACCTCGCACCGGAGGCACCTTTCCAAACAGAAGACGCAGAACTTGCCGTCGAGGTCGGGCGAAGCCACCTCGATGAAGGTTTCTTCCCCTCCCGGTGGAATCGGGCGACGGAGAGGGAGCGCCGCTACCTGACGGCCCTCGCCGCCACCGGCGAAGATGCACCTAGGTCGGGCAAAGTGGCCGAACTGATGGGAGCGACTGTCAGCGGTGTCAGCGACGTCCGCGAGACCGCGATCAAGAAGGGCCTAGTTTGGGCGCCCGAGCACGGACGGATCGCGTTCACCGTGCCCGGCATGGCGGATTTCATCCGGCGCCAACCCGCCGCCTGATACGCGAGAAGGGCCTCACCCCAAGGAAATCTCCGGGGTGACGCCATTCTCCTATTCGAACCGTCTCCGCCCATCGTCGGTGCTCCGACACCTGCTCGGAGTCAGCGGTCGGCGGCGGCGTCAGCGACCGTCTCGAAGCCCGGTACCGCGAGCACCGCGACGGCGAGCGTGACGGCGAGCCGGCCCTGCACCGAGGTTCGGCATACCCCGCATTCGGGCGCACCTCGAAGAACGGGGTGCCCCGCAACGCGGTGCTCGCGTCGGTCGCGTTCGGATTCGTCACCGTCGGACTGAATTACGCCTACCCGGAGAAGGTGCTCCCACTGCTGCTCAATGCGGTCGGTTCCACGATTCTGGTGCTGTGGGCGTTCGTTGCGGTGTCGCACATGGTGTTGCGACGTCGCGCCCGACGAAACGGCACCGAAGATGCTCTGCCACTGAAGATGTGGGGATTTCCGTACCTGTCGTACGCGACCCTCGGCCTGCTCGCCGGCATCGTGGTGCTGGCGCTGTTCGACAGCGCCGCCCGCACTCAGCTGCTCGCGACCGGCGCCCTCACGGCTGCCATTGCCGGTGCTTGCACGGTTCTCCATCGTCGCCGTACGAAGCGATGAGTCTCCGGTAGCCGACGGGCCCACTCTGAAGACACATTCGACAAGCAGAAGGGCTTCGGTGCACCTGGGCTCGCCCGGCATGACTGCGGGCGAGCCCAGGGCAACGGGCAAGTGGAGCGGAGCGTTTCGGCTCGGGTCAGATACCGAAGGGCGCTGCGTAGCGAACAGTGCCGCTGGGCAGCGGTTCGGAGCTGAGGCTCAGTGCCATCAACGCCTCGTCCGGGACATCGATACTGAGCCGGATGCCGTACTCGGAAGCGCGGGTGAAGCCGAAACGCGGGTAGTAGTTCGGATGCCCGAGAACGATCACGAAGTTCTCACCCGCCTGCTCCGCGGCCTCGAGAACAGCACGGATCGCAGCGGAACCCGCCCCGGTGTTCTGATGTTCGGGCAGGACCGCGCACGGCCCCAGGCACAGGGCCGGAGTGTCGTCGACGTGACAGCGAGTCAGCAGCGCGTACCCGACAGGCTTGCCGTCGGGTCCCGCACTGAAGATGGACAGGCCGCCTATCCATGCCGGATCGGCGCGTAGGGCGTCGACAAGGTCGGCCTCCTCTGCGGTATCGAATGCTGCGAGGTTGATCTCGCGGATTGCAGGGATCTCGGCGTCGGTCTCGGCGCGGGAAATCCAGTCGGTATGAGTGCTCAAAGCGTTCATCTCCGTTCGAGATAGTAAGTGGCACAGCGATAGCGTCACGGTCGGGGTTATCGCTG
>JAAZAD010000329.1 GCA_012514505.1 Rhodococcus sp. (in: high G+C Gram-positive bacteria) | reverse complement strand
GGAGGTGCGTCGCCGGGAGCGGCGTCTGTGACGGCAACCTTGAATTCCGCTTGATCGTCAGCAAACGCCGCCGAAACGCCCAAAGCTGCAACGAGGCCGAAGCAGCTCGCAACCAGCATTCCAGTTCCAAAGCTATTCACGCGCATCCCCTGTTCTTCTCTCCACCTTGCCATAACTTCCTGTTCGCTGAAGCTTAACGAATTCCAGCTCTTGCGAACGTCACAATCTGGTCAATCTCGCTCCAGCCCTTTTCACGAGGTGGTGACGGCGGCCGGACTTGCCAAGTGTTCCCGTGGATTACTTTCAAGCAACAAACCGGCGCGAGTTGCCCCGCGCCGGTCCGTTTTCTTAGCCGTCCAAACTAGGGCAGCGCGTACATCGTCAGAGTGCCACCGAGATCGGTGTAGCTCTTCAGACCAGCGTAGTTGCCCACTGCACCGAGGCCGTCCGTCGGCTTGTCGAGGCCAGCCGCAAGACCGATGCCGGCCCAGCCACCAACGCCCGAGAAGATGCCGACGTACTGCTTGCCACCCTGCGTGTAGGTGAAAGCGTTGCCGATCGAGCCGGAAGGCAGACGGTGCTTGAAGAGCTCCGAGCCGTCCTTATGGTCACGTGCCTTGAAGTAGCCGTCGAGCGTGCCGTGGAAGGCAAGGCCGCCAGCCGTCGTCAGGACACCCGACCACACGGAGAAGGGCTCGTCGTGCTGATGCACGATCTTGCCTTCCGAGGCGTCGAACAGGGTGAAGTGACCGGTGTTCGACTTGCCCTCAGGCGGGAACATCGACAGCGTCGCACCAACGTACGGCTGGCCAGGAGTGTACGAAACCTGGAAGGGTTCGTAGTCCATGCAGACGTTGTTGACGGGCACGTAGAACAGACCCGTGAGCGGCGAGTACGACACCGGCTGCTGGTCCTTGAAGCCAAGGGCCGCCGGGCAGACGTTCTTCGTGTTGACGTCCGGACCGTTGAGGAAGGTGGACTTCTCAGCCACGACGTACGGACGACCGTAGTTCGGGCTCGACTTGTCCATCTCGACGCCGGTCGACCAGTTCAGGTCTTCGTCGTACGGCTGAGCGACAAGCAGCTCGCCCGAGACACGGTCGAGAGTGTAGCCGAAGCCGTTACGATCGAAGTGAACGAGAGTCTTGCGGTCCTCGCCACCGACCTTCATGTCAACGAGAATGTTCTCGTTGATGCCGTCGTAGTCCCACTCGTCGAACGGGGTCATCTGGTAAGCCCAAGCCGCCATACCCGTGTCCGGGTTACGAGCGAAGAGGGACATCGACCACTTCTGATCGATCTGCTTACCGTCCGGTCCCGCGCGCTGAGCCGGGTTCCAGGTCGAGGGGTTGCCCGAGCCGTAGTAGAAGAGGTTGGCATCCGGATCGTACGAGGCATAGCCCCAGGTCGAGCCGCCACCGATCTTCCACTGGTCGCCGGTCCAGGTCTTGAGCGAGCTATCCTTGCCGACCGGCTTGCCGAGCGACATGGTCTTCTCAGGATCCATCAGGATGTCTTCGTCCGGACCCATCGAGTAAGCACGCCAAGCGCGCTTGCCGTCAGCGAGGTTGTAGGCCGTCACGTGGCAGCGGACGCCGAACTCGGCGCCAGACGTGCCCATGATAACCTTGTCGCCAACAACGAGCGTGAAGCCGGTGTGCGTCTCACCCTTCTTGGGATCGCCGTTGACCACTTTCCACTTCTCGCTGCCGTTCGAGACATCGAGAGCGACAAGCGTCGTGTCGGCCTGACCAAAGACGAGCGTGTCACCGACGATGTTGACGCCGCCACGGTTGACCGTGTCGCAGCACATCACCGGAATGACCGACGGGTCCTGCTTCGGCGTGTACTTCCACAGGATCCTCGGGCCCGTCGGGTCCGAAATATCCAGTGCGAAGATGTTGTTGGGGAACGGCGTATGGAGGTACATCCGGTCACCGATCACGATCGGCGAGCCTTCATGACCACGAAGCACACCCGTCGAGAACTGCCAAGCAACCTTAAGGTCCTTGACGTTCGACGTGTTCACTTCGTCGAGCTCGGAATAACGCCAGTTGTTGTAGTTACCGGACTGCATCGCCCAGTTATTCGGATCAGACGACGCCTTGATCACGTCCTGGTTTGCCATGGCTGGCATACTCAGAGCGGCCGAGGCGAGCA
The DNA here is from genome assembly GCA_012514505.1 of Rhodococcus sp. (in: high G+C Gram-positive bacteria). Lineage (GTDB taxonomy): Bacteria > Actinomycetota > Actinomycetes > Mycobacteriales > Mycobacteriaceae > Rhodococcus_F. Next base: position 507 of record JAAZAD010000329.1, on the reverse strand, counting down.
ACCCGCATGCGAGTGCACTTCTGCGCATCGCGCTTCCTCCTTAAAGTTCTTGCCACGCTTGCAAGCGGCAGCGAACGACAGCGTGTCACAGCCCAGTAACTTCCCGGGATTTCTTCCCGTGTTTTCCTTCGGCTTACGAGTGGGTGTCTTGCACTGAAAGACATTCCTGAAGCCATCGCTACCGTCCTTCCTTTTAGACACTTTCTCGTGATGTCCGCAAGGTGAACCGTGAGACGAATTTTCCTGCAACACTTTAGGACAAGGGTTCTGACCCATTTTACGCGCGTCTTTATTGGTGTTTGTGCGTTGCGTCATGACATGGTGCGCCGCACGTCTATTTTTTCCCAACACAACGTGGCGCAGCGACCCGTTGACTCTCACCGCTCTATGTGAATAATTGTTGCCCTTAAATTTTCAATCCGCGTGTTTTCTTCCAAACTTGCTACGTGTTTCTTCCTGAAATATCGGGAATATTTCCCATTTCGTCCCGCCGTCGCCAACGGAATC
>JAAZAD010000328.1 GCA_012514505.1 Rhodococcus sp. (in: high G+C Gram-positive bacteria) | reverse complement strand
CGAAGGCCTCGACCGCAGCGAGAAGGCCGCTTGGTCGCGTCGCATGTCCGGCGCCGTTATCGGCTTCACCGGCGCCATCGGCGGACTCGGCGGCGTAGGCATCAACCTGGTCCTCCGCGCCTCCTACGGCGGCCCCGCGCAATCCGCGACCATGGCGTTCTGGGTGTTCCTCGCCTTCTACGTCGTCTGCATCGTCATCACCTGGTTCGTGTTTCTCCGCCCGCCCCGCGGGAGCTCAGGACCAACCCGAACCGAACAAGAACTTTCGATCGCGGTCTGACCCCGACCACTCGATCATCCGCAACACAGGAAGCAGGAGCAGCATGAGCCAGAAATCCGCAGTCGTCATCGGCCACGGCATGGTCGGTCACCGATTCGTCGAGGCCTTGCGAGCACGAGACGAGGCCGACGATTGGTCGGTCACGGTCCTGTGCGAAGAGCCGTTGCCCGCCTACGACCGCGTCGGACTCTCGTCCTACGTCGGCTCGTGGGACCACAAGGAACTCGCTCTCGCCGGCAACGAGTACGACGGCGACGGATCGGTCGACCTGCGGATCGGGTCGAAGGCCGTGTCGGTCGACCGCGAAGCTCGTGAGGTCACCACCTCTTCCGGAGACGTCGTCTCCTACGACGCGCTGGTCATGGCGACGGGCTCCTACCCGTTCGTGCCGCCGGTTCCCGGTCACGACCTTCCCGAGTGCTACGTGTACCGCACCATCGACGACCTCGACGGCATCCGGGCGACGGCAGACGCTGCCGGACCCGGCGCTGTGGGCGTGGTCATCGGTGGTGGTCTGCTCGGACTGGAAGCGGCAAACGCGCTGCGCCTGCTCGGCATGACTCCGCATGTGGTGGAGTACAACTCGCGGCTGATGCCCGCCCAGGTGGACGAGGGCGGTGGCGCTGTGCTCGAACGCCTGGTCACCGATCTCGGCCTGACCGTGCACACCGGCGTCGGCACACAATCGATCGAAGCCACCGACAACGGTGTCCGCCTGAACCTTTCGGACGATTCCACCATCGACGCCTCGCTGGTGGTCTTCTCCGCGGGCATCCGTCCGCAGGACCAGCTCGCCCGCGACACCGGCCTGGACGTCGGTGAACGTGGCGGCATTCTGACCGACCTGGGGTGCCGGACGTCGGACGAGAACGTCTACGCCGTCGGCGAGTGCGCGGCTGTCGAAGGCACGTGCTACGGCCTGGTCGCACCGGGCTACACCACCGCCGAGATCGTCGCCGACCGTCTCCTCGGTGGCGAGGCGGAGTTCCCGGGCGCCGACATGTCCACCAAGCTCAAGCTCATGGGCGTCGACGTCGCCAGCTTCGGTGACGCCATGGCCACCTCCGAGGGTGCGCTCGAGGTGGTGCTCAGCGACGCTGCCAAGGGCACGTACGCCAAGCTCGTGGTCTCCGATGACGCCAAAATCCTGCTCGGCGGAATCCTCGTGGGTGACGCGTCGGCGTATGCCTCGCTGCGTCCGCTCGTCGGCCGCGAGCTGCCAGGTGATCCGGCGTCACTGATCTCTCCGACCGGTGAGAAGCCCGGTGCAGGCTCACTTCCGGACGACGCTGAGGTCTGCTCGTGCAACGGCGTCACCAAAGGCACCATCTGCGGCGCCATCGCGGACGGCGCATGCGACCTGGCGTCCATCAAGGGCTGCACCAACGCGGGCACCACCTGTGGTGGCTGCCTCCCCACCGTCAAGCAGTTGCTGGCGTCGTCCGGTGTTGCCATGTCGAAGGCGCTGTGCGAGCACTTCGAGCAGTCGCGCGCCGAACTGTTCGAGATCGTGCAGGCGACCGGCACACGTACCTTCTCCGCGCTCATCTCCAAGTACGGCACGGGGACGGGCTGCGACATCTGCAAGCCGACCGTGGCGTCGATCCTCGCGTCCACCGACTCGGATCACATCCTGCACCGCCAGCAGGCGTCCCTGCAGGACACCAACGACCACTTCCTGGCGAACATCCAGAAGAACGGCACCTACTCGGTCGTCCCGCGGATGCCCGGTGGTGAATGCACCCCGGAACAGCTGATCGTGATCGGTGAAGTGGCCCGTGACTTCGGGCTCTACACCAAGGTCACCGGTGGTCAGCGCATCGACCTCTTCGGTGCCCGCGTCGAACAGCTGCCCGCCATCTGGAAGCGTCTCGTGGACGCCGGAATGGAGTCGGGTCAGGCCTACGGCAAGTCGCTGCGCACGGTCAAGAGCTGTGTCGGATCGAGCTGGTGCCGGTACGGCGTCCAGGACTCGGTCGGCATGGCCGTGAACCTCGAGAACCGTTACCGCGGCCTGCGGTCCCCGCACAAGCTCAAGTTCGGTGTGTCCGGTTGTGCCCGTGAGTGCGCCGAGGCGCGCGGCAAGGACGTCGGCGTCATCGCGACCGAGAACGGCTGGAACCTCTACGTGGGTGGCAACGGCGGACAGTCACCGAAGCACGCACAGTTGCTGGCCGGCGGCCTCGACGACGAGACCCTGATCCGTTACATCGACCGCTACCTGATGTTCTACGTGCGAACCGCCGATCGTCTCGAGCGCACCGCGCCGTGGATGGAGTCCCTCGAGGGTGGGCTCGATCACCTCAAGGCAGTGATCTGCGAGGACAGCCTCGGAATCGGCCAAGAACTCGAAGAGGCGATGGCCAAGCACGTCTCCGGGTACAAGGACGAGTGGGCGGGTGTCCTCGACGACCCGGAGAAGCTGTCGCGTTTCGTGTCCTTCGTCAACGCACCGGACCAGGAGGATCCGACCGTGTCGTTTGACGATTCGGGAGAGCGCAAAGTCCCGGTCTTGATGGGAATGCCGAAGTTCGCAGGTTCTACATCGGAGTAATCGCTGGTTAACGCCGGAGAAACACCGAACCCGTAGACATGAATGGACACCGCACCCCGGTGCGAAGGAGGAAGTCATGAGCGTTACTCACCTAGGCCGCGACGCAGATCAGGCCAGCATCAACTCGGGGCGACTCGAGTGGACGTCGGCCTGCCCGCTGAGCCACCTCATCCCCGGCAGGGGCGTGGCAGTGCTGCTGCGCGGCGGTGAACAGGTTGCCCTGTTCCTCCTCGAGGACGGATCATTGCGAGCTGTGGGCAACATCGATCCCTTCGGCCGGGCCGCAGTGATGTCGCGCGGTCTGGTCGGTGACAGGGCTGGTGAGCCCATCGTCGTTTCGCCCCTGCTCAAGCAGGTCTTCTCCCTCGAGGACGGACGTTGCCTCGACGACGAGAGTGTGAGTCTGCCGGTGTACGACGTTCGTGTGTGGGCAGGGGTCGTTCAGGTGCACAGTCTCACCGGGTGCGCGAGTTCGTGAACGATCAGTCACCGCTCTGTGGCTTCACGGTGGGCATCACTGCCTCCCGCCGGGCCGAAGAGTTCGCCGCGCTGCTGACGCGTCGCGGGGCGAACGTCGTGCATGCGCCGGCCATCCGGATCATTCCGCTGGCCGACGATGCCGAACTGGAACGCGTCACTCGCGAGATCATCGACAACCCACCGGCGATCGTGGTCGCCACCACCGGGATCGGTTTCCGGGGTTGGATGGAGGCCGCGGATGGTTGGGGTGAGGCCGAGCAGTTGACGAGTGCGCTCGCGTCGACGACCTTGCTGGCACGCGGGCCGAAGGCGAAGGGTGCCATCCGCGCGGCGGACCTGCGGGAGGAGTGGTCACCGGAGTCGGAGTCCTCGGCCGAGGTGCTCGATCACTTGCTGGAGCAGGGTGTGGAGGGTGTTCGCATCGCCGTCCAGCTGCACGGCGCCACCACCGAGTGGGAGCCGATTCCGGACTTCTGCGAGGCGCTGCGCGAGGCAGGGGCCGACGTGATCGCGGTCCCCGTATACCGGTGGACCCCGCTGGACGACCAGGCCCCCATGGACCGGATGATCGAGATGGTCACCTTGGGTGCGCTCGATGCGGTGAGCTTCACGAGTGCTCCGGCGGTCGCGTCGATGCTCACCCGTGCAAAGGCAACCGGGATGCTCGAGCCGATGCTGCACGCACTGCGTACCCGTGTGCTCGCTGTGTGCGTCGGGCCGGTCACCGCCGCTCCGTTGCACGAGCTCGACGTGCCGACCACGCAGCCGTCACGTGCGCGGCTCGGTGCGCTGGCGCGGCACATCATCGACGAGTTGCCGCGTCGTTCCGAGAAGATTCGGGCGGCCGGGCACGACTTGAGCATTCGCGGAGGTTGCGTCGTCGTGGACGGCGAAGTGCGGCAGTTGCCGCCCGCCGCGATGTCGTTGATCCGCACGCTGGGAGCTCGTCCGGGACGCGTTGTGCCCCGCGACGAACTGCTGTCCGTGCTTCCCGGTGGAGGTGGGGACACCCACGCTGTCGAGACCGCAGTGGCTCGGTTGCGTGCGTCGCTCGGCGCCCCCAAAGCTGTTCAGACCGTGGTGAAGAGGGGATACCGGCTTGCGCTGGATCCCACCGATACGGGGGAGGAGCGAATATGAGCGACCCCAAATTGGTCCTGGTTGCACACGGCACGCGAAATCCGCGCGGTGTCGAGATGATCGCAGCCCTCGCGGACGAGGTGTCCGCACGAGTGGGAACCACACGCGTCGCCTTCGTCGACGTGCTCGGTCCCGCACCGTCAGAGGTGCTGCGCGAGATGGACGGTCCCGCAGTGGTGGTGCCTGCCTTCCTGGCATCCGGCTACCACGTGCACACCGACGTTCCCCGCGAAGTTGCGGAAAGTGAGCACTCACAGGTCGCGGTGACACGTGCGCTCGGACCCGACCCGGTGCTGACCGATGTGTTGCTGCGCCGCCTGATCGAGGCCGGCTGGCGCCCCGGCGACGCAGTGGTTCTCGCGGCGGCCGGATCGTCCGACCACCGCGCTCTTCGTGACGTACGCCGGGCGGCAGCGATGCTGTCGGAAGCGGTGCACGACCGAGTCGAGATCGGGTACGTCGCGACCGGTGAACCGCGTGTACCCGACGTAGTCGCACGACTGCGTGCGCAAGGCGCGAAGCGAGTCTTCGTGGCCTCGTACCTGCTGGCCCACGGACTATTTCACGCCCGCCTCGCCGAATCCGGTGCGGACGGAGTGGCACAACCCCTGGGCGTCGACTCTGCGATCGTGGGCCTGCTCGAGCAGCGATTCACGTGTGCCGCCGAATCTTTGGTTTCCGCGCGCTGACTCCGTACGAGAGTATGGCGTCTCCATCGGTAAGCGTTGGAGAACAGCCTCCGCGATCCAGGATCATCGAGTAGTCCCGATCGTGTTGCGCGCAGGTCACTCCCATCCACGGGCACATTTAGGACGGGCGGACAAGGACAGTCAACGCGTCGATTTTTGATATCACTTTTGAGGATTTCACTCCTTCGATCCCTTGTTCACGCTTACGCTTTGCGTGGTTGAATCGCCCCGGTGTGTCCGGAGACTTCGTTCTTTGGGAAGGATGGAGTCATGTCGTCAGGATCGCGAAAAAGGTACCCACCCGAGCTGCGTGAACGGGCGGTGCGGATGGTTGCCGAAGTCCGG
>JAAZAD010000327.1 GCA_012514505.1 Rhodococcus sp. (in: high G+C Gram-positive bacteria) | reverse complement strand
CATCACGTCGGCGAACATCTTCGAGGCGATCCTCGCCGACGAAGAAGAACACATCGACTACCTGGAAACCCAGCTCGACCTGCTGGAGCAGCTCGGTGAGCCGCTCTATCTGGCCAAGCACGTGACGCCGGAGGAATGACGGCGTAGCAGCAAGAACATGTGAGGGCGGCCCCATCGGGGTCGTCCTCACATGCGTCTGCGATGAGTTCCGGCCGATCCGACGGTCGGTATCCGGTGGATGGCACGGCACACCGCCGGGCCCCGTCCGGAAGGAGACCTCATGGCCGCACCCTCCCTCGGCAGCATGCTTCTGGCGAGCACGGATCCCGAGCGCCTACGCGACTGGTACACCAGCGCATTCTCGGTGAAGTCCGAGCGCACCCCCGGCGAACCCGCATACGACGTCCTCGATTTCGACGGCTTCTACGTCATGCTCGACCGTCGCGCCGATATCGGTGCGCTCAATCCCGAACCCGGACGTCTGATCATCAACCTCGAAGTGACCGGTGCGCGAGACATCGTTGCCCGCCTCGACGAACTCGGCACCAAGTGGCACTCGCCCCTCGAAGATCGCGACGGCAGCCTTTTCGCGACCGCGATCGACCCGGACGGCAACTACGTGCAACTCGTCGAGCTCAGCGACGAGGCAAAAGCTGCAATGACATGAGGTCGATCGCGTCGGACTGTCGGCGATGGCACCTGGAGGACGTGACCGAGCGCAAGCGTCCGGACGTGAGTTTCGAGACGTGGGTCGAGCGACAGATCCGCGTCGCGCAGGAACGTGGCGACTTCGACAACCTTCCCGGCGCCGGAAAACCGATCCCGAACCACGGGAACGACGAAATGTGGTGGCTCAAGACCTATCTCGAGCGCGAGGGTTTGTCGGGGGAGGCGTTGCTGCCGCCGGAACTACAGTTGCGCAAGGAGATCGAACGACTACCCGAGTCGGTGCGGACGATTCCGACGGAGAGGGACGTGCGGCGGGTCGTCGCCGATCTGAACCGCCGTGTCGCCGCGTGCCTGCTCTCTCCGGAACGCCTCCCCGTTCCACTGCACAAGGTCGATGTCGACGACGTGCTCGAAACTTGGCGCACAGCGAGAGAGCGACGGCGCACGGAAGCGAAGAATGCCTTGGCCGCACAAGTGAGCGCTGGGCAGCCACCGGCGAGCACCGAACGCCGGCGACGGTTCCGATGGTTTCGGGCGCGATAAACCCGTAGGCATCCATCTCGCGTTCGATAGCGGCCCAATCCCCGGATGCCACACGATCAGGCCACGGGCACCCTACGGTGCCCGTGGCCCTGTTCGTTCGATCCGTCATGGGTCATGCCGAATGTGAGGTCGGTGCAAGTGTCCGACTCAAGCCAGGGAGGCTCCGGTGGCCGCTCGGACCTGCTCCTCGGACACGCCGGGCGCGGTCTCGACCAGCTTCAACCCATCGTCGGTGACATCGATGACGGCAAGATTCGTGACGATCCGCTGCACCACACCCTCACCCGTCAACGGAAGCGAACACTTCTCCACGATCTTCGGGTTGCCCTGCTTGTCGGTGTGCTCCATCAACACGATCACCTTGCGGGCACCGTGCACCAGATCCATCGCACCGCCCATACCCTTGACCATCTTGCCCGGCACCATCCAGTTCGCCAGGTCGCCGGTCGCCGAGACCTCCATGCCCCCGAGGACTGCGGTGTCGATGTGACCGCCGCGGATCATCCCGAAGCTCAGTGCCGAGTCGAAGAAGGCCGCACCGGGGTTGACCGTCACGGTTTCCTTGCCGGCGTTGATCAGATCCGGATCGACCGCATCGTCGGTCGGGTAGGGCCCCGTCCCGAGGATGCCGTTCTCGCTGTGCAACGTGACGCGCACGCCCTCGGGCAGGTAGTTGGGGATCAGCGTCGGCAGGCCGATACCGAGGTTGACGTACTCCCCCGGCGAGAGTTCCTGCGCGGCACGCGCGGCCATCTG
>JAAZAD010000326.1 GCA_012514505.1 Rhodococcus sp. (in: high G+C Gram-positive bacteria) | reverse complement strand
CCTGTGACCAGTGCAGAGACAGGCACCAGCGGGATCGCCGACCACGTGTCGGCGACTGCTCCGAGCAGGACGATCGCCGCGCCGTACGGAATCATCACCTCGACCCGCAGTCCGCGTCGCCATGCCAGGGTCATCGACGACCGCAGGGTGTCGGCGCCCTGCCACGGCACCGGGCCGACGATCAGGACCATCGCCGCGATCAGGGTGACGGCAGGCCAGAAGATCCGCGAGTAGAGCACCGAGTACGACGCAGTGGCGGAGAACGCAGCGAGGGCGGTCGGTGCGAACGCGATCGCATAGAAGGCCATCGCGACACGCCAGCGGTGTATGCCGCCCATCAGCCACGCCAGCAGCGCGATCCTGCACGCACCGACAACTGTGAGCAGGAAGAGGAACTGGGGCCACGAATCGGTGACCACCAGCAGCACCCGCAGATCAGCGAACATGTCCAGAGGAGGCAACGCCACCAGGTGCACCAGGCCCGACCAGGTGGGGATCACTCCCGTCCAGGCCAGGAGCACGACCAGCACCGTGGTCGCCGCGAACGGCCACCAGCGCGTGCGAATCATCGTCGTATCCATTCGGTCCCCGTCGCCCCCTCGACTGTAGGCCGAAACGGTGGCGTTATTGCGCTCGATCGAGTGCCCACATCCGGTGCCGGGCGACAGCGCGCTCGAACCGACGCACAACCACCTCGAAGGTCTCCAACTCCTCCGGATCCCAGCGGACGACCTCGAGACCCAGGTCGCGCAGCCCGTCTTCCCACCGCCTCTCGTCGATGAGGTCTTGTGGCTCGGTGAACTTCTCGTGGCCGTCGAACTCTCCGACAACCCCGAGGTCTTCCCAGTAGAAATCGACGCGAACACGTCGACCGTCGAAAGTGACGAGTTCGCGTTGGAGGTCGGGGGCGGGCAGGCCGTATTCGTGTATCCGGATCCTCGACAGCGACTCGCCGATGCTCTCGCTACGGCCGTCCAGGAACTGCAACACCGACGCCGCCGACACCAGCCCGTAGCGGCAGCGGGACGCCTCGAGCACGCGGGGAATCTGCGTTGCAGCCCGCGGGTCGAAACGCAGTGCCGCATCTCCGACGGCGATGGCCTGGTCGCGGGGGAGAGTCCGGGCGAGGTCGACGACGGTGCGGGCAACCGACGTCACCGGAACGCCGAGCACCTGCGTGATCTCCCCGTCGTCCCAATTCGTGGTGTGTGCGTGCAGACCGGACGTCACACGGCCACTGCGGCTGGGAGGACGCGAGACGTGGACGCGGCGCAGCGGCACGTCCCACACGTCGATGCCGTGTAGCACCGCGGCCGAGATATGGCTGATCGCCTCGTCGGTGTCCAGACCGGAAGCGATGTGTCGCGCGTGCACGCGGTGACGCCCGACCGGTCCGAGCGCATCGAAGTCCTTGCGCCACAGATACAGTCCGTGAGCGATGCCGGCAAGCTCGCCCGAGCGCAACGCCTTACCGATGTGGTGCTCGGACATGCCCGTCGCGGCGAGTGATTTCCTGGTGAGTCCCCGTGGTTCGTACATGAGCGGATACTCCCGCTCGACGAGCCGCGTGGGGCATCGAAAATCGCGTTCCTGCCGAATCTGTGGATGAAATGTGCGCCTGTGGACAACTTCAGAACAGGCGCGGGGTCGCATGTGAGCCGTCGCGCACCTCGGCCATCCGGGCATCCCACCGTTCGACGAGCCACATCTCCACGAGCTCCGGCCGGGTCCGGATCTTTTCGGCCCACCCGCTGAGGAGCCCCACGTAGCGGAGGTAGCGACGCAACGTGAAATCGGCGACCGCGGGATCCTCCAACCAGCCCTCGTGCACAAGTGTCGACACTCCGTGCTGATCGAGCAACTGCGCGGGACCGGCATCGGTGTGGACATCCACGGCCCACAGAT
>JAAZAD010000042.1 GCA_012514505.1 Rhodococcus sp. (in: high G+C Gram-positive bacteria) | reverse complement strand
GCCTTCCTTGAATCCCTCGGTATGCTTCCTCGCATGACGCGAACGTTGACCGCTCTCGCACGTGGGCTGAACCTTGTTCAGTTCGCGTGGGTGACCGCTCTGACGTTGGTGGTTTTCGCGACAACCGCGATCGACGGGCCGACCGCCGTCGTCGGCGCCACGGTTGCGATCGTTCTGCTGCTCTCGGCGGCCGGACAGGACTCGCTGTCTCAGCTGCACTCGGTCACGTCACCGACTGCCGGCCCACCACGGGAAGAGAGCCGGCTGCGCGGCGCGTTCCGACGGCAGAGCGCCCCGAATACTCCCGGTCGCCCCCGTCAGGCCCGAGCACCCGGACCGATCCCGGCCACCGCATAGCTTGCGAATCGGCCGACTTCCGATCGACCGTCCTTGCCACGCCGTAGTGTCCATGAACGAATCGGCGTGAACTCCTACTCGCACGACCTCGCATCGTGCCGCAAAGAGGTATTCGAGAATGCTCGACTTCATCTACTACCCGGTCTCCGGAATCATGTGGTTCTGGCACAAGGTATTCGGCGCAGTCTTGGGCCCGGACAACGGCTTCGCCTGGGCGCTGTCCGTGATGTTCCTGGTCTTCACCGTGCGCGTTGTGTTGCTCTACCCCGCTATCACGATGATGCGCACAACGCGCCAGATGCAGAAGCTGCAACCGCACATCCAAGCCCTGAAAGACCGGTACGCCGACGACAAGCCCCGGCGAGCCGCCGAAATGCAGAAGTTGCAGAAGGAGCACGGCGTCAAGCCGCTGCTGGGATGCCTGCCCATGTTCGTGCAGCTACCGGTGTTCCTCGGGCTTTATCACGTGCTGCGTTCGTTCAACCGCACCGGAACCGCGGTGGGCGGCCTCGGGATGACGCCAGAGGAAAACGCGAACACCGCGAACTACGTCTTCAGCGTCGCCGATGTGCAGTCGTTTCTGAGCGCACGTCTGTTCGGTGTGCCGATCTCCGCGGCGATCACCAGCCCGCAGAGCGTGCTGGAGTCCTTCGCACCGCACGGCGGCATCCCGACCATGGCCACCATCGCCGCGGTCGCGATTCCGCTGATGGTGATCGCGAGTCTCGCCACGCATTTCAACGCCAGGGCATCGATAGCGTGGCGCAGTCAGATCGTGGAGCCCACCCCGCCGGTGGCGATCATGAACAAGCTGATGCTGTGGGTTTTCCCGCTCGGCGCCCTCACCTTCGGCTGGTTCCTCCCGGTCGCGATCTTGCTGTACTGGGTGAGCAACAACCTCTGGACCTACTGCCAGCAGCATCTCCTGTTCAGGCACATCGACCGACAGGAAGCGGCCAAGGAGCACGAGGCCGCAGAACGACGCTCTGCCCACGCGCCCGAACCAGAGGCGTCCAACGACCAGCCCGAAGTCCGCGAAACAGAAACAGAATCCGCGAACGCGGACCGAACCACAGACTGATCGTGGCGGCAGCCGGGCGCACAGCACCGGTGCTCGGCTGCCTGCGCTAGTACACCTACAGGTGGCTCAATGCGAATTGTGCGCCCGCCACCGTCATGCCGTTGACCGCATACAACACATGCAGCGCGTTCGGCTGAGCGAGTGGTTGTCCGTCGCAGATATTGTCGAACGGGATGCAATAGTCGATGGTCTTCTGCGCGTCCGACGCCGCGACGGTGAGAGGCAGAGCGCCCGCATCTCTCATGAAACGTGCCGAGGGCTTTCCGAAGTTGACGACGGCGACGATATTGTCGTCAGCCTCAGCCGACAGCGGTGCCGGCATGCCGCTCCAGACCTCGGCGGGCATGCTCTCGGGCTTGCCTGGCAGGGTGGCGAACCAATTCACGACAGCGCCCTGTGAGTATCCGCCCAGAACGATCTTCGTACCTGGGCAGTTCGCCACGGTGCTCTCTATATGGGTGCGGACGTCGCGAATACCCTGCACGACGTTGTCGACGAAGGCGACCTGGTTCCCGAAATTCGCGCTTGCCGGATAGTCCACGGCATAAGAACTGATCGATCTGCCCCCGCCCAGTAGCCGCATGGACTCCACGAAGGTCGTACCGGTGCCGCCCAGGCCGGGCGGTTCGGCAGTGCCACGGGCGAACACCACGTCGACATCGGAACAGGGCGCGGGAGCCGCTGCCGCTGACTGCAAGGGCAGTGAGAACGCCGCCGCGAGAGCCACCATTGCAGCACCCAGGGATGACGCCAGAATGCGTGCCTTCATCATCCGACCGTACAACGATCGGCACAGTATGTGATCGGATTTCGCATCGCTGTAAGCAGTTAGTCCCCTGCGAAAATCGCATGATTGCTGCCGTTGGTATCGGCGACCGGCGATGTCCGGTCGCCGATACCGGTTCACGTCAGTCCGGCAACGTGGCGGCGATCGGAACCAGGTGCCTGGCCAAGTACTGCGCCGATGCGTCGCGCTCGCCTTCGGGTACCGGATACTGCCGGCCCGAGCGGGCGTGCAATGACTTCTCCTCGGAAGCGAAGGCATCGAACAACGCAATACCTTCTGTGTGGTCGAAGTGCTTGTCGTCCCACGGAATTCGGTACTCGACCGGGACGGTGACCTTACGTGCCGCCTCGATCAGAGTGTCGTCCACGAAAACGCTACCGAAGCTCAGGGCAGCGATCCGGGATTCGACCGCCGTCAGCAAGACGCCGGTCACGACACCCAACGACACGCCGCCGTAGCCGATCGACGCTTCGGCGCCGATCTCAGGTAGCGCCTGCAGTGCGTCCAGCGTCGCCCGCCATTCCGGCACGGCACGCTCTGCCAGCGACCAGCTATAGGCGATGACGATCGGGGCTATCGGGTCACCCGCGGCCCTGGCCTGATGGATCGCCTCGGCCCACCGTTGATCCTGAAGGTTTCGCGGCCGGTCGCCGTGTCCGGGCGCGTCGATCGCAGCGACGGTGAACCCTTGGGTGGTCACGCTGTGGAGCGCACTGGCTATCAGCCCCGGCGCCTTCTTGTGCATGCCGCCGGAATGTCCCAACAGCATGAGCGGACCGCCAACGTTTCGGGATGCGGGGGACCAGAGCACGCCGGTGATCTCGTCGAGGGCGAAATTGCGTTCGACGACCCCGTTCGACAGTGTCTCCGATGTGAAATGCAGTGTCTCAGAATTGAACTGCATGGCGTTGCCTTCCGGGAGTGCCTTGTAGTCGAGGCGCTCCCGGCGACACCTACGTCAATCGCCGAGCCGTGAACACGAGTGGAGCACCCACATGCTTACTGCGTACATGGGTCTCACCTCCTCGCGTGCTGTCACGGTCTCGCACAGGACGATACTGCTGCACCTGGACGAGACCAACCGATTTTCTGCTCGGGCACAGGTTCGCGCTACATACTCTTGATCCTGTCGAACGGATACCCACTGATCACGGTGATCGCGATTCCATAAGCCGCCACTGCAATAAGCCAGGGCATCGACAATTCGAACGTCACTTCACCGAAGGTCGACAACGTGAACAGGGCAGCAAGCGGCAACGCCATGACGGCCGCAGCCCGCACCAACGCGCCACCCTTCCATTGGCCCTCGCGGACAGAACCGAACTCCGCCGGACCGCGTCGGGAACTTTGTATCCCATCTCGGGTGCGGTGAATCGCCCCTGCACGCCGATGTAAACCCCCCATCCAGACACGCCGACCATGCCCCAGAACAGCAACGCCAGAATCGTATTCTCCACGAACAGAGGTTAGTCCGCGGTTCTCATTTCTCGTGGCCTTGGCGCGGGCACCACGTAACAACTCGGCTCTCACATTCGATTTCTATGCACGGGGGTCATATGGCTCTGTTGGGAAGGCTGCAGATGAAGCGGATGACACGAACAACAGGCATTGCCACACGGAGCGTCGTCGCCGCTGCGGTCGTGGTCGGTTTCAGTGCGGTAATCGGCTCGGGGACGGCTCAAGCCGCGCCGCAGGATTGCGTCGTCACACGGGACCTCATCAGTGCGAGCGCAACCTGCCACGACGTCGGCGCACCCCCGCATCGGGAGTACACGGTGACCACCGAGTGTTTCGGAGTGCATTTCATTCCGAACCAGTTCCCACTCCTGGCATTCGGTCCCTACAGAGGGGCATGGGGCGGTTCCTTCAAACCCGATGGGCAGGGCTCGGCCACCTGCATCGGTCCAGGCTTGGGGACCATCACCAACGCCTATGTGTCGGTCTACGTCCAGTGATCGAACAAATGCGCGCACCGGTGCCCGTCCCGCCAGTGACTTGACAGGACCCGCCGCGCAGGCCGCCAGCCAGGGATAGGGAGGCCGGCAGTCCCGAAGAGAGTACGCTGAGTTATCAGGTCAGATAACCCAGGGAGGCGCGGTGGGCAAGAGGGATTTCGATGCGGTGCTGCGCTCCGCGGCCCGATTGCAGGAGCTTGTTCCGGACGCGGTGCTTGTCGGCGGGTCGGCCGCGGTGTTGTACGACCACGATCATGTGCAGGTCGATCTGGAGGAACGGTTCGACGCAGTTCTCGAAGCACTCGAATCAGATCCAGAGTGGGTGCTCAACAGGGCGGTGCCGGGGAAAATCCTGCTCGGTAACCTCGGTGACATCGAGGCGGGGGTGCGGCAGCTGATCCGGAATCGACCGCTGGAAACGCGGCGTGAGGAACTGCCAGGCGGAGCGGAAGTCACCGTCCCCACTGCGGAGGAGACTCTCCGAATCAAGGCGTATTTGCTGGTCAAGCGGAATCAGACTCGCGACTACATCGACGTCGCGGCACTGTCCGACAGGTTTGGCGTCGAGTGGGCTGCCGGCGTCTTGGGCAGCATCGACGACTACTACTCGGCCAGTCGAATGGCAGGAGATGACGTCGCCACCCAAGTGGTTCGGCAACTCGCTGAGCCAAGACCGAAGGACAGCAGAACGACGGCCTCGCTGGGCACGTACAAGGGACTGGCGAAACAATGGACGGACTGGACATCGGTGGTGCAGCAGTGCCAACGCATCGCCGATGCCATGCTGGACTGATCAAAGGAGAGACGTGATGTGCGCGCTTGCGTTCCGCAATATCTCCGCGACTCCGGAGGACCCGATCGAGAAGTGGGGTGTCGAAGGGATCTTGGCGGCGATCGATCGGGGATCACTGCAGCATTGGCGGAAGATCAGTCGAGCGGTCGTGCAGGAGCCATACGGCCCCGTCGCAGCCGACCTGGCAGAGGCGCTGAGCATCGCCGAAGACAGGGGTGCCCGGGCTGCGTTGTCGCGTGTGCTCGCTGAGGCCCGCGCTGGTGAGCAGAACGCCGCTCGGGTTGAAGTAGCCCGGCGTCTGCGGGCGTGCGTGGAGGCGTCGGGCCTGTCGGACCGGGCATTCGCAATGCGCCTGGGCACCTCACCCTCGCGGATGTCGACGTATCTGTCGGGAGGAGTAACGCCGTCTGCGGCGTTGTTGCCGCGGGCGGAATGGCTCGCTGAGCGATACCGGAACCGAAAGACGGAACTCCCCACGGCTGCTAGCGGGAGCGGGTGCGGTTGAGCAGCCACCAGGCGACGATCAGGTCGTCGGTGCGGTCGAGGTCCAGACCGGTCAGCTCGAAGAAGCGGGTGAGGCGGTTGCGCACGGTGTTGCGGTGCAGGAAGAGGGCTTCCGCGGTGTCGTCGATTCGGCGGTCGCAGTCGAGGTAGGTTTCGACGGTTGTGCGGATCTCGGCACCCACCGCGCCGTGGCGGTCGAGGGGAGCCAAATGCTTGTCGGCAAGCTGGTCGGCGGCGTCCTCGGCGGCGCCGAGCAGCGGTAGGGGACCGAGCGAGGCCAGGTCGACGAGACCACTGCGGCCGTGCGCGACGGCGATCGCCAGGGCATGGCGGGCGTACCGGTAGGACCTGGGGGCGTCGGCGAGTTGAACTGCGGGGCCCAGTGCGACGGGACCGGGGTGTGCCAAACCGTCCGGTGTCCGCGGAAGCAGCGCGACCAGATACTGATCGACCACGGTGTCCACGACCGGGAGCTTCGCGGTGGACCCCCGATTCCGCAGGGCCGCCAGCAAATCCGAATCGGAGCGTTGTTCTTCCCACGGGACACAGGCGATCCGGTAGTTGTGATCGGGATCGACCCGGTGCGCTCGCGCGGCCTCGCGTATTTCCTCGGGCGAGAGGCCGCCGTGGACGAGACGGCGCAGGAAGTCTGCTCGTCGTGCTGCGGTGGCCATTGTTCGTTCCTGCGACACCATGTGCACGGTGGCCGATGCGGCAGTCGCCCACTCCCACGTGAGGTCTTGGATGTCATCGACGGCGCCGGCAGGCAGGTGTTCGGCGGTGGCACGCTGCCGGATGAGCTCGACGATCCGCCGGGCACCCAGTTGCAGGCTGTGGGCGACCAGATCGAGCGGAATCTGCTGGTCCGACCAGGTGCGGGCGAGCGTGGCCAGCTCACTGAAGTCGGCGTCGACCGACTCGCTGCGCAGATGCTGCACCGCGATAGCCAGAACCGCTCGGGTGTTCCGCTCGACCGAGGTGGGATCGACCTGGTCGTAGCCTGGAATGTGCTCCCGGTAGAGGCGGGTCAGATCCTCCGAGATCTCGGTCAATTCGGGATCGTCGTCGGCAATCATCGCCGCGATACGGGACGCGACCTGCTGCCGGCGCGGCCCGAGCCGGATGCCGCGCCCGAGTGCGGCGATGTCCATCATGCGATCACCCTCTCGCGCGGTCTGTGCATATGCACATCCTAGTCGGGTCCATCGCCTATTCCTTCCACACCTGGACCCGTTGAAGAATGCATATGCCCGCTCCCAGTGGGCTCCTTCATACCCACGATTTCTGCCCGAACCGGAGGTACCGTGTCCGACACCGTTCGACCCACCCCTCGGATGAGCCCAGTTCGCTGGACGCCACCCGTCGCCCCGGACCGGGCGCGGCAGAAATCCTCCGTACCGGCGCTGCCCGCAGTACGCCGCATCGAACTACCGGGCGACGGGCCGGAAGACGTCGTGATCGACGCCGACGGATTCGTCTATTGCGGCATCGCCGACGGATCCGTCCTGCGTGTAGACCTCCGCAACGGCGCGGTCGAGACGGTGGTCAATACGGGCGGCCGACCCTTGGGCTTGCACGCCGAAGCCGACGGCTCGCTGCTCATCTGCGATGCCCACCGCGGGCTACTGCGCTGGCCCGGCACCGGCAACTCCGTCGAGGTGCTGGTGGATACCGTCGACGGAGAGCCCCTGAAATTCCCGAGCAATGTGGTCGCCGATCCAGAAGACGGCACGATCTACTTCACGGCCTCCTCACATCGGTGGCCGCTCGAGCACTGGAAGGGCGACCTCATGGAGCATTCCGGCACCGGCCGGCTCCTGCGCCGCGCACCCGACGGCGCGGTCGACGTTCTGCTCGAGGGTCTGCAGTTCGCCAACGGTGTTGCCTTCACACCGGATCGGCAGTCGCTGATCGTCGCGGAAACAGCGGGCTACCGACTCAACCGCTACCGGCTACGCGGACCGGGAGCGGGCACCCGGGAAACCCTGGTGGACAACCTCCCCGGATTCCCGGACAACATCGCGCTGGGCAGCGACGGATTGATCTGGGTGACCCTGGCGTCGCCCCGCAACCCGATGCTCGACGCGCTGCTGCCGCGCGCAGGTGTACTCCGCAAGCTGTTGTGGAAGTTGCCCGACCGCCTGCAACCTGCGCCCGAACGCACCGTGTGGGTGCTCGGCGTCGCCCCGGACGGATCGATCGTGCACGACCTGCAGACGGACGGGTCGTCGTACTCCATGGTTACCGGTGTGGCCGAGCTCGACGGCACCTTGATCCTCGGCAGCCTGCACGAATCCGCGATCGCGGTCACTCACGTCCCCGATTCCACCTTCCGAAAGTAGAAGAAATGGACTTCGCCCCCAGCCCACGCGCCGCCGACCTGGCCGACCGCGTGCGCCACTTCATCGACGAGAAGATCGCCCCTGTCGAGGAGCAGTACCACCGCGACGTCGACGCCCTGCGCGCATCAGGCGACGCCTGGACACCGCTGCCCCTGCTGGCAGAACTGCGGGCGCAGGCTCGCGAGGAAGGGCTGTGGAATCTGTTTCTGCCCGCCGCCCACGCCGGCGAGTACGCCGCCCGGTTCGGCACCGATGGTGGTGCGGGCCTGAGCAATTCCGATTACGCACCGATCGCCGAACTGACCGGCCGCTCCTTCCTCGCCCCGTACGTGTTCAACTGCAACGCTCCCGACACGGGAAACATGGAAGTGCTGTTGCAGTACGGGGATCAGGCCCAGCGCGACCGCTGGCTCGACCCGCTGCTCGACGGAACGATCCGCTCGGCATTCGGTATGACCGAACCGGACGTGGCATCCTCCGACGCGACGAACATGGCAGCCACCGCCGAACTCGACGGCGACGACGTGGTGATCAACGGCCGCAAGTGGTGGACCACCGGTATCGGCCATCCCGACTGCAAGGTCATCATCTTCATGGGCCTGACCTACCCCGAAGCAGACAAGCGCCAGCGGCACACGATGGTGCTGGTGCCGACCGACACTCCTGGGGTCAAAATCGAACGGATGCTGCCCGCGATGGGCCGCTTCGACGAGCCGTTCGGGCACGGCGAGGTGTCGTTCACCGACGTGCGGGTGCCTGCTACGAACATCCTGCTCGGCCCGGGACGCGCCTTTGAGATCGCCCAGGGTCGTCTCGGACCCGGCCGGGTGCATCACTGCATGCGCCTGATCGGGCTGGCAGAGGCGTCACTGGAGGCGGCATGCCGGCGTGGCACGCAGCGCACTGCGTTCGGTCGTCCACTGGCTCGTCTCGGCGGTAACCGCGAGCGAATCGCCAAGGCGCGCATCGCGATCGATGCGGCACGGTTGCTGGTTCTGAACGCGGCCTGGAAGCTGGACACCGTCGGAGCCTTCGGCGCGCTCAGCGAAATCAGTCAGATCAAGGCGCACGTACCGGCGATGGCCCAAGAGGTCGTCGACTTCGCCATGCAAATCCACGGCGGCGCCGGGCTTTCCGATGATCTGCCGCTGTCCGCGGCGTGGACCACGGCCCGGGCCATCCGGCTCGCCGACGGCCCGGACGAAGTGCATCTGGATCTGGTCGGGCGCCTCGAGCTCGCCAAATACCCCAAGGAGGGATGAACATGGCCCGCGTACTGATCACCGGCGGCGCCTCGGGACTGGGTGCGGCACTGGTCCGCCTCTGCACCGCCCGTGGCGACAGAGTGCTGGTCACCGACCTGGACGAACACTGCGACGTCCCGGCCGGCGCTACTTACCAACAACTCGACGTCACCTCCGAAACCGATTGGCACCGAGCCCGCCAGACGGTGCTGGACACCATGGGTGGCCTCGACATCCTGATCAACAATGCCGGGATCGCCGCCGGCGGCCGGATCGACCACATTCCGAACGAAGAGTGGGTCCGGGTCATGAACATCAACGTCCTCGGCGTCGCCAACGGCTGTGCGACGTTCGCGCCGATGTTCAAGGCGGCCGGGGGCGGACACCTGGTGAACACCGCATCCCTGGCCGGGCTGGTGCACCCGCCCGCAATGGCGTCGTATACGGCGGCAAAAGCCGCGGTTGTGGCGATCAGCGAGAGCCTGCGTTACGAACTCGCACCCTACGGCGTGGCCGTGTCCGTCATCTGCCCTTCGTTTTTCCGGACGAACCTGTCCTCGTCACTGCACGACGGCGACCCACTCATGGCCACGGTGGCCCGCAAGCTGATCGACCGTGCACCCCTGGACGCCGACACCATCGCCGCCGCGGCGCTGGCCGGTGTCGACGCGCGGAAGTTCCTCGTCCTCCCGGATAGTGCTGCGCGGAAGGCGTATTGGAGCAAACGGCTACTGAAGCCGCTCTACGACCGCCAGATGGCCGGCATGGGTCGCCGCATCGCCGCCGGCGCACTTGCCGAGAC
The DNA here is from genome assembly GCA_012514505.1 of Rhodococcus sp. (in: high G+C Gram-positive bacteria). Classification (GTDB taxonomy): domain Bacteria; phylum Actinomycetota; class Actinomycetes; order Mycobacteriales; family Mycobacteriaceae; genus Rhodococcus_F. The sequence goes on along the minus strand of JAAZAD010000042.1, from coordinate 17,354 downwards.
CGAAAAGGAGACTCGATGAGCACGATCGTCATCACCGGGGCCAGCTCCGGGCTGGGCGAAGAGATGGCACGCCAATTCGCCGCTCTCGGTTACGACCTCGGCCTCTGTGCGCGGCGCCTGGACCGTTTGGCGACGCTGCGCGAGGAACTCCTCGCCGCCAGCCCAGACATTCGGGTGTCCATCGCCGAACTCGATGTCACCGACGACGAGGCCGTCGAGCGGGTCTTCGGGGAGTTCCGGACCGAGTTCGGGACGCTGGATCGGGTCATCGTCAATGCAGGGAGCGGCGTCGGCGCGGCGCTGGGGACCGGCGGGCAGGCCGCCAACCGGCGCACAGCCATGACGAATTTCGTCGGAGCACTGTCGCAGAGCGAGCATGCGCTCGCGATCTTCCGGGACCAGGGACGCGGTCACCTGGTTCTGATCTCGTCGTTCTCCGCCCTGCGCGGGATGCGACGCTCCATGACCACCTACGCAGCCAGCAAGGCCGGTGTCGCCGCACTGGCCGAGGGCTTGCGGTCCGAACGTATACCGGGCGTGGATGTCTCGCTCATCTGCCCCGGATACATCCGTTCCGAGATGAACGCGGCAGCTGCCGAACGCACCAAGTTCATGGTCGACACCGAACCGGGCGTGAAAGCCATGGTGAAGGCCATCGAGGCCCGCGCGGATGTGGCGTACGTGCCGCGCTGGCCGTGGGTACCGCTCTCCGTGGTCATGAAGGTGCTGCCCCTCTCTATCGTGAGGAAACTGACATGAGCCAAGCCTCCACGCGCTCCGATGCGCGCGATGTTCGCGCCGAAGACGCCTTCGATGTCGCCGCCTTGGCTGCGTGGCTACAGGACTTCGTTGGCAACGAAACCCTGTCCAGCACACCTGATGTGCGCCAATTCTCCGGCGGCGCATCGAACCTGACCTACCTGTTGCAGTATCCGGAACGCGATCTCATTCTGCGGCGGCCGCCGGGCGGACGGCATGCCGGGGCCGCTCACGACATGGGGCGGGAATACCAGGTGCAGACCGCACTGAACCCGGTATTCGACTACGCACCGGCCACCGTCGCGCTGTGCGAGGACGACGAGGTCATCGGGACCCCTTTCTACGTCATGGAACGCCTCGACGGGCTGATCTCCCGCAAGGAGCTGCCACCCGAGGTGGATCTCACGGCGGCGCAGGTCCAGGCGCTGTGCACGAACGTCCTCGACGTATTGGTCGACCTGCACACCCTCGACCCCGAGGCCGCGGGACTGAACTGGATGTCCAAAGGACCCGGCTACGTCAACCGGCAGGTGACCGGCTGGTCCGACCGCTACCGCCGCGCCAAGACCTGGAACGTCGGCTCGTTCGAATCGGTGATGACCTGGCTGGCCGACAACCAGCCGCCGGACCGCGGGTCCGTGGTGATCCACAACGACTTCCGATTCGACAACATCGTTCTCGACCGCACCGATCCCACCCGTCCCATCGGACTGCTCGACTGGGAAATGGCCACCATCGGTGATCCGCTGATGGACCTCGGTGGCGCACTGGCCTACTGGGTCCAGGCCGACGACGGGCGTGCGTTCAAGGCCTTCCGGCGCCAGCCCACCCACGTCCCCGGCATGCTCACCCGCCGGGAGGTGGTCGACTACTACTGCCGCCGAACCGGCATCGGCCTGACCGACCGCGAATGGGCCTTCTACGAAGTATTCGGCCTGTTCCGGCTCGCCGTGATCTGCCAGCAGATCTACTACCGCTATCACCACAAGCAGACCACCAACCCGGCCTTCCGGTTCTTCGGCGTAGCCACCGTGCTACTCGAACGCCGCTGCCGCCGCATCATCCACAAGCACAAGTGACACGACCGCGTGGGCGTGCCGGCGCCCACCGGGTACGGCTGCGCGGGTGACGATTGCTGGAAACGCCGGATTTCGCGCGCCGTTCGGAGTTGTCTTGATCCGAGGAGTCTGTCGCTCGAGGAAGGACGGGTATCGCCATGAAGGCATGGATGCTTGACGGAGTGAACGAGCCATTCCGGTTGACCGAGGTCGATGTTCCCGCACCCGGCACGGGCCAGGTGCAAGTCAAGGTTCGTGCGGCCGGCCTCTGTCACAGCGACGTCGGCGTGCAGGAAGGCGTCATCCCGACCCCTCACGGTCTTCCGATGATCCTCGGGCACGAGGCATCCGGCATCATCTCCGCGGTCGGTGACGGGGTTACCGACTGGAAGGTGGGCGACGCGGTCGTGGTCGCCGGCTTCGGCACGACGACCACGGGCGCGATCGAGGCGGTGAAGCGCGGTGGCCGCATTGTTCTGGTGGGACTCGGTCGCACCGACTTCCCGTTCGAGTCCTTCGAGTTCGTGATGCGCAACATCGATCTGCGCGGTGCATCGTCGATGGGGGAGCCGGAGCACCTGCAGGCGGTCATCGACATGATCTCTGCGGGTGACCTGACAATCCAGGCGAGCCAGATCGAGTTCGACGAGATCGCAGACGGCCTCGAGCGTCTGAAGCGCGGAGAGGTCACCGGCCGCCTGTTCGCGACGCTCCCGGAGTAATCGTCGGAGCCCAGCGACCACGATCCCAGCAGGTCGACTCACCGCGCACCGGCAACGAAAGTCAGGTCAGGGGCGGCTGCGCGCTGGTAGATTCCGACTTGCCGGCACGAACCATCCGAAGGCGGAGGGTGCGATGAGCGAGGGCGTGGATCCTGGCGGGCCCGACGTGCCGAAAGCCGCTGCCTCGGAATCGGCGCCAACCACGGACGAGCTGGCGTCGAGCTTCGCCCACGAGAGCAGGCGGGCGTATACCCGCTGGCTGCGGCTCGCGATCATCTACGTGCTGCTCGCGGTCGCCGCGTACCAGATGTCGGGTTGGCTTTTCCACAATCTGAAAGGCTTCCTCGGCCTCCTGTTTCTCGCCTGGCTCGCGAGCGTCACGATGGAGCCCGTCGTCGACTGGTTCGAACGCAAGGGTCTTCGACGAGGCGCAGGCACCGACATCGTCCTCGTCACGCTCATCGTCTTCGCGATCGGATTCATCGCGGTGTTCGGCGCCCTGCTCGCCGAACAGCTCGCGCAGCTGCTTACCGCGCTGCCAGACGCGCTGGCCCGCGCGACGGACTGGGCCAACCAAACGTTCGGCACCGAGTTCGCCACCGACGAAGACCTCATCACGATCACTCCGGAGACGATCAAGGATCTCGCCCAGAGGTATACGCCCAGCGTTATCGGTGTGGTCTCGTCACTTGTCGGGGTCGTCTTCCAAGCACTGACGCTGCTGCTGTTCGTGTTCTACATGTCCGCGCAGGGCCCCCAACTGCGGCGAACCATCTCGAGCTGGTTCCCGGCACGGCAGCAGGCAATCATCGCGACCGTGTGGGGGATCTCCGTCGAGAAGGCCGGCGGATACGTCGTGTCCCGGATGATCCTCGCGGCGATCAGTGCGGTCGCCACCGGCATCTTCCTGATGATCATCGGGGTGCCGTACTGGCTGCCGCTCGCGATCTGGACCGGCATCGTCTCGCAGTTCATCCCAACACTCGGCACCTACCTCGCGATCGCACTGCCCGCGATCATCGCCGCGGCGCAGCAGCCGCTCGACGGGGTGTGGGTGATCGTGTTCGGCACCGTCTACCAGCAGGTCGAGAACTATCTCCTGGCCCCACGAATCACGGCCCGGACCGTTTCGATCCACCCCGCGGTCGCGTTCGGGTCCGCTATCGTCGGCGCCTCCCTGTTCGGCGCCATCGGCGCGCTGGTCTCGATACCCATCGTCGCCGTCATCCAGGCTCTCGTCGAAACCTACGGCCGCCGTTACGAACTGGTCACCGAGCAGCGAGACGTCGGAGAGCCGCCCGGGGAGTGACGGGCGGGACCGCGAGGCGAACACAGTTGGAGGCCCAGCGCCTCGGCCATCGCAGCGTTCGGAGTGTCGCCCCAACCAACTCCCGCCAAGAGCCTTCCGCGCGGCCAGTTCATGTGCAATGATCCATCTCATTCGAACGTATGTTTGATAGGGGGATGGATGAGTCGGCAAATTATCTCGGGTTCTGCACTTGCTGGGGTTCACCAATTTCGTGCGCAGAGGGCAGCCACCTGCCACTTGACGAGATCGGAGGGAGGGGAACCCGCCGTGACATCTTGGCGTTCGACGACCAGATGCGAGTCATCCCAGCGCTGCTCACCGAGGTACGAGACGTCGGAGCACACTCGGTCGTAAACATCCGCCTGGCTTCGGGCCGCCGACTCGAGGCAGGTTCTGAACAACAGGTACGCACTTTGAACGAATGGGTGCCGCTCGAAAAACTCATGCCTGGAGCCCGAATCGCTGTTGCACGGTACCTACCCGAACAGGCTCAGCCGATCCTCATGGTCGATGCCGAGTTGATTCTCCTCGCCCACATGATCGGTGACGGCTCCTGCGTCCGGAGGCAGCCGATTCGGTATGCCAGCATCGACGAAGACAACCTCACCGCGGTTACATTGGCTGCCAAGCATTTCGGGATCGAAGCGGTTCGAGACGAGTACGCGGCCGCCCGGTGCATCACCTTGCGACTACGAGCGCCGTACCGGCTGACACACGGTAAGCGGAACCCCGTCGCATCCTGGCTGGACGAACTTGGTCTGTTCGGACTCAGGAGCTACGAAAAGTTCGTTCCGACGCCAGTATTCATGTCATCCAATTCTCAGATTGGCCTATTCCTCCACCATCTATGGTCGACAGACGGATCGGTGAGATGGGATGCAAAAGGGCGCCAAGGCCGGATCTACTATGCGTCGACCAGCCGACAGTTCATCGACGACGTTGCCAACCTCCTGTTGCGGCTCGAGGTACACACTCGCATCAAGAGGGCGGCCAAGTCCGGATACCGGGATTGCTGGCATTTGACGATTGATGGAGTTGAAAACCAACGCCGCTTCCTCACGCTGGTTGGCGTCCATGGAGCCCGTGGCGTCAGAGGCCAAGAGGTACTGCGCGAGCTGGAATCGGTCCTGCCCAACACGAATGCCGACACCGTACCCAAGGAAGTGTGGAACACGGTGCGCGAGTTGCTCTCGAAAACGGGTATGTCCCACAGAGCTTTCGCTGCTGCGCTCAACACCAAGTTCTGCGGTTCGACGATGTGGAAGCACTCTCCGAGTAGGTCCCGCTTGGCCCGTATCGCCGCACTGCTGGGCGATCGCGGACTCGAAGCGCTGGCGACAAGCCACGTCTATTGGGACCAAGTCGTCGAGGTTTCCGAAGTGAGCCCAGGAAGACTGATGGCACTACAAATTATCGGTGCCGAGGGATGTTTCGTCCACGGAATCGCAGTGCGTGCATTGCCGCCGGAGACGAACTCACCGGGTAGGAGGTAGTGGACGTGCGGTGCGCCACTACCCCCGAGCCATATCCACAAACTTGGACAGATGCAGCTGGTGGGCGACTGTGATTGTCGCGGTCGGACCATTACGGTGCTTGCCGAGAATCAGGTCCGCCTCGCCGCCACGCGGGTCGTCCCGCTCGAAGGCATCGGGACGGTGCAGCAGAATAACCATGTCGGCGTCCTGCTCGAGGCTGTTGTGGACCGAAATGCCATCGGCGACAAAGTTGTGCGTGCCCGGCACAGTTCCGTCGAACACGTCCTGCACACCGAGACTCGTGATGGACACGATGTCGTCCCAATACACATTGTTCGTCGCGATCATGTCGATGTCGCCGGTGTCCAAAACGTCGGCAACCTGCGCAAGGCTAGAACGCGTGCCCGATGCGGATCGTGACGCCGCGGCGGCAACCAGTTCGCGCGGTGCGATCTCCTCCACCGAGAGCAATCGACGCAGATCCGATTCCATCTCCTCGGTGACGGTCTCCGCACTGTGCCGGACCAGCTTTGGCGCAATCTGCGCCAGGACCCACTGGGCTGACGTTCCATGCGCACCCACGTCGTGCAGGAATACAGCCTGATTCTCCTGCCCGATCACTGTCAAAGTGAACCCGGAATCAGCTGCGATGATTCGCGCAAAGACCCCGATGCGCAACAGCAGGCGTGCAAGATCGTCGACCAGCCTGCGGTCTGTCGAGTGATATCCGATCAGCGCGCGTTCGTCGGTCGCATCCCACGTCACCGATCCACCGTCTTCCCAGACCTGGCAGACAAAGGCGGCGACCTGATCCTTCGGCAATGCGAATGCCGCAGCGGGAACCGACTTCTCGATGCAGGTGCGGTCTGCCATGTCGGCGAGTTCGTCCGCCGACGCAGCGCGGGGTTCGAGCGGCTCGGGCAGCGCCCTGGGTACACCCACCCGATCTCCGACGGTAAGGCTGCCCAAGGGGATCCAGCCATCGAGGGTCATGAACGGATGGTTCGCCGTTGCCTCGACCTGCCGACCGGATGCCAGTTCCAGACGGAACACCTCTTTGCGCCCGCTGGGGAACACCTTCGTCATGGTGCGTGCCACCATGCGCATCCGGTTGTCCAACGACCACACCACGGGCTGCTCACCGGTCTCGAGCAACTCACCGAGGGTGACTTCGCTGCCAGTGTCCGCCCGAAGGACCCGTGTCGACGCCGTGAGGCAACCCGATTCACGAAGGTCGGAAACCATCGGCTTCTTGTCCGTTCGCTGTTCGGGACCACGGTTGAGCTGACAGATCGCGACCACCGGAACTTCGAGTTCCTTCGCCAGAAGCTTGAGGCTACGAGAGAATTCGGAGACTTCCTGCTGACGTGATTCGACCTTCTTGCCGGACGTCATCAGCTGCAGGTAGTCGAGCACGATGAGTTTGATGTCGTGCTTCTGCTTCAAACGCCGCGCCTTGGCGCGGACTTCCATCATCGTGAGGTTGGGGGAGTCGTCGACGAACAGCGGCGCCTCGCTGATCTCGCTCATCCGGCGGGCCAGCTTGGTCCAGTCGTCGTCGGTCATCTTGCCTGAGCGCATATCGCCGAGCTTGATCTTCGCCTCCGCCGACAGGAGACGCATCACGATCTCGGTCTTGCTCATCTCGAGCGAGAAAATGACACTCGCCATGCCGTGCGTGATGGAGCAGGAACGCATGAAGTCCATGCCGAGCGTGGAGTTGTGCGTCGGCACCATCGATGCGCCAGCCAAATACAGGTGGGCAGGATTGTCGACCTCGACGCATCGAACCGGAACGCTGTCGACCTTGCGAACATCCACGATGTACCGCGAACCCGCTACGGCAGTGCGGAGTTCCTTGTGCGCCACAGCCTTGCGATGCAGCGTGAACACATCTTCGTCGGCGCAGAAGGACAAACTGCCGTCACCAGCGGCACATGTGTAGCCCAGGCCGAACAGCAACTCTTGAACGTCACTACCCAGGCCGCCCGCCACGTCGAGGTAGACCGAACCGTCGTCGGCCACTGATCCAGCTACGTCGAGCACACCAGCGAGCAGTTCACGCCGCTGAGCTTCCGAGCCACGAAGGTAGTGGGCCGGAACCCGACCGTGCGCAACAGTGTCGAACACTCCGCTGGCACGCATCAACACTTCTGCTTCGAGCGGGCCGTTGGCCGCCAACGCGACACCGACCGCATATGGGGCGACGTCAAGCTCCCGCTCGGGCAACTGCAGCGCCCCTACGTTTCGGACCACGTGGCCATCGCTGATCGACTCCACGAGCTGAGCAGTGGTTCGAACGCGCACTTCACTGCCGGTCTCCGTCAACCACTGGTGCTGTTCGTCGGCGACGATGACGGTGCCGTCTGAGAACTCCACCTCGTAGCAGGGACGCCCTTCCATCACCTCCGTCGCAGCGACGACTCGGGTGGGCTTGCCGTCGGCGTCGATGAGGTGGTCACCAACCTGGACCGCATGCATGGTGGTCCACCCGGTCGGCGTTGCCAGGGGAGTGTTCAACGCCAGTGCCTTGCCCACACCAGGCCTCGCCGCAACGATGATCATCTGACCTGGATGAAGGCCGTTAGTGATTTCGTCCAGATCCTTGAATCCGGTGGGCACACCGAGTGAGATGCCGCCGCGGCTGGCGATGGAGTCGATTTCGTCCATCGTGGGCTGCAGCAGCTCGTCGAGGGGCACGAAATCCTCGGTGGTGCGACGCTCGGTGACCTCGAAGATCTCGGCCTGGGCGCGGTCCACCACCTCGGCCACGTCCTGGCCGTCCGAGCCCGTGTAGCCGTACTGGACGATGCGGGTACCCGCATCCACCAAACGACGCAGAACGGACTTCTCCGCCACGATCTCGGCATAGAAACCGGCATTGGCTGCCGTGGGCACTGTCTGGGTGAGCGTCACCAGATACGGGGCACCACCGACTCGGCGGAGTTCGCCGCGACGATCCAGCTCCGCCGACACCGTCACCGGGTCAGCGGGCTCACCACGGCTGTACAGGTCGAGGATCGCGTCGTACACGGACTGGTGCGCCGGGCGGTAGAAGTCGCCCGGACGAAGTACCTCGAGTACGTCCGCGATCGCGTCCTTGCTCAGCAGCATGCCGCCCAGCACGGACTGTTCCGCGGCCATGTCCTGCGGTGGCTGCCGGCCGAACTCCTCGTTGGGCTCCTCCGGCGCATCCGGGTAGTCGGACCGTCCCCGATCGTCTACTACAGCCACTCGCCCGACCTTCCCCGTCGCTGTTGCACGACACCGACTGTGCTCATCCGATGGTTGCCACCAGACATGTTCTACGCGACCTCACCGACAACGATCGCAGGCCTTGCACGGCCTCCGCCGCACCCGCGGTGAGACACGCCGGGACGACGTTAGGGATTTGCCCAGCAGTGTTCAAACCGGCTTGTGCACACAGTTGTGGATAGATTGTGGAAACTCCTGGGTAGCTTTGTTAACCCCATGGGGACAACCTGAGGATAAGTACATCTCACACCGCCTTATACGCAGGTCAGAGGCTGTTCACAATGTGAAAACCATGTGGATGATCACCTTTCCGGCGTGTCGTCCGTGTTGACAACTCGGGCGTGTTGGGTAAATAGGCCATGAACAGCGGTATGACGCACCTCACAACCCGCCGGGAGGCCCGTTAACTTCCAGACACGGCCCAAATCCACGCAAAGGTCCCCGCACACGTCGGTGTGCGGGGACCTTTGTACGTGCGCCTGGAGGCGCCGCGGAGACTAGCTCGCGACGACGTTCAGGTTGAACTTCGCAACCACATCGGGGTGCAGGTTCACGACGATGGCGTGCTTGCCGGTCGCCTTGATGTGAGCCTTGGGCAGCACGATGTTGCGCTTGTCGACAGCCGGTCCGCCGGCAGCCTTGATGGCGTCGGCGACGTCGGCAGCCTTGACCGAACCGAAGAGCTTGCCCGAATCGGCAGCCGTCTTGACGGACAGCGAGACCGACTCGAGGCCCTCGATGGCCTGCTTCAGTTCGTTGGCGTGCTCGAGGCCGCGGACGGCACGAGCTTCCTGCGAACGGCGGATGCCCTCGACCTGCTTCTCGGCGCCACGGGTGGCAACGATCGCCAGTCCGCGGGGCAGCAGGAAGTTGCGGCCGTATCCGTCCTTGACCTCAACGGTGTCGCCAGGCGCACCGAGGTTGTCCACTGCAGCGGTGAGAATGAGCTTCATGTCTTCCCTCCCTTTCCTTAGCGAGCCACTGAGGCGTAAGGAAGCAGGGCAACCTCACGCGAGTTCTTTACGGCCATGGCCACGTCGCGCTGGTGCTGGACGCAGTTGCCGGTGACACGGCGCGCGCGGATCTTGCCGCGGTCGCTGACGTACTTACGCAGCAGCGTCGTGTCCTTGTAGTCGATCTGCGTGTTCTTCTCTTTGCAGAAGGTGCAGACCTTCTTCTTCACTACCTTGTCGCGCAAGGGCGGCTTCGGCATTTGCTTACTCTTTTCTGGATGTTCCGATCAGGTACGGATCAGAACGGGGGCTCGTCGCTCCCGGCGGAGCCGCCGAAGGAGCCCGATGCCTGAGGCGCGCTGCCCCAAGGATCGTCTCCGCCAGCTGCTGCTGCCGCCTGGGGACGTCCACCGCCCGATCCGCCGGAGGAACCGAAGCCACCGCCTCCGCCGCCACCGCGCGAGGTCTTGTTGACCTTTGCCGTGGCGTACTTCAGCGAGGGGCCGATCTCGTCGACCTCGAGCTCGACAACAGTGCGCTTCTCACCTTCACGCGTCTCGAACGAGCGCTGCTTGAGCCGGCCACTCGCGATCACTCGCGAGCCGCGGGTCAAGGTCTCCGCGACGTTCTCTGCTGCTTCGCGCCAAATGTTGCAGCGCATGAACAGCGCATCGCCGTCTTTCCATTCATTGGTCTGACGGTCGAACATGCGGGGCGTGGATGCGATCGTGAAGTTCGCAACCGCAGCACCTGCGGGGGTGAAACGAAGCTCCGGATCAGCCGTCAGGTTTCCGATGACGGTGATGACGGTATCGCCTGCTGCCATGTGGTTCCTCCTGCGTAATGTGAAGTTCGGTTGGCACCGAGCCTAGAGGCCCGGCCCGACAGAGATCACTTGTTGTGGCGCAGAACCTTCGTACGAAGCACCGACTCGTTCAGACCGAGCTGACGATCGAGCTCGTTGACGGTGTCAGGCGTCGCGGTGATGTCGACCACCGCGTAGATGCCTTCGGTGTGCTTCAGGATCTCGTAAGCGAGACGACGCTTGCCCCAAACATCGACCTTGTCGATCTTGCCGCCTTCTTGGCGAACAACATTGAGGAACGTATCCAGCGAAGGAGCAACAGTGCGCTCGTCCAGGCTGGGGTCAAGGATGACCATCAATTCGTAATGACGCATAAGACCTCATCACCTCCTATGGACTAGTGAAACGGTCACGGGCTGTCCGTGACAGGAGGGTCGTTGCGTCAGCAACCTTTGCAGGGTACACGCAAACCCCCTGAGCTGGGAAATCAGGCGTGTATCCGGGGCCAATGGTGGTCACTCGCCCACGCCTTCGGTTGCAGGAATTGCGGCAACCACTTCGGTGGACGATCTTCGGACTGATCCAGCACGCCGCCGACGGGGTCGTCGATGAATCCGTAGCGCACGAGGTCCGTGCCGGGTCGATAAATCTGTCGGAGAATCAGAATGCAGATGATCACGACAGCCGCATCACGGATGAGGACAGTGGCGGTGAACCACTGTTCCGGCAGTCCCTTCTCGTCTTCACCGAGGTAGTAGTACATACGCGGCACCCACACGAGGGCGTCGACCGTCATCCACGCCAGCAGGATTCGAGTGTGCGGGAACGCCAGCACCGCCAGCGGGACCAGCCACAACGAATACTGCGGGCTCCACACCTTGTTGGTGAGGAGGAACCCCGCCACCAGCAGAAAACACAGTTGGGCGACCCGCGGCCGCGTCGGCGCGGTGAGGGCCACGTACCCGACGCCCACGCACACGAGGACGAACAGCAGAAGCGACACCGCGTTCAGGATGGTGGGCGCTTGCCCGGGCGCCAGCGGGCCGTCGAAACCACTCCAACCGGTGAACGACGTGATCACGTTGTAGATCGAATCGGGGTCGGCGCCGCGTTCGGAGTTGAGGCGGAAGAACTCGGCCCAGCCGCGGGGGAACAGGGCGGCGATCGGCAGGTTGACCACCACGTACGCGGCCACGGCCGCAAGAGCAGATCGAGACCAGTCACGAATCTTCCCGGATCGCAGGCACAGCACCAGCAGCGGTCCGAGCAGTAGCAGCGGGAACAGCTTCGTCGCGCCACCAAGGCCCAACAGGACGCCGGCGAGCACCGGACGTTTGCGTGCCCACGCCAGGAGTCCGACGGCCGCAAATCCCGTCGCCAGCAGATCGAAGTTCGTGAAGGCGTGCACCGCGACGAGCGGAGAACAGGCAACCAACGCCGCATCCCACACCCGTCGCCCAGCCAGAAGCGCCGTCGCCCAGACGGTCACCAGCCACGCCAACGCCAGACCGAACGCGACGACATTGAAGTACAACGCGACCTGCAACGCCCCCGGCAGGAACGAGCTGGCGTCCCACGCTTTCGCCACGGTCATCGAAACGTACTGGTACAGACCGGATATCACCGGATACTCCATGTACCGTCGCTGAACCGACCCGTCCGGAAGCTCTTCGTCCCACCACTTCTTGTAGGGGAATGCGCCCTCGTTCAGCCGCTCCGCTCCATACAGCGGAACCGTGTCCGAGTAACACATTGCGACGTACTGCCTGCTGCCACTCCAGTCGAGCCCGAGCGCACCGTCCGGTCCGACAGGCGCCTGCTGGATGCAGGCTGCCTTGGAAAACCAGCCGAACGCCAGGAACACGACCGCGAGCAGCAGGATCACCCGCATCGGCGTGAAGAACCGCGTACGCCCCACGACCGCATGCCGGCCGATCGGCCCGCCCACCGTTTCGGAGAGCTGACGGACCAGCGGATCGGTGCGGCTGGGTACGTCCCGCCAATCGGCCGACCGCCGGTCGGTTGCCAGCGGCCCCGGTGACACCAGAGGCGCGTCGCCATGCTCCTGGTGCCTACGCGGAGAAGGGGTCACGGTCACTCCGCGAGGCTACCGGGTACTACCGCCCGGGGATCAGCTGACCATCGTCGGCTTCGCTGTCCGCTCCGCCGCCGTTCCCGGGGCTTCCGTTGCCGTTGCCGTTGCCGTAGCTGTTGTCGTTACCGCTGTTTCCAGGCCCACCGGCACCGCCGTCACCGGTAGCGCCCTGCCCACTGTTCGCCCCGTTCTGGGGAGCTTGCTGAGGCTCGCGAGGCACCAGACCGGGAATCGGAATGGTGATGCCCGGCAGGATTTCCACCGGCTTGGGGGTCACCCGCACCGGCGGAATGAGCTCGGTCGGCAGCTGGAACGTGCTGCTCGGAGCCTCCGTGGTGGTCGGCGCCGGCGCCGTGTACGACGGCACACCGGCCTGACCGGCGATCTCACCAGGCTCCGGGAACTCCTCTTGCGGTGTGCCTTCGAGCGCACCGTCCATGGTGTCCTTCCAGATGTCCGACGGCAGACCCGAACCGTAGATGGACGCCCCACCGCTGGTCTGAATCGCCGTTCCTTCGGACGTACCGACCCACACTGCTGTGGACAACGACGGTGTGTAGCCGACCATCCACGCGTCCTTGTTCTCACCGGTGGTGCCGAGCTGTGCGGTACCCGTCTTCGAGGCCGACGGGCGTCCCCCGGCCAGCCCGTGATTGCGCGAGTACTCCGCGATGGGCTCCATCGCCGCGGTGACGTTGTCCGCGACGTTCTCGTCGAGGCGCTCCTGACCGGTCTTCTCGTTCGAGCGGTCGAGCAGCACGGTGCCGTCCGACGTCGTGACCTTCTGGACGAAGTACGGCTCGTGGTAGGTCCCCGACGCAGCGAGGGTCGCGTACGCAGACGCCATATCGAGAGGGCGGGACAGGTACTGACCCAGCACGATGCCGTTGTTCGGAGCTTCACCGTTCGGTCCGACCAGAGACGGTCCGACACCCGGGATCTCCTCGGGGATGCCCGCCTGGTGCGCCATGTCGGCCACAGCCTGCGGACCACCGTCGAGGTCGAGCATCAGACGGTAGAAGCTCGTGTTCAGCGACCGCTTCAACGCTTCCGCGATGGTGCAGGTGCCACACGTCGAATCGCCCGCGTTACCGATATCGATGCCGTTGACGGTCATCTCGGAGCTGTCGTACATCGCCGACAGCGGAATGCCCTGCTCGAGTGCCGCCGCCAGGCCGAAGACCTTGAACGACGAGCCCGTTTGCAGGCCGGCGTTCGCGAAGTCGTAGCCGTGGCCCACCTCACCGCCGTAATACGCCCGGACGCCACCGGTGCGCGGATCGACCGAGACGACCGCCGTCTCGAGCTTCTCCGGTTGTCCTTCCAGGTTCGAGCGCGCTGCCTCGACGGCAGCCGCCTGCGCCTTCGGGTCGATCGTGGTGGTGATCTCGAGGCCCGCCTGGTTGAGCAGAGTCTCGCCGATACCGGCCGCGCTCAACTCCTGCAGCACCTGGGTCTGAATGTGCCCGTTCGGACCGGAGGCACCGCCGCCGTTGTCGACCTGGCCGAGGGGCTGGTACGGCGGGTACTCCAGGGTTTCCCTCTTGGACTGCTCGAGGGTGCCGGCGGCGACCATGCCGTCGAGCACGTAGTTCCACCGCGTCAACGCACCGTCCGGGTTGTTCGCCGGATCGAGCATGGACGGGAGCCGGATCGACGCTGCCAGGACGGCGCCTTCCTCCAGCGTCATCTCCTCCACCGGCTTGTCGAAGTAAGCCTTCGAAGCCGAGGCGATGCCGTATGCACCGCGACCGAAGTAAATGGTGTTGAGGTACGCCGCAAGGATGTCGTCCTTCGACCACTCACGCGCCATCTTCGACGAGATGACCAGCTCTTCCAGCTTTCGCGTGATCGTACGCTCGGTGCCGACCACGGCCTGCTTCACATACTGCTGCGTGATCGTGGATCCACCACCGGCATCCTCTTTGCCGAGAAGGTTGTCGCGGGCTGCACGGGCGAAACCAGTGACCGAGAAGCCGGGATTGGAATAGAAGTTCCGATCCTCCGCGGCCAGCACCGCGTTACGCACGTCGACGGGAACCTGGTCGAGGGTGACCTCGGTGCGGTTGCCTTCGGGCGGAATGATCTTCGAGATCACCGACGTTCCGTCCGACGCGTAGACGGTGGCGACCTGGTTGGTCTGCAGTTCACCCGGCTCGGGTACGTCCTGCACCACATAGGCAGCCATGAACGCGAGAACGGGGATGACCATTCCCAGCGCCACCAGCGTGTAGCCAGTGCGCCGGACGGTCTTCCACACAGACGACTTCTTCTTGTTCACAGGCTTCTTCCTCGGCGGCTGACCGCCGTTGCCGCCACCGGAACCACCGCCCGTACGTGGAGGCGGGCCGGGCGGCCGGCCTCCGGGCGGACGAGCACCGGGCGGTGGAGCATTGCGCGCAGCCGGACGAACCCCGTGCTGAGACGGCGGACCCTGCCGACGGGGCGGACCCGCCTGCGGTGCCTGACGCGGATTGGGGCCCTGCGGAGCGCCGTGACGTCTGCCGGGGGGCGGGCCGGCGGGGCGGCCACCGGGCGGTGGCCCGGCTGGGCGACCCTGCGGAGGCGGACCCATCGGACGACCCTGCTGCGGTGGACCCTGGCGGCGCGGCGGTCCCTGTGGAGGCGGACCCATCGGGCGACCCTGCTGCGGAGGTGGTCCGCTGTGTCGGGGCGGGCGGTCACCCGGTTCGTCGTTGCGGGGGAAACTCACGTACAAATCTCCAGTGTCATTGCCTGATCGGGGGTGGTGGACCGGTCGGTCCTGCATTGCATCTGCCGGAATCCGGCCGCGCGAGTTGCGGCCGCGCCCAGTGTGGGCTGTGGCCTACTCGCTCGCCGTCCGCCGACCAGGAGGGCGCGCCCTCGCCGACGACCGCCGCGGTCGTTTGGGTGCCGGTATCGAACCCAGGATGTACGACTGAACCAGATGGTTCCAGTTGCACGTCCGGCACACCTCCACGACGTGGACAGAGAATTCTTCCTGAGTTGCCGCCAATCGCACCAGCTCGTCAGGTGTTCTCGCCGAACCGGAGGCAGCCCCCAGCTTCTCGCCGAAAACCCAGGAAACGAGAGTCAACTGCTCTTTGCGGCAGATGGGGCACATGACGTCACTGCCCCGTCCGTGGAACTTGGCGGCTCGCAACAGGTAGGGGTCGGCGTCGCAGACCTCTTTGACGCCTGTCCTGCCCGAGTAGACCTCGGCCAGTAGCGACCGACGCCGAAGCGCATAGTCCACCACCTGCCGTTGTAACCGCACGGTGACCAGAGTACGTGCGTCCGAATCGGAGAACGAGGATCGGGGACGAATCAGCTGCGGTGGCGACGATCCGAATTCGGACATCTTCCCCAGCAGCGACGCAGGCTTCTCCGGAACACGCACCTGCAGCATGTGACCGGTTGTCACATGTAACCTGGCCCACGTATTGTCGTATATATCGCTGCGATATAGTTCGTAATCGCATCGGGTACATCAGCACATCGGATACAGGGAACTCAGGAGGTGGGGACAATGCTCGAACTCGCAATCCTCGGACTCCTCCACGAGTCACCCATGCACGGATACGAGCTGCGGAAGCGGTTGACCGGGCTACTGGGAGCGTTTCGTGCGTTCTCCTACGGGTCTCTGTATCCCACGCTGCGGCGCATGCAGTCCGACGGACTGATCGCCGAAAATGCCGGTGCACCGGCGGCCGTCAAACGTCGCGCCCGCCGCGTGTACCAGCTGACACCCGTCGGCAAGGAACGGTTCACCGAGCTCGTAGCCGACACAGGTCCGCAGAACTACACCGACGATGGATTCGGCGTTCATCTCGCCTTCTTCAGCCGCACACCCGCCGAAGCGCGGATGCGGATTCTCGAAGGCAGACGTCGCCAGGTCGAAGAACGCCGCGAAGGCCTCCGAGATGCCATCGGGCGCGCGAGTTCGTCGCTGGACCGGTACACCCGTCAGCTGCACCAACTCGGACTCGAATCCAGCGAACGCGAAGTCCGCTGGCTCAACGAACTGATTGCCGCTGAACAGTCAACAGCACCGCACAAGAAAGAAGGAGAACCCGACCATGGGTGAGAACAACACCGCCGGGGCGCGCGCAGTGCGCGTCGCCATTGTGGGAGTGGGCAACTGTGCCTCGTCCTTGGTTCAGGGCGTGCAGTACTACAAGGATGCCAACGAGGACACCAACGTTCCCGGCTTGATGCACGTGAAGTTCGGCGAGTACCACGTCCGTGACGTGAAGTTTGTCGCCGCCTTCGACGTGGACGCCAAGAAGGTCGGCTTCGACCTGTCCGAGGCCATCCTCGCCAGCGAGAACAACACCATCAAGATCACGGACGTCCCACCGTCCGACGTGGTCGTCCAGCGTGGCCCGACCCTCGACGGCGTCGGCAAGTACTACTCCGAGACCATCGAGGTTTCCGACGCCGAGCCCGTCGACGTGGTGAAGGCCCTCAAGGACGCCGAGGTCGACGTCCTCGTGTCCTACCTTCCCGTCGGCTCGGAAGAGGCCGACAAGTTCTACGCCCAGGCCGCGATCGACGCGAACGTCGCGTTCGTCAACGCGCTGCCCGTCTTCATCGCCTCCGACCCGGAGTGGGCTGCCAAGTTCAAGGACGCCGGCGTCCCGATCGTCGGCGACGACATCAAGAGTCAGGTCGGCGCCACCATCACCCACCGCGTGATGGCGAAGCTGTTCGAGGACCGCGGAGTCGTGCTGGACCGCACCTACCAGCTCAACGTCGGCGGCAACATGGACTTCAAGAACATGCTCGAGCGCGACCGCCTTGAGTCCAAGAAGATCTCCAAGACACAGGCCGTCACGTCCCAGATCCCCGACCGGGACCTCGGCGAGAAGAACGTCCACATCGGCCCGTCCGACTACGTAGCCTGGCTGGACGACCGCAAGTGGGCCTACGTCCGCCTCG
>JAAZAD010000325.1 GCA_012514505.1 Rhodococcus sp. (in: high G+C Gram-positive bacteria) | reverse complement strand
TCGGCCAGTTCGATCACCTCCCGCTCGGTGAGACGCGGGCCGGTCGTCGCATGCATCGCGTGGGTGACGAGAACGCGTCCCTTCGACGCGTATTCTCGTGCGACGGCGAAATGTTCGGCGGTCGATACGTGTCCGGTCGCGAGGACAGCGTCATACTGGGTGATCAGGTCGAGGATCGTGCGCACCTCGGGAACGATCGCCCCGTCGGCGTCGATCACCCGGATCCCCTCTTCCTTCTCACCGAAGAAGGCCTTCACCTTCGCCGGTGCATCCTGCTCCGACGACAGCGTGGGTAGCCAGACGACCTGCGCGCCCGCACGCAACGCGCATTCGACGGCGTGCGGGTTCAGGCCTCCGACAGGATGATCGAGGCAGATTCCTCCGATCGACCGGACTTCGGGGACGGCCACATTGGCGAGATGTGCAGCGACCGTCGACGGAAATTCATGTGCTTTCAACACGAGCGCTCGCATACCGTGGTCGGCGGCCTCTCGCGCTGCCTCGACCGGGTCGACGCTGTGCGGCGTCTTGGCTGCCATCTCCACGAGCGGCTCCGGACCGAAATGGCCGTGCATGTCGATCGCACCGTCGAGTGCGATTGCGGCCGTGCCGGAATGACGTTCGGTCATGGTGTATCCCTTGATGCAGAAACGTTCCGGAGGAGGCGCAGGGGGGCAACTCCTCCGGAACGTGGTCGGCGAATGTCAGGACGGGCGATGAGGCAGGTAGATCTCCTCGTAGACCCGCTCGATGTACGGGGCGATGTCGATCTTGCCTGGCGTGTACCAGGTGGCGAAGCCGTTGTAGTCGGTTTCGTTGGTGTAGCCGAGCTCAGTGATGGTCTGGCTCCACTTGTCGGCGCTCTCACGCACCGACGTGACGAATCCGGCGCCGTCACTCAGACCGCTGTTACCCGCGATCGCGTCGACGATCTTGTTGTTCGCATCCTGCACCGCGGTACGCGCGTCGTCGGCGAACGGCTCGATGGATCCGCCGTACTGCTGGATGTCCTTGACGGAATCGACGGTGACGGGCCAGATCTTGCCCTCGATGCTGCCGGTCATGAACGCGTCGAGGCGATCCCACATGAGCTGCTGCGCCACGAGCGGAAGTGATTCCCACACATCGAGGTTCATCGCCATGTTGCCGCTCGGCACTGCGAGGCCGGCTTCCGGGTCGATCACCGTCTGCGGTGCAACTTCGAGGATGCCGCCGATCTGGGCAGCCGCGGGGCTGAGCATCGAGCAGTCGATGACACCGCGCTGCAATGCCTCGTAAGCCTCGGTGTAGGCAACGGACGTCGGGGTCGCACCGAGAGCGGAGACCTGCTGGTTACCTGCGGTGCTGCCGACAGAAATGCTGCGACCCTGGTAATCGGGAAGCGCGACGCGCTTGTCGGAGCAGAACAGCGCGTTCATACCGGCGTTATAGGCGGGAAGCATCAGCTTCATGCCCTTGTCTTCGAACTCGGAGACGATCTCGGGGGTGTTCAGGGCGACGTCCGCCGGCCACGCATTCGACTGGAGAACGCCGGTGACAACGCTCTGGTCGGACAGCACGCTGGCGTCGAGCAGAGCAGATGTCGCCG
>JAAZAD010000324.1 GCA_012514505.1 Rhodococcus sp. (in: high G+C Gram-positive bacteria) | reverse complement strand
GCCGATGACCACAGGCGCATGCGCGCGGGATCGGTCAACAGCGTCCAGGCGACGTCTGCCGAGCACGGCAGGTCCTCGGTCAGCGTGAAGCGCGTCATCGGGCCACCTTCGCCATGCGTCCCTCGTCGACGTGCCGGTAGCGGTCGCCGAATCTTCGGAGATCACCCCCATCGATTCCCAGACCTCGCGTCACGAGGCGGAACTCACGCTCGGCGACGGTCCGTTCGGTGCCGAGCAGTCCGAGGGAACGAACCAGTTCGCGGGAACGCACGATCGGCCTAGCCAGGCGGACCACATGATGGAGCGGCGTGGTCCGCAGGCCCATCCCGCTCACGACCTCGGGATCGACCCAGCGGGCACTGACGGCTGAGAAGAGTGGTCGCAGCAGCGGTTTGGTGATCCGATTCAGCAGGTCGTCGAGCGGGTCGGGCAGACCGATCGACGTGCGGTAGCCGTCGTCGAGCAGTGCCTTGACGAGTATGCGCGAGTCTTCGACGGGTTGCAGGCGGAACTCGCGCGAGATGGTTCGGATCTCGCCGGCTTCGGTGAAGTTGGCGGGCAGGCGGTCCGGTTCCACGCCCATCGTCCAACCGATGTACCGCCACAGGTGCGTGATCGCCTCGAGTTCGGCTTCCGAGTACCGAATCCCGAGGTCGTGGGCGACGGTCAGCGGCAGGACCAAGAAGCCTGCGGTGATGGTCAACTGGGCGTAGGTCTGATTGATCGGCACACCCCAGCGGTCGCTGTCCCAGGAAGCGTGGGTGCGCAGGTGGTGGCGGACCATCGCGTGGACCAGACGTATCCGGACCGTCTCCACCCAGCCGGGCGCACCCGGTTTCATCATCCCGGGTGCAGTGGCCAAGGCGATCCATCGTCCGGTGGCCACCACGCGATCCCACGTGCCTTCGCTGAGGCGACCGGTGGCGGCCAGAGGGCGCACGAATCCCTGAGCTTGATAGCCGTAGATTAGCGACTGGTACAGCGTGCTGATCTGCAGTGATCCGAATCGCCACCAAGCCCTGGCTCCCGAGTGAGCGATAGCCGCGTCGAACCAGGGCGGCGTGGTGGCGACCAGTTCGAGGAACTCCTGAAGGGCGACGGAGGTCGTTGTGACGGTGGTCGGCGATTCGAGTGCGGCCAAGGCTTCTGACCAGGTCAGCGACGATTCGCTCATCACATCGGCGATCACCGCGTCGGCCGGTCGGTCGCCGACCATCAAGCCCTGCGCCATCTGATCGACGCGTTGGGGAAAGCGGGTGCGGACCTCTCCCCAGTTGTCTGCGCCGGTGATCGCCGCCGCTCGTCCGATCGACTCGTCGTCCATAAAAGACATGCTGTTATTGAATTGGGAGGGCGTCAAGGGGCCGGTGATCGGCAGGCGTGTTCGTGGCTGCGTGGGGTCGGGGCTAGCGGCGGCAAACCTTCCTGTGCCGCACCTCACTCAAATCCTAAACTTAAGTGGAATACGCTCAACCCTAGGTTGGTTGAATGATGCGTGAGGCAAACATGAGCCTCTTAGACTTAAGTTCGGATGTCCCGAACGTGACAGACCAACAGAGAGGCGAATGCCAGTGGACAGCTTCACCCCCACCACCAAGACCCAGGCTGCACTGCAGGCCGCCGTCCAAGACGCGGCAGCTGCGGGTAACCCCGATGTGCGCCCGGCCCATATTCTCGTCGCCCTCCTCGAGCAGACCGACGGCATCGCCGCGCCCCTGCTCAAGGCCGTCGGCGTCGACCCCGTACGGATCCGCAACGAGGCCAAGACCCTTGTCGACCGTGCGCCGACCGTGGCGAGCGCGAGTGCTTCGCCGCAGCTGAATCGCGAGTCGATCGCGGCGATCACCGCCGCACAGAAGCTCGCGACCGAGCTGACCGACGAATACGTCTCCACCGAGCACCTGATGGTCGGCCTCGCCACCGGCGAGTCCGAGGCGGCACGG
>JAAZAD010000041.1 GCA_012514505.1 Rhodococcus sp. (in: high G+C Gram-positive bacteria) | reverse complement strand
TCGTGGTCGTGTCCACCCAGTCCGCCGTTGGACGTGCCTCGCCAGGGTGCGGTCGTCGCAGGATCAGCAAATCGGTGACGACGTCGGTACCAGCCTCGCGGTGGGTGCGCGACGGCAACCGGAATGCCGCGACGAGGTCCACCTGTGCAGACGTGCGTTGACGCCACTTCGGGTTACCGGCGTCGAGGGAGAAGCGAGACGTCAACACCGCAGCGACACCGCCCGGGCGCAACATCGCCACCGACCGACCGATCGCCAGGTTGTGCAAGCTGTCGCGGTGCGGGTTGTTGGTGGACGGCCGCTGCGAGGAGAACGGCACGTTGCCAACCACCACGTCGTAGCCGCCGTTGACACGAGCCTGCTCGGAGCGTGCAATGTGCCACTCCTCGATCCGCGCCTCGGCGATGTTCTCCCCAGTGAGCGCGCGGGCGACGGTGACCGAGATCGGATCGATGTCGACCCCGTCGAACCGGAGTGCCGGCGGTGCCAATGCGATCCAATCGCCACGGCCGCAACCCGGCTCGAACCCCACGCCCTCCGCGACACCATGCTCGGCGAGCCACGACCACACGGCCCCGATTACGTGCGGATCGGTGTAGTAGGCGTTCAGTATCGACCGGGCGGCGGTGTCGGCGTAGCCCGGCCAAGCTTCCTCGACGCTATCGATCGCTGCGACCCCGCGGTCGGTGCCGACCCACTGCGCGAGCGACGTCCAACGACGCAGCGTCGCCCGCTCCCCCGCCGTCAACCGCCGATCCGGCAACTCGGCCGCCAGGCGTGCCGCGGCGGTGGCGGCCTTGGCGCGATCTACTCCTCGGGGGGCACCAACACTGTCGGCGGTCGCCCGTAGCGCGGCAGCGTGTTTAGGTCGATCGCGAATGGGATGATCGCCTCGCTCCGATACAGGTCGACCAGGTCCTCGTCGATCGACGTCGCCACCTGCCAGACCATCCACTCCAACGTCCGGTCCGTGCGCACCACCGACAACAGATGCCACTCCGTCGTCGGTCGCCACGTCTCGACCAGACCGATCACTTCCTCCACCAGATCGTCGAGCAGATTCGCGTCCTCCGGCCAGGCCTCGATCATCCGCTCGCGGACCGCCGGTGTCGCGTAGAACACCAGCATGTCCCGGATCGTCTTGCGGTCCGGCAACAACGGTGTCGAATAGGGAAAGTTGCTCATGGGAGACCTCGTGGCGTTGCGGCCGTGCCGACGCTGCATCCGACGACACATCCCGATCTGACGTTGCCTCATCATGGCCTCCCGGCGGCATCGACGGACTCACGGCCGACTCCCCCGCTCCAGGTCGGGTCGATCAGCGATTAGGCCGGAAACCTCTCCCACACCCTCTACAGGTCACCGAGATCGTTCCGCGTCGCACTGGATCCTACCGAGCTGACGTGCCGCGTCGGAGGATCATGGTTCTTGATCCCAGGTGTTGGCATAAGTCGCGCTGCGCGCTGCATGACCGGCTCGCGGCCGTTCACGAGCCAGCTGGATGGTACGGGAGCCGATCTCGGTGACCCGTCTTGGAT
>JAAZAD010000323.1 GCA_012514505.1 Rhodococcus sp. (in: high G+C Gram-positive bacteria) | reverse complement strand
GTGGCGGCGGATGATGTCGACCTGCGACGGCATCGTGATCCGGCCGATCTTGTCCTGCTCGGTATCACCTGCGGTGATGGTGCCGGCGAGCGCAACCGCCTTCTCCACGAACTCGTCGTAGACCGAATCGTGCACGTACACGCGCTCGACCCCGAGGCACGTCTGACCGGAGTTGGACAGTGCACCCCACACGGCAGCATCGACAGCGGCATCGACGTCACCGTCGGAATCGACGATCAAGGCGTCCTTGCCGCCGCATTCCATCAACACGGGGGTGAGGTTTTCGGCGCACGACGCCATCACCTTCTTGCCGGTGGCGGTCGATCCGGTGAATCCGATCTTGTCGACCGCGGACCGGCACAGCGCTGCACCCACTGCGCCGTCGCCGAAGATCACCTGCAGCACAGGGTGTTCGGGGACTGCCTCCGCGAAAGCCTTGCCCAGCCATTCGCCGACACCGGGTGCGTACTCGCTCGGCTTGTACACAACGGTGTTACCCGCGGCGAGCGCGAACGACAGCGAACCGAGCGGGGTGAAGATCGGGTAGTTCCACGGCCCGATGACACCGACGACGCCCAGCGGTCGATACTCGACGCTTGCGGACTGATTGACCGTGAGCAAGCTGGACCGAACGGACGTTCTTCCCAGGACCTTCTCGGCATTCTTGGCAGCCCAGGCGAGATGTTCGAGTGCCATGGCGATCTCGAGCATCGCGTCGGCGTGGGGCTTGCCCATCTCACGCTGAATCACTTCTGCGAGTTCCGGGGCACGACGGGCGATCACGCCGCGCCAGGCATTCAAACGACGGGCGCGCCCGTCGAAGCCGAGGGAGGTCCACCACGAGACGCTCGCACGGGCATCGGCGACGGCAGCGTCGACTACCGACGGATCGCCCGGTTCGACAACTCCGGCAGCGGGAACGGTGAGGGTCATCGGCGTGCGCCTTCCTTCGATACGTATCGGGCCGTACGGCCTAGACCTTTCTCGCCTGCCACACCCATCGCCCACGCACGAGTGACGCGATCCAACAACGGGCGGGACGCGTTCAGAACCGGAGCCGTCCAGGACGCTGCCTCGATCGCAAAGGTCCAGGTGAGACGTGCTCCGCCGGGTCGCGGCTCGACCAGAACGTCCTCGGCGAACTTCCGGAAGCCCGGCCGTGAGGCGGCGGTCGCATAGAACGTCATGCGACGTCCGTCTTCCCAGCGGAAGAAGCGTTCCTGCAGTGCTGCACCGCCCTTTGCCACGGTGACCGTGCGCGTCGTGCCGACGCCGAACGGACGGGGCGACGTCCACTGCGCGCCAGTGATCCCCATGGCCCACGCCTCGAGCGCGTCGTCCACGGTCAATGCCTGCCAGAGAGCGGCGACGTCCCCGTCGATGTCGACGACGTGTACGAATCGCAGAGGTGCAGTCTCGATGAACTGCTCGTCCGCCGGCTGCAGCGTAAACCATCGAGTCACAGGTCCACCACCAATTGTCCACCTGCAGAACGAGATACGCACGTGAGCATCGACGTCTCTCTTTCCTCCTCGGTCAACAGCTTGTCGCGGTGGTCGACCTCGCCGGACAACACCCGTACCTTGCAGGTGCCGCAGAATCCCTGTTGGCAGGAGTAGGAGACGCCGGGCAACTCACGACGAATTGCCGCCAGCGTCGTCTCCCGTGCCCCGACGTCGACGGTGGTGCCACTCTTTTCGAGCACGACCTCGAACTCGTTGCCGTCTACAACCGGCAGCGGCGAGAACCGTTCGGTGTGCAACGAACCGGTGGGGTTGACCTGCCGCATCACTCCGCGTGCGGTGGCCATCAGGGGAGTGGGCCCGCACAGGTAGATGGCGGCACCCTGCTGGGCTTCGGTGATCACCCCGGCGATGTCGGGTAGTCCGAATTCGTCGTCCGGACGGACCTCCACCTCACCGGTGGTGCATTCGGCAAGTTCGTCCTGGAAGGGCATCGAATCCCTCGACCGCCCGAAATACACCAACTTCCACGGAATTCCCGCGTTGTGGCACCTCTTGACCATCGGAAGAATGGGCGTGATTCCGATTCCTCCGGCAATGAACAGGTAGGACGGAGCCGATACCAAGGGGAATGCATTTCGTGGGCCGCGCACACTGATCTGCGCGCCCACCTCGAGCTCGTCGTGCACCTCCTTGGAGCCGCCCAGTCCGTCGTCGATGCGACGCACAGCGATGCGGTAGGAGCTGAGGTCCTCTGGATCGCCACACAGCGAGTACTGGCGCTGCTTGCCCGACGGCAGAAACAGGTCCAGATGTGCACCCGGAATCCAGGACGGCAGATCCCCACCGTCAGGATCGGTCAAGGTCAGGCTCCGGACACCGTCCGCTTCGGAGCGGATGCCGGAGATCAGCAGGTCCATGTCGTATCCCGTGCGACGGACGGGGTTCGACTTCGACAACAGGGGCGCCACCCGGCTGGCCGCGAAGACGCGTTGATAGGCACTGGTCGCCTGGGCCGCCAGGCGCAGCGACCGGGAAGGCTCGAACTCGGTCATGCTCATCCCTGATTCTCGCGTGAAGAGTGATTGGCGGCGGGGGACTGGGCGAGGTACCGCATCGCGACGTCCATGTCACCGATCTGCGACGGATGGAAACTCGGGCGCAGGTACGGGGGCATTTCCGTGATGAGGAACTTCAGGTTGGGAACCATGCCGCGCCGGGTCGCGCTCACAAGCTGTAGCGGCCAGAAGCGGCCCTTCTCCTTGGACGGATCCGCCTTGAACAGGTAGTTCATCGAGGCCCCGAACAGTACGAACAATGTGAAGCTCGCGATCAGGGCCGTCCGTACACGACGGGCATAACTTCCGTCGACATACATGAACGCATCGAATGCGACATTGCGGTGTTCGACTTCTTCTGCGCCGTGCCACTTCACCATGTCGAGCATCATCGGATGCGTTCCGGCCTTCTCCAGGGTCGGATCGGTGAGCAGCCACTCCCCGAACACCGCGGTGAAGTGCTCCATCGCCGCGAACAGACCCAGTCGTTCACACAGCCAGGCATGCTTCGCCCGCCCGGTCAGCCCACGGTCTCCCAGAATCTTGTCGACGAGCCAGTCCATGCGGTTCGTCATCGCACTCGTATCGAGCCCCAGCTCGGCGAGATGCTCGCGAGCGCCCCTGTGGGACGACGCGTGTGTCGCCTCTTGCCCGACGAACCCGACGACCTCCTCGTGGAGGCGCTTGTCCTCGATGAGCGGCAGCGCCTCGGCCAACGTCGCCGACATGGCGCGCTCGCCTTCGGGAAGCACGAGGTGCATGAAGTTGATGACGTGGGTGACCATCGGCTCGTTCGGCACGTAGTGCAGAGGAACTCCGTCCCAGTCGAACTCCACGTCACGCGCTGTGATCGCGTGTGCCTCGTCCGTGTATCGCCTCGCTCCGGATGCGACGACGACGGGCTTCCTGCCGATCTTGTTGATTCCGAACATCATGCTGTCCTCACCGTTTCGCCTGTACTACTCGCCGACCGTGGCCGCGGCGCGCGCTGGAAGTTGTAGTGCGCGAGGTCGACCTTCTTGGTGCGCGCCTTGTATTGCCTGTTGAATCCTGGATAGAAGGTGAAATTTCGGCCGCCGTCGACGAGGTAGTAGCTACTGCAACCGCCGGCATTCCACACCGACGTGGCCAGTCGCCGGTCCACATCTTCGACGAAGTTTCGTTGCACCTCGGGCCTGACGTCGATGCTCTGCAGGTCATGCTCGTCCATCGACTGGACGCAACTGAGGATGTACTCGACCTGGGCTTCGATGGTCACCACCTGGGAGGTGTACACGACCGAGTTCGGCCCCAGAATCATGAAGAAGTTGGGGAAACCGCTGATCGTGGTGCCCAGGAATGCTTCGGCGCTGCCGTTCCAAGCCTCGGCGATGGTCTGTCCGTCACGTCCGCGCACGATGTCGAACGACGGGTTGTCCGTCATCCGGAAGCCGGTGCCCATGACGATGGTGTCGACCTCGTGCAGAGCTCCGTCGGCGGTGACGACGCCCGTTTCGCGTACTTCCGTGATGCCCTGGGTCACCACGTCGACGTTCGGCTGCGCAAGCGCCGGGTAGTAGGCGTTGGAGAACGTCGGCCGTTTGCAGCCGAAGGCGAACTTGGGCGTCAACTTTTCCCGCAACTCGGGATCACGTACCTGCCGACGCAAGTGTGCCCGTCCCACTGCAGCCAGCGATTTCAGAAGGGTCGGCTTGTAGACGAACCCCGGAACCAACGCCTCCTGCATCAGGTCGAGTCCCGCTCTGGCAGCCCGCTGCACCGCTGGCAACCGTTCGAAGAGGCGACTCGGCCAACCCGTCATGGGCTGATCGGGGTGCGGAAGAATCCAGGTGGGCGTTCGCTGAAAGACCGTGAGCTTATCGGCAATCGGCTGCAGCCTCGGGATGATCTGGACGGCGGATGCGCCCGTACCGACCACCGCGACCTTCTCGCCGGTCAGATCATGGTCGTGGTTCCAGTCCGCGGTATGGAAGACCTCGCCGCGGAAAGTGTCGAGGCCGGGCAG
>JAAZAD010000322.1 GCA_012514505.1 Rhodococcus sp. (in: high G+C Gram-positive bacteria) | reverse complement strand
GGTCGGTGGAGACCGACGAGTACCTGTGCGTGACGTCGGAGGCCGGACAGTTCGAGTTCGATCCGGAATCGGTGATCCACCGTGGCCGCATCGAGGCCGGCGGCATGCTCTACTTCGACCACCGCGTGGGCCGCTCGTTCACCACCGACGAAGCACTCGAACTCCTTGCGGCCGAGAAGGACTACCCGGTGCTTCTGCAGCAGGCCCGGCGCACCGTCGACGAACTCCCCGACGTTCCTGCCGAACCGGGACCGTTGCGCTACAAGGGCGACCTCGACACGCATCAGCGCTACGTGGCGTATTCGCACAACCAGGAGAGCTTCAAGTTCATGCTCGACCCGATGCTGGCATCGGGCCTCGAGAAGATCTCCGCGATGGGCTACGGCAACGCCATCAACGCGCTGTCCGATCAGGAAGGTGGTGTGGCCAAGTACTTCTCGCAGCGTTTCGCGCAGGTCACCAACCCTTCGCTCGACAGCATCCGCGAGGCCGACGGCATGACCTTGCGGGTGGCGCTCGGCGCCCGCCCGAACAGCGGCGCCGAGGATGCACCGCAGATCGTGGTGCCGTCGCCGATCCTCACCCATTCGGACATGCTCAAGATCCGGACGCAGGAATCGACTCCGGTGCAGCGTTTCCCGATGGTGTACACCCCGATCGCCGGCGATGCGGAAGCCAACGCCGCGGCGCTGTCCACCGCGGTCGACGCCGTGTGCGACGAGGTAGAAGCGTTCGCGCGTGAGCAGGGCGGCATCGCCGTCGTCACCGACCGGCACGTGTCCACCGACAAGGCCGCATTGCCGTTGATCGTGCTGGTCTCCGCCGTGAACCAACGGTTGATCGAAGAGGGCTTGCGTCTGCGCGTCTCGGTCATCGTGGAGTCCGGGCAGATCTCGTCGTCACACCATGTGGCCGCCACCCTCGGTTTCGGTGCGTCCGCCGTGTACCCGTTGGCTGTTCGTCTGCGTGCGGAGGAGAAGTTCGCGGCCGACCCGGATGCCGCGTTCGCCAAGTTCGCCAAGGCTGCCGAGAAGTCGCTGATGAAGACGATGGGCCGCGTCGGCCTGTGCACCGCCGAAAGCTACATCGGCGGCGAATTCTTCGAGCCCAACTACCTTGACACGGACGATCCGACGCTGCGCCGCTACTTCGCCAACGTGCAGACCCCGGTCGGTGGTGTCGGCTTCACGACCATCGCGCAGGCCGTCGCCGACTGGCATGCACGGGCACTGACAGTCCAGGGCGAGAAGGACATTCCGCTGCTCGGCCTGTTCAAGGAACGCGCCGAGGGTGCCGGCCACTCGTACGGCACGACGGCGGTGCGCGGCTTCGTCGATCTCACCGAGGAGCCCATCGCCTTCGACACGACCGGGTCACAGGACCACACCGATGCGCTGCGTCTGCTGCCGTTGCACCGGCTCGAGGACGCGTTCGGACTCGACGACGCCGCGTACACCAATGCCGGGTTCCGCAAGCTCACGCCCGAGGCCATCGACTCCTTCGACATCACTCCCGGCTACCGCTCGTTCGCCCGCACCATGGCGGAGGAGCGTCATCGCCGTCCCGCCGCCCTGCGTGATGTGCTGGGTCTGCCCACCGATGTCACGTTCCTGAACACCGCGGACGAGTTCCGCAAGCACATGGGTCGCTTCTCGCGCCTGGGTAACAACACCTTCGCGGTCCGTGGACTGGACAGCGAGCAGGTTTCGGAGGGCGAGTTTCGGCTTCGGCTCACCGGCCCCCACGCCGGCGATGCCGACCGCCTGACCGCGCTCGGCGACTCGTGGGTTGCACGCTTCCCCGGCGAGGTCACCTACCAGGTGGACGGCGACGTGCTCATCGTTGAGGCAACCGGCCAGGCCGCCGAGCGCCTGGCAATGCTGCGGGCAGCGCCGCACAGTGTCCCGCTCGAGCAGGTGCAGTCGGCGCACGACATCACCCCGTTCCTGACGTCGGGCGCGATGAGCCACGGCGCGTTGAATTCCAATGCGCACGAGGCGGTTGCGCACGGCACCAACATGGCCGGCGGCATGTCGAACAGCGGTGAGGGTGGCGAGCACCTCTCCCGCTACGGCACGGTGCGTGGGTCGCGGATCAAGCAGTTCGCGTCGGGACGTTTCGGCGTGTGGGCGGGCTATCTTGCCGACCCGATGCTCGAGGAACTCGAGATCAAGATCGCGCAGGGCGCCAAGCCCGGCGAGGGTGGCCAGCTTCCGGCACCGAAGGTGACGGTGGAGATCGCGGCGGCCCGTGGTGGCACACCCGGTGTCGAGTTGGTCTCTCCCCCACCGCATCACGACACGTACTCGATCGAGGACCTCGC
The DNA here is from genome assembly GCA_012514505.1 of Rhodococcus sp. (in: high G+C Gram-positive bacteria). GTDB lineage: Bacteria > Actinomycetota > Actinomycetes > Mycobacteriales > Mycobacteriaceae > Rhodococcus_F. Next base: position 22,529 of record JAAZAD010000322.1, on the reverse strand, counting down.
GCAGCTGATTCACGACTGCAAGGCGGCGCGGGTGCGCGTCATCGTGAAGCTCGTGTCGTCGGAGGGCATCGGCACCATCGCCGTCGGTGTCGCGAAGGCGGGCGCCGACGTCATCAACGTCGCAGGCAACACCGGTGGCACCGGCGCCGCAGCCGTCACCAGCCTCAAGTACGCGGGCCGTTCCGCGGAGATCGGTGTCGCCGAGGTGCATCAGGCACTGTCCGCCAACGGGTTGCGGCAGAAGGTGCTGCTGCGCTGTTCGGGCGCACACCAGACCGCCAGCGACGTCGTCAAGTCGGCACTGCTCGGCGCGGACAGCTTCGAGTTCGGCACCACCGCGCTGATGATGCTCAAGTGCGTCATGGCCAAGAACTGCAACGTCAAGTGCCCCGCCGGTCTGACCACCAACCCGGAACTGTTCGACGGTGACCCGCGGGCGATGGCGCAGTACCTCCTCAACATCGCGCACGAGACCCGTGAGCTGCTGGCCGAGCTGGGCATGACGTCGCTCCGCGAAGCACGCGGACGCGCCGACCTGCTGAACCTGCTCGATCACCCGTCGAGCGTCGGGCAGCTGGACCTGCGCGCCATGCTCACCGTCGTCGACGAGGTGACCGTCGAGAATCCGGTGTACTTGGAGAAGGACTACACGCTGGACGAGGGCTGGCTGCCGCAGCTACGCAAGGCGCTGCTCGAGCAGGACGAGCTGACCGTCGACCTCGGTGACGGTGTCGTTCTCGGCAACCGCAACAAGAGCGTCGGCGCACAGTTGGCCATCGACATCGAGCGCATGCTCAACCACGAACTCTCCGAGGAGAAGCCGGCCGTGCTGCGGGACGAACGTGGCCGCGGCTACCTGCGAGAGGGCAGTGTCCGGATCTCGACCTCCGGGTCGGCCGGGCTGTCGTTCGGCGCGTTCTGCAACGACGGTATGGCGATCACCCACACCGGCACCTGCAACGACGGCGTCGGCAAGGGCGCGTGCGGCGGGTCCATCGTGGTGCGCTCCCCCGGCGGCGGTTCGACGAAGCCAGGCGGCAATGTGCTGATCGGCAACTTCGCACTGTTCGGTGCAACGGGCGGGCGCACGTTCGTCGAGGGCCAGGCCGGTGACCGGTTCGCCGTCCGTAACTCCGGTGCCACCGCGGTGGTTGAGGGTGTCGGCGACTTCGCGTGCGAGTACATGACCGGCGGCGCCGTCCTGAACCTCGGCGGGTTCGGCAAGGGCGTCGGCAACGGCATGAGCGGCGGGTTCTTCTACCAGTACGACCCCGAGGGCAAGCTGCCCGGCAAGGCGAGCGCCGACTCGATCCTCCTCGGTTCGATCACCGGCGACGACGAACACGCACTGCTGCATCGGCAGGCTGTCCGTCAGCTGCTCGAGTGGCACGCGGAAGCGACGGGCTCGGCGCGCGCGGCGTGGCTGTTGGAGAACTGGGAGACCGAGCAGGCACACTTCGTGTACGGCATGCCGCGCGCGCTGCTGCAGTACCAGGACAGCGACGAGATTCTGGCGGCCAAGCCACGCAAGGACCTCGTGGACGAGCTCTCGGCGGCTCTCGTCGCGCACCAGATCCACAAGTTCAAGGTCGACTACCGGGACGGCAACACCGTCCTCGGCGGTAAGACGCCCGGTTACGGCGAGACGGATACGGAGTCGATGTTCGCGTTGCTGAACAACTACACCGTGCTGAATGCGGCACAGCAGATGGCTTTGGCCAAGCTGCCCGGCGCGTCCGACCCGTCGGAGCCGGCGGTCGCGAAGGCCGTGCGGAACCTGCTGCTGACGGAGGACTTCTTCCTGATGCAAAAACTGCAGCGCTACGCCCGCGAGGCCCTGGCCGGGCACAGCGACGAAGACCTTGCCGTGATGGTGGCGGACAAGCGTCTCGGCGACTACAAGCAGGCGCTGAGCCGACGCAACGTGCGATCGATGGACGCCCCCGGCACGTACGGGTGGATCATCCATCAGCACGCCAAGAACCTGGACAAGATCGGCCGCATGCCCGGATACGAGGAGCTGTTCGCGAAGAACGCGCTCCCCGATCTGGTGCCCACCGACGTCATCGGGAGCGCATCGTGACACTTCCCTACATTCCTCAGGACGCGCCGTTCAGCGACGAGCAGCGAGTCTGGTTGTCCGGTTTCCTCGCAGCGATGAGTACCCGGCTGGCGGCTCCTGCCGCTGACACGGCCGGAGCCGAGGCTGCGCCGCCGATGCAGATTCTGTACGGCAGCCAGACCGGTAACGCGGAGGGCGTCGCCGAGGACGCGGCTGCCGCAGCCAAGGCTCAGGGTTTTGCGCCGTCAGTGTGCGCATTGGACGACATCGACCTCGAGCGGCTGGCTGCGGCGCAGCGCGTTCTCGTCGTCACGTCCACGTACGGCGAGGGGGAGATGCCCGACAACGCCGAACTGTTCTGGCAGGCGTTGTCCGCGGACACCGCCCCGCGGATGGAAGAACTCGACTTCGCGGTTCTGGCGCTCGGCGACACCGGTTACGACGGGTTCTGCCAGGCCGGAAAGATGATCGACACCCGCCTCGAGCAACTCGGAGCCAAGCGCGTCGCACCCCGGGTGGACTGCGATGTGGACTACGAGGATGCCGCTTCCGGCTGGATTTCCGATATTCTTCCGCTGTTTGCCGCAGTGGAAGGGATCAGGAAGGAGCCGGCCGTGACAGAAGTTGCGGAGACCGACGCCAAGGTCAAGCGCAAGCGCTCACCGTGGAATCGGAAGAATCCGTACCGCTCGCAGGTGGCGGTCAACCGATGCCTGTCCGGCGACGAGTCGGCGAAGGAAATTCGCCACTACGAGTTCGCGTTGGCCGACAGCGGTCTCGAGTACGAGGCCGGTGACGCGCTCGGTGTCATGCCGATCAACGATGCGTCTTTGGTGAATACCCTGATCGAGCGGCTCGGCTTCGCGGCCGATGCTCTGGTCACCGGGAAGGAACGCCCGCTCAGCGACCTGCTCACGCACTCGTACGAGATCTCCACGCCGTCGCACGAGCTGATCGACGAGATCGAGAAGCGCGCCGGTCACGACGAGCTCAGCCATGTGCTGCATCGCGGCGAGAAGGCCGACCTCGAGGCCTGGCTGTGGGGCAAGGACATCCTCGACCTGCTGTCGCTCGACCCGTCGGTGACGTTCGAGGTGGACGAGTTCGTGAGCTTGCTGCGTCCCCTGCAGCACCGTGCGTACTCCATCTCGTCGAGCCCGCTGGCCAACCCCGGCCACGTGCATCTGACGGTGGCGAGCGTCCGCTACTCCGGTGACGGCCGCGACCGTGGTGGTGTGTGCTCCACCTACCTGGCCGACCGGTTGGCCGAGGGTGATCTCGGTGGCATCTTCGTGTCGAAGAACAAGTCGTTCCGCGTGCCCGCCGATGACAATGCGCCGATGATCATGGTGGGTCCGGGTACGGGTGTCGCACCGTTCCGGGCGTTTCTGCAGGAGCGTAAGGCGCGGGGTGCGGCCGGACGCAACTGGCTGTTCTTCGGCGACCAGCACCGCGCCTCCGACTACATCTACGAGGAAGAACTCGAGGCGCTCAGCGCCGATGGTGTTCTTTCCCGCCTGGACCTTGCGTTCTCCCGTGATCAGGAGGAGAAGGTCTACGTCCAGTCGCGGATGCTCGAGAACGGCAAGGAGCTGTTCGCATGGCTCGAGGACGGCGGACACTTCTACGTGTGCGGTGACGCCACCCGCATGGCGAAGGACGTCGACCGTGCGCTGCATCAGGTGATCGAGACCCACGGCACAATGTCCGCCGAGGATGCGGCAGAATACGTGACCGCACTCAAGCGCGAAAAGCGCTACCTGCGCGACGTGTACTGAGCGGTTGGACGTGCACCGAGTAGTCGCAGGCAATCTTGTGGTTCAGGGATAGAAGGAGATTTGGCGATGGGCGTTGTCGTCCTCTACGGCAGTGAGACCGGAACGTGCGAATTGGTGGCGGACAACGTCGTCGACGCATTGAGTAGCTACGACACGTCCCTGTACGACATGATGGAGTTCGATCCCGAGGATCTGGACTCCGACGACTTCCTGATCGTCGTCTGCTCCACCTACGGTGACGGCGAGCTGCCCACCGGTGCCGAGCCGTTCTACGAGGCCCTCTGCGACGAGGAGCCCGACCTCGCCGGACTGCGTTTCGCCACATTCGGCCTGGGCGACAGCATCTACGAGGAGACGTTCAACCGCGGCGGCGAGATCATTTCGGAGAAGCTCACCGAACTGGGCGCCAAGCAGGTCGGCGAGCACGGCCGTCACGACGCCTCGAGCTCCGTCCGCCCGAAGGATCAGGCACAGGAGTGGGCGAAGAAGATCGCCGACGAGTTCTTGGGGGGATAAATCCCCTTGTGCGTGGTTGACGAGTCCCTGCACTCGCCAACCACTCACCGGCGGCGAAGCCGCCTACTTGGGCCTCGTGAGCGCGACGGATGCCTCACCGGTGTAGGCGAGGAACGTCATCGACTCCTGTAGGTACAGCTCCACGGTGTCCGCGGTGTGCGAGGTGTAGCCGATCGAGACGTCCTGTCCCAGTTGCAGATCGAAGTCACCGCCGCGGGTGGTGACAACGAAGGCCCCGTCGATGGCAGGCGCCCAGATGATGTCACCTTCGATGAGCCGCTTCAGGTGTTCCCGGATCGGGTAGCCGTGGTCGGAGGTTTCGCTGACCTCGGTGTACGTTTCGGCGTCGAGCAGCACCGAGTACGGTCCGTCGACGCCGGCAAGACGCAGCTCGGACAGGGCCCGGCTGATCGCGTTGGGCAGCTCCCGAACATCCGACGGCAGTTCGATCGCGTCATTGGTGCTGTTGGCGCGGATGCCCTCGATCTGGGCGGCCGGGTAGCCCTCGAAGATCGCGCGGTCCTCGACGGCGGCCAGGGTGCTGGCCGCTTCCTTCACCGGATCCCAGTCTGAGTCCTGCGAGCCGCGCTCGACGTCCTCGATATCTTCGCGCTTGAGGGTGAACGGAACCCGGAGTTCGACCAGCGGCCGGGCGAGCCGCAGCCGCGACGACACACCGTCGGCGGGCGGGTCCACCTTCTGGGTGTGACCGGTGCCGACGCACGACTGGGACAGACCGTGGGGTCCGTTGACGTCGACGATGCGCCGGCCCGCGATGTTGCGTTTGAACGTGCGGGAGGCCTCCTCCTCGATCTCCGCCCACGCAGCGTCGGTGACGGGTGAGAGTTCGCGAAACAGGTTGTTCATCGGAGGACACTCCTTTTCAGACTGCCGATTGCCAGGGAGCCGGCCTTGACCGGTGGTGCTTGCATGTCGTCGTCGGTCTCCTCCGGCTGCTCGGGAGCCGGTGGGAGATCGTCGAGAAAGTCTTTGGATGGGGCGAAGAACAGGCCGCCCGTGATGGCGGTGGAGAAGTCGAGCAGGCGGTCGTAGTTGCCGGGCGGGTCGCCGATGAACATGTTTTCCAGCATCTGCTCGGTGACCGCCGGGTCCGCGGCATACCCGATGAAGTAGGTGCCCATCTCACCGTCCTTGAAGCTGCCGAACGGCATGTTGGCGCGCAGAATGTCCAGGCCCTCACCGTTCTCGTCCTCGATGTCGTTGAGGGCGATGTGTGAGTTGGCGGGTTTCACGTCGTCGGACATTTCGATGTCGTCGATCTTGGACCGGCCCATGACGCGCTCTTGTTCTTCGGTGGAGATGTCGTCCCACGCCTTCATGTCGTGCCGATACTTCTGCACGATCACGTAGCTGCCGCCGGTGAAGTCGGGTTCGTCCTCCCCCACCAATGCGGCGCCGAATGCTTCTATGCCGGTGGGGTTCTCGGTGCCATCCATGAAGCCGAGGAGGTTTCTGTGCCCGAACGATTGGAAGCCATACACCTCGTCGACCACAGTCGCGGCGCCGTCGAGTTGATTCATGATCTGGCGGGCGACCTCGAAGCACACGTTCTGCTGGGCGCCGCGGATGTGAAACAGCAGATCGCCGGGCGTGGACGGCATGTGGTGCTTGTCGCCGTGCAGTTCTTCGAGCACATGCAGGTGCGCCGGCCGTTCACCCGCGAACAGCCGGTCCCACGCCTGCGAGCCGATCCCGGCGACCACGTTCACACCAATTCCGACGGCACGGAAATCCACCACTCGCTCGATCGTGGAAACATCTGCGAGCAGATCACGGGCGGCGTCCTCGCCACCCTCGTCGATGGTCAGCACCAGAAACAACGCGGCAGTGGTCAACCCAGTCACGACAGGCTGCGGTTGCACGGGCTCGGGCATCCAACTACTCCGCTCGGGTTGTGGGACACAGTTCCTCACCAACCGTAGCCGAACCCGCCAACTTCGGGAGCAGATGGATACCGGCCCCGACACGTTTGGCCAGCGCGTTTAGGCTAGCCAAACGCAAGTTTGGGATCGTCTGATTCGCAAGCACCAGGGGTGGAATTGAATGAGTAGGTTGCGGATGGGAGCGTCCTACGCGTTCTTCGCGCTTGTCGCTGCGGTGTGCGTTATCGGCATTTGGCGCAGCATCGTCGACGACGAACCCGGGACGGTGAAATATTTGGTGGGTGTGCTGGTCTTCGTCGTTGCCACCATCGGTTTCAGTCTGAGCTACCGACCACGATCGAACGGGCGCCTCGAAATCGAAGAGCGAAATGTACGAGGTGAAACGTCCCCGACGATTGCGTACTCGACCACTCCCCCGATCCTGCTGTGCCTCATCATGGGGACGTTGGGACTCCTCCTCGCGGTCGGCGCGTACGAACTGCTCCCAGAACCGCAAACCATCCTTCCGCTCCCACCCGAATCGGAACATCTGTTGCAGGAGGAGAATTCGGAAGGCTATGGCGGGACTGCCTTCTTCGGACTCCTCGCGGTCTATTTCCTGAGCTTTCCGCTCGGTTTCCTGGCCGGCCGTCTCCGGGTGGGATACATCGCCTTCACCTCAGAGGGCATATTCCAGCGAGGATGGGCCTTCGAGTCCTTCTTGCCTTGGTCCGACATCGCAGCAACTCCAACAGGATATGGCGGGCACTCCGCAACCTTGGTGTTCGGCTACAGCAACGCACAGTGGGAGACGAAGCGAACTGCACTCGTCTGGAAGATCGACGCACCTACGCCCCGGCCGGGAATTGTGATCGACTACAGGAAGATTCGCGACGATGCATCCCTCGTGCACGAGTATGTGACGACGCAGATCACGGAGCGTACCGGCCGCTAAGTAAGGCAACGTCGGTTCACCTCCCGAGAACGCCGCCCAGTATCGTGTGGTCGGCAACCGACATGCGAACAACAGGGGTGGGACCATGGCACTTCGTTTGGACGACGACGCGATCGAACAGTGCGTCGCGGTCTGCGATGAGATGCTGGACAGCATCCGCACCTCAATGATTGCGGCTCGCAAAATTGACAAAGTCAGCGGCTTCGGAGGGTTTCGGATCGGCCAACAATTGACAGCCGGGTACACAGCTAAAGCTGAACAGGTCCGGGAACGGCTTGGCCAGTACGAGACAGTTATTTTGGCGATGCGGGAAGCGTTCGCCTCCGGCGGTGAGGCGTTCGCGGACACGGATGGCAACTTTGCCCGAGCGATGGCCGATTTCGAGCGCGGAGGGACCGAATGAAGCCGAAAAGTATCTTTGCTGCACTTGCCGTCGCGGCGGCCGTCGCGTTGTCGGCTTGCGGCGCCGACTCGACGAACACCGCCCCCGAACCTGCCGGGTCGGAGTCGCAAGCAGCTGACACCCCTGAACCTCGCCACACCGACGATTCAGGTAGGCCGCAGGTTGGCTTCGACCCCTGTCTCGACATTCCCGATAGCGCCCTGATCGAAGCCGGTTATGATCCGGCTTCAGAAGAAGAAGCCGACTTTCCCGCCGGGGCATACACCTTCCTCGGCTGCCAATACGACACCAAAGAAGTCCAGTACGGACTGAATGTCCTCTCCGGCAATATCACCTTCGCCGAGGAACTCGAGAAGGTGAAGGACTACTCCACCCCCACCGAGATCAATGGACGCCAAGCCTTGGTGGAGGTCCGGCAAGAGATGCCGAATGGCTGCTCTGTGAGCATCGAAACTGACTATGGAGTCCTCATCATCGCGAGGGACACCTTCCGCACCCACTCCACGCAGGAGATCCCGTACGACACGTGGTGTGACGGCCTCGAGGAAACGGCCAGCATTTTCGCGCGCCACCTTCCGTGAGCCGCCGACTGGGATCAAGACCTGACCATCAACCCTGGCCAGCCCCAGCACGAATCAACGCATCGACGCCTACCCGTCTGCCCACGGATCCTTGCCGGCGCCAACCTCGAACGCCTCTTTCGGGCGATTGAAGGTGCTGTCGTAATTGTTGACCTTTTTAAGGTCTTCGGTGAATGCCGTTCGGCGAGTATAGTCGTCGATCTTGCTTGTGATTGGCGACAGCCTATCGTCGAGCTTACCGTGAGCCTTTCCGATCGGATTGGTCACAGCCGAAAGAAACTCTTTTATCCGGTCGACCATCTCACGAATCTCGTCTACAAGCGCCAGAACCATGTCAGCGACTTTCCAGATGATACGCCCAAGCGCCGCCATCTGAGCCGTGGTACCCACTACCGGAATCTTTTTCGCCCAGAACTTGACAGTGTCCAAGACTCCATCGAAACTCACCTGCGACTCGAGCAGTTCTTCGAGTTTAGAAATAACGGTAATGATTGCTTGACGAATCCGCTCGGCCGCCATACCGAGGCCTACTGCAACGGTCCTACCAACAGGACCTTCCCATGCCATGGCTTCACGCTGCCTACCTGCGTGCTCATCGAATGACGCAGCAGCCTTTCCATCCCATTCGTCACTAACGCGCCTCATACCGTCGGCCATATTCCTCGCGGAGACCTCGAAAGCATTACCGGCAATCTTATGACTCTCCCCGATACGGACGAGTTCATTCCAATTACCGGTAATCGGGGAAAGCACCGATCCAAGTGCATCCCACTCCATACCCGCCATACGGGTGGAGTTCTTGATGGCCTCGTTGACATCGCCGAGCCACCCAGAGGCTTCGCTAATGAGTGCCGCTAGGTCTTCCTTGTTCGCCGCAGGGGGATCAAGCTTGATCTCCTCTGGTTTCGGAAACGATTCGGCGCCGCCGTACCCTTCCGTGATGCCCTGCATTTCTGTCGCCGGACCACTGGCGTAACTATCACCACCCAAGTGCCCAGTATGCGCGTTCAGAGCTGCGTAGTTCTGCGCCTCTTGGTCGTAGTACATCCAGGCAGCCTTGTTCAACTCCACGGACGTCCATATATTCACGTCTGCGATGTCCAACATTCTCGCCTCGGCAGCCTCAGCGAATTCTTTGAGTGGGTTCATCAACGCCGCAATTATCGGCCCCGAGTAGAATTCACCCGGCGCACCATGTTCTCCAATGAACGCGGCAATTCGCTGATTATCACGACCAATTTCGCCAACTGCATTACCAAGCCCTGCGACATACGCCGGATCAGCCCTGAACTCAGCCATCCACTACCCCCTCATCACTCGGTTCTACGAAGAGACCCGATGACCCGATCGACATCTTCATCAGACAATGAATCTCCGTGACCCTTGCTCCGCTTCACCATGAACGTCACAACCTCGGCCGTGGCGTACCCAGGAGTCGCAACGATATCGAACGTCGCCTCCGTCGGATCACAGTCGAACTCCTGCTCGATACCGGTGACCACAGCCGTGTAACGCACTGCCGGTCTGCCGGACACCTCGAGCTGGACTGGTCCGTTGATCTGCACGTCCACATCCGATCCGTCGGAAAAGATCGCGCCGGCCTTCTCGACTGCCTCACGTGCAGCGGTATCGAGGTCAACCCCATTGCGTCCGGTAATTCCAACGTCCGCAAGCGTGGGCCCCTCCCGATCAGGGCAATACTTGTATCGATAGTCGCTCACGGACCCGTAGGCGGCAATGCTTGTCCCGTCATCCGTTGTCCAACCCAGAATCCTGCCATTACTCGGCCGCCAGTCCCCGCTACCAGGAACCGTATATGTGAGCCCGAACTTGGTCGGTACGTCCTGTGGTTCCCCTTCTGGTGCCTCCTCCATCGGCGGCGGAAACTCCATCGATGGGAGGTCGGCAGGTAACGGTGGCGGCGCGGAGGTCTGCGGTTCAAATGTCGGCGCTTTCCAGACAGACGTCGTCGCAGGCGAAGCCTCGCCTGCCTGCGCGTCGTCAGTTGGGCCGCCACTGTTCACCATCCAGGTGGCGCCGTACAAGACCACGGCAACCCCGACCAGGCTCAATGCGATCCGCACGAATGGAGCAATGAGTCCGTGCTGGTTTAGCTTTTCGAAGATTCCCCTCACCGGGCGAGGGTACCGAGCGCCAGTGACCACCCGAGGGTCGCCCTGACAGTCGGCAAGAACAGGCCCTAGATACCATCGTCGTCGACAATCGTCGGGCATTCAGCCCACCAGGGGGAAGTGATGAAAGAAGCGGATCTGGATGCGTCGGTCGACGCTGCTTTTCAGAAGCTGTCGAATGCCGCGGATCGGCTCGCGACCGCCCGAATCCGGACCAGTCGCATCGACGTGAACGAGTTGATCAACGAGCCGATCGAAGTCGACGACGGGTTGATGTACAACCTCGCGAGCCTGCCTACCGCCTCACCTGAGCTGCGGGCATACTGCATTCGCGTATATGCGGGCGAATGCCAATGGTGCGATGTCGAACGGCTCTCCGTCCCGGTCCCGTCGGAGGTGGCCGAACTCAAGGCGTCCCCACACTTCATGTGGCGCTGGGAATCTCCCGCACCAGCACCCGAGGCGAGACGAACGCCGTCGGGCAGCGTCGGCCCGACCGACTGGCCGGATGATCACGACGAGTATCCGACGCCGAGGTCCTGGCTTGTTTGACGCTCGGCCGCCTTATTACGGCCCCGCCCCTGCCGTCGCGTTCCCGCTTCGACATGTCAGCACTCCGAAGCCGAACGAGTGGCTTCGCAAACACCGACGCGAAATGGTCGGGCCACTGCCCACTGTCTGTGTTCTGCATGGGCAGGAGGGAACACGAACCCGCAAGTGGAACGTGCCTTCGCACCCGCACATCCCATTCGACGACTACTCGATCAGAAACAAGATCCTTCACGAATTCATCCACGCACGATCCGACAGCGCATTCAGTCAACGACGGAGGCGTCTGATTCGGGTCACATCGCGGTGGACGCTGTGTCCGGCGTGCCAGCACTATCGCCGGTGGCGTCGGGTCCTGACCCTCACTCTGCTGGCGCTCACAGCGTTGGTCGTCACGGCACGACTCAACCCACTTGCCGAATGGCTGGTGCCCGAACCGTTTCTGTCACTCACGCTGATCGGGGGTGCCGCCCTCTTCATTCCAACGATGAGAAGCCTCTCAACCGCACCAGAAGTGGCACGCGCCCTGGTTTCCGAGGACGGCACAGAACTGCAAGTTCACAATCCACATCCCGAGTTCGCTGGTCAGGCAATCGAATTGGGTGCCGAAGCTCGATCGGACATGAGTCTCCCGACCAACATGTATGGGTTGCGCCCCATCATATAGCTGAAGGTTCGTTTGAGCTGGTGTGCTTGAATCTGCGCCGTGACACACACCGGCGAGCCTGAGAATCCAATGCCACTCGAGGATGCAATTGCGAGGGTCAGCCAGGTGTCGCCCGAACCGATCCGGGAGCATTGGGCCGATGTCAACGGTGTTCGCTATCCCCCGAAACAGGCGTACCAGCTGATCAGTGAACTCCCACGGTCAAGCTTCACGTCGCACACCGCCCTTGCACGGCTTCGCGAAATCGGCTTCACCACGAGCATCTACAAGCCTGGCGCCGGCAACGCGCAGCCGCAGAACGACCAACTTTCCGCGTCGTTCTCCACCCTCGTGGAGTTCCTCACCACCTTCGAACTGACAGACCACCTCGCATCGGCGGAGACTGCTTTCGCCGGCACCGACGTCACCGGGTGCACGGACACCGTCGAGCAGTTTCATTTCAGTGAGGACCTTCTCGATGCGGCGCTCGCCGTTCGTCAGCACGTCGGCCGTCTCAACGACGTCATTCATGCCACCGTCATCGCACGGTGCTTGCCACTGATCCTCGAACCGGGTGAAACCGTCACAGTCAGGCCGTCACTCGGTGCGGGAAATGATCCGAGCAGGCCATTCGACATCGAAACCGACCGGCGTGTGGCCGAATTCAAAGTCGCGCAGTGGAAAGGCTCCGACGCGATGCGTCAGCGCGGGGTGTTCAAGGACCTTGTGCACCTGGCGCTCGATTCCACCGATCGTCGTGCACAGATTTTTGTCGTCGGCCCGCTTCCCAAGAAGTTCTTGACGACCTCGCAAGCGTCCGCCGAATGGGCGTTGGGGCGCTCCTCCCCTCATACCCTCGCCGCTTCGAGGAGCGATTCGGCTCCCCGGCGGAATTCACGATCGCCGGGTTCACGAGCGGTCCGGCCGCGCATATCGAGATAATCGATCTTGCGACCCTGGTTCCGTCATTAGGTTTGCCCGACGAATTGGTCTAGGACTTGCTGAACTCCGCCAGGTTTCGTGCCGCCGGTTGACGCCCAAGCGTTCACGAGGAGCGATAGGCATCGGCACGGAGCGAGATCGCAGTGACCCGAACCGTGTGGTCGGCGTCGTTGATCAGGTACAGCACTCGGTACGAGCCACGGCGAGCACTGAACGCGGGGGAAAGGGGCGGATCGAGGGGGTTGCCTACGCGTCGCGGGTTCTCCAAGAGTCGGCCTGTGACGAACGCGTATACGGCGGTCGCAACCTTTTCCGGTAGCGACGTTGCCAATGCCCGCGCCGCTGATCGCGCCATCACTAACCGATACTGACCCTCAGACTCGCTCACTCGCCGGTCGATCGGGCGTTACGCATCAGTTCTTCAAGGCCGTCGCTGTCGACGACATCCCCACTGTCGACCTCGGCCCGCCCGGATAGATGCGCTCGAAGCAAATCCGCATCCGACAACACCGCGATCGTCTCGCGCAATGCGTCGTAGTCATCGGCCCCCAGAAGCACGGCGGCTCGGTGCCCATTACGGGTGATCTCGAACCGCTCGTGGGTGTGCTCGGCCTCGTCAACCAGCCGCGACAGCTGTGCACGTGCATCAGCAACGGGAAGCGTCGTCATGTACATAATTCCAGCCCAACTCTAGGATGCACTAAAGGCCGAAGCCTGATAAGTAGCGCGCCTTGCCGCCAAACACTCCGGGCTCCCGCCGTACTACGGCCCTGCACCTACTGCCGCGTTCCCACCGCTCCACGTCAACACTCCGAAGTCGTCCGAGCGGCGTCGCACACACAAACGTGAACTAGACTCACCGCTGCCCACGGTCTGCATAATGCACGGACGGACGGGAACAACAACACGTGCCAAGTCCCGCCCGTCAGTCCTGCCGTGAAACCTACGCCATTGCTACGACCCTATGACACTGTCCCTGCTCTCACTCACCCATCGGTGGACGTCGGCGTCAGCTAATTCTCGTCCTGTTCTGATCGAACAGCTCGTGACGGCTGTGCGAGTCCTGCCCGACGAAAGCCCGGAACTCACCCAGCTTGAACGTCAGAACTCCGTTCGCGCGCTCGACGGTCGCTATCTCGAAGTCACGCGAAAGGTTGACGAGATGCCGTTCAATCTCGGGCGCTTCGAGTACATATCCATTCTTCAGCATCTTGGCCGCAATCTGATCGACAGTGACCGGCCTGCTGGCACTGCTCAGCAGCGTATAGACCGGATCGTGCACAGCATCTTGTTCCTCAATTATCGTTCGAGGTTCACCAACACCGAGGAGTGCATTCCTGACTGAGTCGCCGAGCACCTTTGCAACCGGTGGGGGAAACGCGTTTCCGATCTGACGGTAAACCGTCGTCTTCTTGCCGATGAACTCCCAGTCAGCAAACTCACCCGTCCAGCCTTGGATTCTGGCAACCATCTCTATTGTCAGCTTGGGTCCTGGTTTACCCAGTGCCGGACGCCAGCCATACGACGGTGCCTCATTTGCAACGCCCATTGCATCGACCCCGAGCAGTGCCCAGGCTCGTTTGGCACGTGTCGTCCCTAGGTCCGCACCTCCATGCTTCTTGGAGCCTCCGACGATCGTTGGAGCGATGCCGTTTGCTTTCGCTGCCCAATCTTCTACTTGCTCTGACTCCCAGCCCTTTGCCCCCATGAGGTCGAGCAGGAGATTACCCACCGTGTGCTTCTCACCATCGATGAGCTCGGGCCACCTGAAGTACTCGGCGAACTCTGGGCGGAGTGCGACCAGAACGAACCGCGGGCGCAACTGCGCGACGCCGTAGTCCGAAGCATTCAGCAGTCGCCACTCGCCGACATACCCGTGGCTACGAAGCCTGTCGAGCACATGTTGACGATAAGCAGAGAAACGATTCCCACTTAGGCCCCTGACGTTCTCCAGCAGGAGAGCCTTGGGCTTCATCTTCCCGCACAGCTCTACAGCCCACGCGAATAGATCACGCTCATCATTCGCACCGAGTTGCTTACCTGCGATACTGAACGGCGGGCATGGAACCCCCCCGGCGAGAAGATCGACATCGACGTGATCCGACGGGTTCAAGATCGACAGATCAGCGACATCGCCAATCTTGACAACATCTTCCCCGTCCAGGCCGCGACGACTCAGATTATGGCGAAGCGTGGCAGCAGCATTTGCGTCGAGCTCGACCGCACGCGCATGCGTGAATCCTGCCTGTTCAAGACCCAAAGATTGACCTCCGGCGCCCGCACAGATCTCGACAACCCTCAGGTCTGGTTGTTCCGATGTCGCCATCCGAGCTCCTCCTCCGACACTCGTCCTTGGTAGTGGAACGCACTTCGACGTGACTGCAGCCCGCCCTGACACAACTACCTCGCCTGTTCGAGGACGTCTTGGCTATAACTCGCGGCGAGTCTAGAGTGAGGGGACGACAGAGGAGAAAATACCAGTTCAACGCTCATTTCTGGCAATCGCCAGCGAGTCGGGTCAAGACTTCTTTCCGGGCATCTGACGGAAGCCGCCTGAACGCGGTCCATGCTCGATCGAGAGGGGTCTGACCGCGCTGTCCTTTGACGGCCCATCGGCTGAACCGAGCCTGGTCAACATCGTCGAGGCCCCTGTACTCGCTGAGTACATCGCCGACGCTATCGCCCTGCTCCGAACTGCCGGCAGCGCAGCGCTTGCACAACGTGACAAGCATTTCACGCGTCTCGCCGTCCCCACAGAGCACCAGTCGTTGGGTAACGGATAGCACAGCGACCTGGTTCGCGGCATCCGCGTGGACTTCACCGCCCGCAATACCGCAGGTTGTGCACTGGAAACCGTCACGTTCCATCACAATCTGCCGTTCCTTCGCCGGAACGGACTTCTTTGTGGATGCGCGCCGTGCAACGGGATCCCAGACGGGCACGCCCGCTGAGACGAATCGCTGATCTTCCGGTGTGAGACTCGCATCTTGCGTGTTGGTCAGGATCGACCAGCCGTAGTCCCGCAAGTCACGTATCCGGCGATCGATCTGGGCCACCCCGGGAAAAGCCTTCCGCAGGTCGTCCTTGGTGAAGATATTTCCCTCCCCCACGACCTGCACCAGCCACAGTGCACCACGCACCATCGTCCCCTGCTTGCTTTCGTCCCACCGAGGGATCGACATTTGGCGTCCTCTGTCTCCCGCGCAGGCCACTCGTCGGTGGCCCCTGTCATGATGCTCGTGGAATATTACGTGAACGATCAAGGAGGACTCAGGTGGCGTCGAAGTTCGGGGTTCCGCCGGAAGGCGAGAATATTCGTTCGATGGTGGCGGAGCGGCTGACTGTTGCCCGCAAGGAAGACGGTGCCAAAATCACTGTTGAATGGCGCGGACAGCAGAAGCACCTCAACGTGATCACGATGCCTGCCGGAATCCTCTACTTCAACCCGGATACGCACCGGATACGCGCGCAGCGAACCCTCGATCCCGAACGCAATACAAAGCTGGAAGAACACCCCTGGAGTGAGGATGCTCAGCAATACCTGCACAAGCTCCTCACATGCAAGCCGTCCGATCCCAACTCGATCGATCCCGACTTCATCGCGCTGCGCGACGAGCTTGATAAGTTCGGGCAGAAGGATCCCGGGATCATCACGCCCGACGGCATCATGGTCGACGGAAACACGCGTTGTGCTGCATTGCGAGAGCTGCATGAGCCGAACATCCGGGTCGCTGTTCTCCCGGACGACACGTCCAGGGAGGACATCAATGCTGTCGAGCTGGCTCTTCAGCTCCGGCGCGACAAGCGCCGCGACTACACCTACATCAACCGCCTCATTGCGATCGAAGACGAGCTTGCCAGCGGCAGAAGCCAGGACGACATCGCTCGCGCGTTCAACATCAAGGTGACGACCCTTCAGAAGGACCGCTGGGTCTTCCAGCTCATTAACGATGCGCTCGAGCGTAGCCGCTCGGACGACGGCCGGGTGGGTCTGCGCCTCCCGGATTTCGAAGATCACCAGGAGAAGCTCCGGGAGCTCCAACGAGACTACGAGAAGCTGGCGAAAACTGACCCCGACGGCGCCGAGCATCTGAAAGAATCCCGCCTTCAGATGGTGCTGCTCAACATGCCCAAGACGACTCTCCGTCTCGCGGAGGCGGATTTCCACGAGCGCTATCTTGAAGAACGGCTCTCACCCGAGCTGACGCCCACGATCGGCGAGACCGCGGCGGTCAGCATCCCTGGCCTGCCAGGAGTGGCCGTCCCAGATACGGACGCATCCGTGAAGAAGGTTCGCGCTCTGACGGACAGTCTTCTCAGGGCACGTGCAACGTTGGAGTCTGCAGACACAACCGCCAGCGCCGCGGAAGTCAAGGAAGCTGCCGAACTAATCGAGGACGCGAAGAAGGTTTTCTCGGCTGCGGCAAAGCTTGCTGGGCAGAACGCTCAGCTGCAGAAGCGGCAGATTGCGGTACCTGAACGGATCTCCGATGCAACCGAGCACATTCAGCAGTGCGTCCGTGAGTTCGCCGAAGCAAAAGCGAAGAATGCGCTCGACGAAGAAGCCTTCGATGATGCGCTGATTGCCCTGCATGACAGTCTTTCTCGCCTTGCGGTCCTGGCCGGACGCACGTTCACGTCACCTGGCGACGGAGTGAACTGGCTTCTCGCGGCCAGCGAGCCCAAATGAGAGCAGAGCCAGTGCACAGCCTGGAGTTGCGCTTCAGTGATACCGGTACACGCGCGCAACTCCGCGCGGGCACGAATTCTGAGACTGCGCTGAGGAAGATCTCCCTGCGCTTCCTCACAGCAGTGCAGAAGTCTCCGAGCATCCTCGAGGTCGAGATCGATGACCTCTTGACCAATCTCGATGCGCTCGCAAGCTGGCCTGAGCCCGCGAGCGTCTACTGGAATCCTCAGCTCGCTAACCTGGCATCGGACTCTGTCGCGGATTCCCAGGCCGTCAAGTCGTTGCTCGATAAGGAGAAACCCGCAGGCGCAGAAATCGATCTCGATACTGTTCTCGACTCTGAGTGGGTAGGCGACCTAACGCCCTTCCAGCGCCGGGACATCCGCAAGATACTTGCTTTGCGGCACGGAGCGAACTTCTCCGTGCCCGGAGCCGGCAAGACCCGCGTAGGACTTGCCGTGTTCCAGACGTTGAGAAACACCCAAGGGATCGAGAGGCTTCTCATCGTCGGGCCGAAATCCTGCTACGAGGCCTGGCAGGAAGAGAACTCCCTCTGCCTGCGAGACCCGCTCGACATGCAGGTGCTCGCTCAGGGCATCCGTCCATCGACCGATGTCCTGATCATCAATTACGAGCGCCTGGGATCAACCATCAACGAGTTGAGCGACTGGCTTACAGCTCGTCCGTCGATGATCATCCTCGACGAAGCACACCGCATGAAGCTGGGTGCCGACGGCGTGTACGGTTCAGCTTGCCTCGCGCTAGGACCGAGGGCGCGACATCGCTTGATCCTCACCGGCACACCCGCACCGAATGGGTCAAAAGATCTCGAGAACCTTTTCGGCTTCGTCTGGCCCGGTCACGGTCGACGGAAGGTGACGCAGGCTGTCGGAACCGGAGACCTGGCGCATGCCAGTCAGGTTCTCCGTCCGCTTTTCACCCGGACCACGAAGCACGAACTCAATCTTCCTCCCGTCACTCCGGTGATCCGCTCGGTCGCGCTACCCGGGCTCCACCGAGAGATCTACGACGCTCTGGTTGGCCACCTCTCGGCTCGCGCGGCCGGGCACGAGTCGGACTTCGAGGCGCTTGGTCGTGTCCTCATCTACCTGATGATGGCAGCAACCACACCTGCCCTCCTTGCGGTCGGGTCGTCACGGCACGAGCCGATCGAGGCTCGCGTTCCTTCACTCCAAGTTCCGGAGAACTCCACGCTTTTCGAGTTGATGCACGATCTCCCCGCATATGAGATGTCTCCGAAGTACCGGGAGGTTCTCGCCATAGTTGCGGCAAATGCAGCTGCGGGTCGCAAGACTCTTGTCTGGTCCACATTCATCCGAAGTATCACCAGTCTCAACCAGATCCTCTCCGCTTACTCACCGGCCGTCGTTCACGGAGGAAGCAAGGACCGGGGGTCGGAGATCGAAAGATTCCGGAACGACCCGGACTGTTTGGTGCTGATCTCGAATCCGGCAACTCTTGGGGAGGGCATCAGCCTCCATCATCATTGCCACGATGCGGTCTATGTCGACCGGGACTTCGCAGCTGGTCGCTTCCTGCAGAGCCTGGACCGGATCCACCGTCTTGGGATGGCACCCGACACCGAGACCCGCATCACAATTCTCGTCGCAGAGAAGACGATCGACGAAATAATCGAAGCCCGACTCGCCGATAAACTTCAGTTCATGGGCAGCATCCTGGATGATCCGGCCGTCCGGCAGCTTGCGGACCTCGAGCTGGAACCGTCGGTCGGTTCCGAGATGAGCGGAGCTGATCTGCTCGCGGTGATGGGGCACCTGCGTGGCGATACCCCCTAGCCCCATCCTCCGCGCGGCTCTCCGGTGGATGGCGCATCTACCGTCGTCGGGAAAGAACCGGACCAGAAGCCTGTTTGTGTCGCATTCCGGGTTCAGTGACATCACGCCGACTCAGTACGACTCGGCGTACGAATGGCTTAGCAGCACAGGTCTCCTTCATCAGCACGTGGACCCAGCCAGCGCAGCTCGGCGGATATTCGAAACAGCCGTCATAACCGGCGAACCGGTCTGGTTCAGAGACGCAGACGAGCTTGTACCGTCCCCGGATGACCTCCCGGCAGATGCCCTGCGTGCCGCGGAGGCGCTCGGACTCGATGCCGAAACGGCGAACGCGCATGTGTCGAAAGCCTGGGGGAAGGTCGACACGGCCGCGCGAGAACTGGTCGGGAGCACTGGCGAGTTAGCGCTTCTCGAACTCCTGCAACAGAATCTGAGCGCTGAAGTTGTGCACGTAGCAGCCTTATCCGATGGGTACGGGTACGACATTACTGTCCGGAAGGACCACTGCGAACATCATCTGGAGGTGAAGAGCACGACGAGGCGTGGGCGTATCACCGTGTATCTTTCGCGAAACGAGTACTCGACGATGCTGCGGGACCCGAGCTGGCACCTCGTCCTGGTCAACCTGAATCAGGATTTGGAGATCACGGGCATCGGTGAGATTCCGGGTAGCTGGGTGAAGGACCACACCCCAGTTGATTCCAGCGTGATCGGGCGTTGGGAGTCTGCGCGGTTCAACGTCTCCGGAGACATCATGGAGGCCGGTCTGTCGTTTGCGGCCGAATACCTATCGGGGAACGCCTCTCCCGAGTCCGTCAAGTTTCTGGTACCCGGGTACGGATAGCTCCCCTTTCGATCCCGAACTCGAATTCCCTACTCAGATGCGGAGAAGTAGCCGAGACTCGGATCATCGAACGTTCCGATCACCAAACCCCGATCAAGGAATCGGTTGAACTCCTCACAGCTGGTCTCCGGCAACAAAGCACACCCGTGGCACGCAGCGAGGTTGCATGACTCCGGGCCTTGACCGTGCTTACCCGCGTCCATACAGACCGGGTCGGTTGAACACCAATGAGCGCTGCTCAGCGCTGACGAGAAAACCGAATTCAGTTGCTCTGGGCGCGCCATACGCACCAGCCCACCCATCGTGCCCTCCGAATCACCGGCCGCGGTATAGATGAGTAAGCCGGCCATCGTGCGGCTACTCTCGCGTGAAACATAGAGGCGTTCACGAAGGGATGCCGAGCTGTAACCGCAGGTGAACACGAGCTCATTGATGAGGAGGTGGGCCATCGTGTGCAGCATAACCATGCGGGGCGAGATGTCGCGGGGTCGGCCGCCGCGGTCGGTAATAACCTGGCCGTAACGATTGGCAATACGATCCGCCCTCGCCTGTACTTTGTCGCGGGACTCCCACTCATCCAGGCGGCCGGGATCCAGTTCGAAGTAGATTCCCTCGCCCTTGACAACATAGGCAGGAAGCCAGTCTTGGTCCGGTGGCAGCGACCGCCGACGGAGCAACGCTTTGCCCACCGGTACCTTCAACTCACTGTCCCGGCCACGCGTGAAACCGCGGAGGGCACGTGTTTCGCGGAGCACCGTGACACTGCGAACTCGCTCGATGTGCGCTAAGAGCGCGCCGTGAACGCCCGGATCGGATGCTCGGAGTTCATCATCCTGGGGCGTCTCGCGAATCATCTTGAACTCGGGGTGGCGCCAGATGTCGAGGTCGTCGGACTCGTCGTTGGCATCGTCCGGCTGGTCGCCCCCGGTCCCGAACCTGTCATGATAAGCAGCCAGCAACTCTTCGTCAGAGTAGGAGTCGAAGAGTTCGGTTGGGATCTGTCTGCGGATCTGGGCGGCGGTGGCGTCCTTACCCAAAAAGGTATGGACTGTATTGAGGACGGGTTCTACGTCGGGACGGCGCATGAGGTCACGCATCGCACTGCTGACTGCACCGAGCTGCTGCGGCAGGAAGATCGACGACTCGACATGCGGGAAGTAGACGTTCCCGGCCGCTCTCAGAGCCCCACGGACCGGCTTGTCACAAAGCCCGTGCGCCTCGTGCAACCACGGTCGAGCACCATTGCACAAGTAGGGATTGTCGCGGCCTTGCAGCTCTTGGGTGAGAACCGTACTTTCGTCACCGGCTTCGTCTTTGCGGCCGACCAGAGTGATACCCATGAGCGAGCGCGACGCACCACAGCCTTGGCGCTCGTCCCGCTTGTTTTTGGCGTCATATCCGCAACGCACCACCTGACCTTCCAAGCCACCACCACCGGTAGAGACCAGCCGAAGCGTGCCAGTGCACTTCGATTCTTTCGAACGGTGGACCCATTCCTTGAACGGAAAGTCGTCGAGGTGCCCGTTCTCGCACAGCGACACGAAGGGGACCTGAGACATACGCGGCCCCTTACCTTTACGTCCCGAGTGAGCCAGATCTTCGCAGCGAACGACCTCTTGGAAACTGAGGGGCACCTTCTTCAGTCGCTTGCAGTACATGCAGAAGGCATAACCTGGGAAGCGCAACACCGGGACACTGAGCCGCGCGTTGCGGTGATCCTTGTCCGAGCCTGTTCGCCAGTCCGGAGGCAGTCGGAACTCCTTGACATTCAGTCGTGCTTCGAGGCGCCAGTCATGGACCGTGAAATCCTCCAGAGCAAGATCGGTGTTGCCCTTCGGGAACCAGTGGTCGAGTCCCGCTGTTATGACCGAGGTACCGTCGACCAGCATGCTCATCGCACCCACGCCGAACGGAGAGACCAGCTGGGCACGCCGGATACGGCCTGAAGTCATGCCTGTGCCTCCTCATTCTTCTCGTCGATATAAGCGAGGGTGACGCCGAGCTGACACTCGGCATCCACACTGCGCATGCTCATCGGGGTATCCCAAGTGACATTCTTGTTGCGAGGATCCGGCAAATCACCTGCAGGTCGCATCAGCCCCTGTTTCGGGTCACCGTCGAAGAAAGTCGTCGCAGCCCAAGAGGTTCGTTCGCCATTCGCCCATTCTCGGGAGCGCTCGTGAGCCCAGTGATCGAAGACGGACAGTTCCTCCTTGTCCACCAGCTCAGCACGCGCACGGAGCAGTGCAACGGCTTCGCTGAATGCTTTTTCCGGGAAGGGATTCGGCTCGAGCGTCGGGTCGAGTTGGCGCATCCACGAAATCGCTGCGGCATGGAGCGCGCGCTTGAGAACCGGCTCAGCGAACGGCGTCACCGACGTCGGCTCGACCTGGGCGTACAACTGCTGGTGATATGTCTGGAAGCGCTCGTAGTGGCTCCGGTCGCGCGGCTTGGACGCCCCATAGATGGTGATTACCAAGCCCGGAGTGCGCGGATTTCGACCCACACGGCCACTGACTTGGATGTACTGCGCGGTGGTTTTGGGCTGGCCGACAATGGTCATGAGACCTAGTCGGTCGATGTCGACGCCAACCTCAATAATATTCGACGCCAGGCATATATCGATACACTTGGTGTTCTCGGGGCAAGCTCCGGCGGGCACACACGTCGCACCATCTGCACAGTCGGGATGCGGTAACCGAAACTCCAACTCCTCGATTGCCTTCGGAAT
>JAAZAD010000321.1 GCA_012514505.1 Rhodococcus sp. (in: high G+C Gram-positive bacteria) | reverse complement strand
TGAACTCCTACTTCCACCTCTTCCCGGAATGGATCGAGCGGGCAGCCGGTTGGCTCGCCGACGGGTCCCTTCGCACCGAACAGACCGTGGCCGAGGGAATCGACCAGGCACCCGCGGCTTTCCTGGGTGTGATGGGCGGTGCCAACGTGGGGAAGATGCTCGTCCGCCTCACGTAGACCGGCGCATGACCGACTAGCCGGCCAGGACGTCCGCGAAGGGCGTGCTGTTCCTGCCGATCAGAGCCTGCAGATCGCCGCTGTCGGTGTCGAGTGCACCTACGGCGACACCGGCATCGGAGTCTGCGAGCATGTTCGCCACCGCAGGGGGGCAACCCCGCGCCTTCGAGGAGCGAGGAGTACTCGGCCTGGGGCAGGTCGCTGTACTCGACCGTCTTGCCGGCGTTCTTCCCGATGGTCTCGGCGAGTTCCGGGTACGTGAGCCGCTCGTCTCCACCGAGCTCGTACACCTTGCCGGCCTGGCCATCGGCCAAGAGCACGGCGGCAGCGGCCTCCGCGTAGTCCTTGCGGGTGGCTCCGGCTACGCGCCCTGCACCCGCGCTTCCGAAAAGCTTTCCGGTTTCGACCGCGGTGGGAACACTGCCCAGGTAGTTCTCCCAGTACCAACCGTTGCGCAGGAGCGCATGATCGATTCCGGATGCGGCAAGCTTCTCCTCGGTGGCCTTGTGTTCGGGGGCCAGGCCCAGTGGGCTGGTATCCGCCCGAAGCAAGCTGGTGTAGGCGATGAACCCGACGCCGGCAGCGGCAGCGGCGTCGATGATGTTGGCGTGCTGCACTTCCCGCTTCCCCACCTCACTGGCCGAGATCAGCAGCAGCTTGTCGACACCGGCCAGTGCCTGATCGAGCGCACCGCGGTCGTTGTAGTCGGCTCGTCGAACATCCACGCCCTGCGCGGACAACTCAGCCGCTTTGGCAGGGTCCCGCACGATGGCCACCAGATCCTTGGTGGCTACGCCGCGACCGACGAGTGCGTCGATCGCGAGACGTCCGAGGTGGCCGGTGGCACCGGTGACAGCGATGGTCATGTCGACTCCTTGAGGTTGACGTTTGAAGCTTCTTCACCATTATGCACTAACTATTCGTAAGCGCAATACATGTTGTTAGCACTTACGCAAAGAGCGTAAGATGGGCTCATGCCTGAAGCCGACCTCGAAGCCGACGTCGAAGCCGACCTCGAAGCCGACGTCTTCGCCCGGGACTGCGCGTCACGCGAGACGCTGCAGACCGTCACGGGCCGGTGGGGTGTGCTCGCACTCGCAGCACTTGCGGAGAGCAACTACCGGTTCGGCGAACTACGGCGCCGGGTCGACGGCGTCAGCGAGCGCATGCTGTCTCAAACCCTGCAGGCCCTCGAACGAGATGGGTTGGTGAGCCGCACGGTTCTCACCACCATCCCGCCGAAAGTGGAATACGGGCTCACTCCGCTGGGCGAGAAAGTGGCAGGCCACCTCACCGGCCTGATCGAGTTCGTCGAATCCAACATGCCGGAGGTCTTGAAGGCACGCGAGCACTACACCCGCACCACCTGACACCCCCGAAATCAAGAAACCCGCACAGCAAGAAGCCCGCACACCGTGTCGGTGTGCGGGCTTCTTGGCCGAGATGCGGTCAGAAGTTGATCATGTGTCCTGCGAGACCGTGGATGGCCTCCTGCAGCGCCTCGCTGAGCGTGGGGTGCGTGTGCACGTTACGAGCCAGCTCGTTGACCGTGAGATCCCACTTCTGCGCCAGCGTCAGCTCGGGCAGCAACTCGGACACGTCCGGCCCGATGAGGTGCCCACCAAGCAGTTCGCCGTACTTGGTGTCCGCGATCAGCTTCACGAACCCGGTGGAGTCACCGAGCCCGTGTGCCTTGCCGTTGGCTGCGAACGGGAACGTCGCGACCTTGATGTCGTGTCCATCGTCCTTGGCCTGCTGCTCGGTCAGGCCGAAGCTGGCGACCTGCGGCTGACAGAACGTCGCGCGCGGCATCATCCGGTAATCGTCGATCGGCAGGGTCTCGGCGCCACCGATGGTCTCGGCGGCAACGACGGCCTGCGCCTCGGCCACGTGCGCAAGCTGCAGCTTCGCCGTCACGTCACCGATCGCGTAGATGTGGGGCACGTTGGTCTGCATCGTGTTGGTGATGCCGATGGCGCCGCGGGTGAGCTCGACACCGGTCTTCTCGAGGCCGTAGCCCTCGACCCGGGGTGCGAATCCGACGGACTGCATGACCTTGTCGACGGTGACCGTCTCAGTCTCACCCGACTTGTTGTTCTTGATCGCGACGGTCACCTTGGAGCCGTCGTCGTCGATGGACTGCACTGCGGCGCCGGTCATGATCTTCACGCCGAGCTTCTTGTACTGCTTGGCGATTTCCTTCGAGACATCGGCGTCTTCGTTGGGCAGCGCGCGATCGAGGAACTCGACGATGGTGACGTCGACCCCGTAGTTCTTCAGGACGTAACCGAACTCCATGCCGATCGCGCCGGCGCCGACGATGAGGATCGAGCCGGGCAGGTCCCGGGTCATGATCTGCTCTTCGTAGGTGACGACGTTCTTGCTCAACTCGGTGCCCGAGAGCAGTTTGGTGGTGCTACCGGTGGCGATGATCGCGTTGTCGAACGTGACCGTCTCGGTGCCACCCTTGGTGAGCTCCACCTCGATGGTGTTGGCGTCCGTGAAGGTGCCCTTGCCGTCGTACTCGGGGATCTTGTTCTTCTTCATCAAGAAGTGAATGCCCTTGACGCGGCCATCCGCGACCTTGCGGCTGCGATCGTAGGCTGCGCCGAAGTCGAAGGACGCTTCACCCGAGATACCGAACAGCTTGGCCTCTTTGGTGAAGAGATGCGCAAGCTCGGCATTGCGGAGAAGGGCCTTGGAGGGAATGCAGCCGACGTTCAGGCACACACCACCCCAATACTTCTGCTCGATGATGGCGGTGCTCAATCCCAGCTGTGCCGCGCGGATAGCAGCGACGTACCCGCCGGGACCGGCTCCGAGGACAACGACGTCATAGTGTGAGGTCACGGTTGTTCAGGGTAGTCCCGTCCGGAATCGTTGTCTCGAGCTGGTCGTCCTACTCATCGGTAGCCGCTCGGTACCCTCGATTTCATGGACTGGGTTCCACTCGCCGAAGCCGGCCTCAGCGACTGCGCGAAGAGCGACATGAACTGCATGCCCGGATTCGGACAGTTCCTCCTCCTGGCCGGACTCGCAGTTGTCGGCCTCATCCTGTGGCTGTCCGTGTTGATGGGCATCACTCTCGCGATTGCTGAATCGTCGGAGACGATCCCCAGAAAGCTGGTGTGGGCTCTGTTCGTATGGTTCGTGCCTCTCGTCGGCGCGATCGCATGGTTTGCGCGCCGAACTAGTTTGCGCGGCCTGTAAGAATGGCCCCATGACCGACCCCTTCCTCTGGCTCGAAGACGTGACCGCCGACGCATCGCTCGACTGGGTGCGCGAACGCAATGCCCGCACCGTCGGCGAGTACACGGAAGGGCCGGAGTTCGCCGCCCTCGAAGGCCGGATTCTCGGGGTTCTCGACACCGATGCCCGCATCCCGTATGCCGGGATTCGCGGTGAGCATCTCTACAACTTCTGGCGCGACGCCGAGCATGTGCGCGGTATCTGGCGGCGTACCACCCGCGAGCAGTACCGCACCGAGAATCCCGAATGGGACGTGCTGCTCGACGTCGACGCCCTCGCCGAAGAAGAGGGCGAGAACTGGGTGTGGGCCGGTGCCACAGTGCTGCGGCCGTCGCAGACCCGCGCACTGCTCGAGCTCTCCCGCGGCGGCGCCGACGCAACGGTCGTCCGCGAGTTCGACATGGAAACCCGCACGTTCGTCACCGGACCGGACGCATTCGAACTTTCCGAAGCCAAAAGCGGCATGAGTTGGATCGACGAGGACACCGTCTACGTCGGTACCGACTTCGGCGAGGGCTCGATGACCGAATCCGGCTACCCGCGGATCGCCAAGCGGTGGACGCGCGGCACCCCCCTCGAGGACGCGGTGACGGTATTCGAAGGCGAGGTCTCCGACGTGTCGGCGGGCGCGTCCTATTCCGACACCCCAGGCTACGAACGACACTTCGTCAGCCGCAGCACCGACTTCTACAACAGTGAGCGGTTCGAGCTGAACGCCGACGGCTCGCTCACGAAAATCGAGGTCCCCGACGATGCCGGAATGGGGGTCCACCACGACTGGCTGACGATCCGGCCGCGCTCCGACTGGGACGTCGAGGGCACAGTGCATCCGGCGGGCTCACTACTCGTCACCGACTACCGGGACTTCCTGGCCGGCAAGCGTGACCTGACTGCGCTGTTCACCCCGGATGCGCACACGTCCCTCGAACAGGCCACATGGACACAGAATCATCTACTGCTGGTGACGCTGCGCGACGTCCAGACCGACCTGCAGGTGCTGACGCCGGGCGCGGACGGCTGGCAGCAGGCGCCACTCGACGGTGTGCCACCCCTGACCAGCAGCGGCATCATCTCCACCGATTCACGCAACGGCGACGAATTCTTCGTCAACTCCAGCGGTTTCACCACCCCCGCCACACTCCTGCACGGCACGGTCGGCGCACCGCTCGAGGCCGTCAAGCAGGCCCCCTCGTTCTTCGAGGCCGAGGGGATCTCCACCACCCAGTACTTCGCGGTGTCGGACGACGGCACGAAAATCCCCTACTTCGTGGTCAAGCGTGACGACATCGAGGGCCCGTGCCCCACCTTGCAGTACGGGTACGGCGGATTCGAGAACTCGATGGTCCCCGGATACAGCGGCATCACGGGCCTCGGCTGGATCGAACGCGGCGGCGCGTACGTGCTCGCCAACATTCGAGGCGGCGGCGAATACGGACCCGAATGGCACACCAAGGCGATCCGAGAGAATCGGTACAAGGTCTACGAGGACTTCGCTGCCGTGGCCCGCGATGTCGTCGCACGCGGTATCACCACAGCTCCACAGCTCGGCATCCACGGCGGCAGCAACGGCGGACTCCTCATGGGTGTCATGCTGACCCGCTATCCCGAACTGTTCGGTGCCATCGTGTGCGCCGTACCGCTGCTCGACATGAAGAGGTATCACCTGTTGCTGGCGGGCGCGTCCTGGGTCGCCGAATACGGCGACCCCGACAACCCCGAGGACTGGGCGTTCCTCGGCAAGTACTCGCCGTATCAGAACACCGATGCCGAGGCCGCCTACCCGCCGATCCTGATCACCACGTCCACTCGCGACGATCGTGTGCACCCTGGCCACGCCCGAAAGATGACAGCCCTCCTGGAGGAGCAGGGCCACGAGGTCTGGTATTACGAGAACATCGAGGGCGGGCACGGCGGCGCCGCGGACAACAAGCAAGCCGCGTTCAAGTCCGCGCTCACCTACACATTCCTCGCACAGAAACTGGGACTGTAGCCACCGACATCAACGATCGTGTAGCCACACTGGGTCAACGGTCGTGTAGCCACTCCGTGATGCGATCGAGGGTGCCCGTCGGATTGCGAATCCACCCGTTGTGCCCCAATGGCTGCTCCTGGTGCCAGATGGTGAGGTCTGCGTTCGGCATCTTGCTCACCAACCGCTTGGCAGAACTGCGGGGCGCCAGTTCGTCTCCCTCGATGGAGATGGACAGCACCGGCAGCTTCAAACGGGAGATCCGCTCGTCGTAGTCGATGTCGGCACCTTCCGGCTCGATACGACCGGTGCGAGCGAACCGAGACCAGTCGGAGATCAGAACCTTCGACTGACGGCCGAAACCCCCGACGTCCAGCCTGCCGCCTGGCCAGAAACCGGCAATGTTCGCGGTGATCGACATGGCAGCACTACCGAGCAACAATCCGGGCGATCCCATTCCGGAGAACCCGCGGTAGTGGGGCGATCCCGAGGCAACGAGGATCACGCCGCCGAGACGGCCTCGCACGCGGGCGGCGTACATGATTCCCAGTTGGCCGCCCATGCTGTGCCCCAACACGTACGGAGTGGATGCGGGGAAACGTTCACGCACCACTTCGAATATCGCAGGGAAATCGACCGAGACGAGTTCGTGATAGCCGTACGCACTCGATGCGCTGGGACGAGGACGACTGTCGCCCTGACCGCGCAATTCGCCGACCGCAACATTGAATCCCTGCGAGCACAGGGTCTGCGCGAACAACTCGTAGTAACCGCCCGGGATTCCGAGCCCGGGAAAGATGACGACGACGGGAGCCTCATCGGGTCCTACGAACAACCGCACGGGGGTAGTCGTCCCGTCGGGCATCTGAATGGTTACGGTTTCCACCCGTTCAGCCTAAGCCCGACGGGACGCTATCCTCGGCGTCTCTGCACGGAAGTGTGTTCTAGATGCCCAGCGAGCCGGCGAGCATCGGCCACGACTTGTGGAGGTCGTCCTGCCAGTAAGCCCAGGAGTGCGTGCCGACCGGGC
Organism: Rhodococcus sp. (in: high G+C Gram-positive bacteria); assembly: GCA_012514505.1. Classification (GTDB taxonomy): domain Bacteria; phylum Actinomycetota; class Actinomycetes; order Mycobacteriales; family Mycobacteriaceae; genus Rhodococcus_F. The sequence goes on along the minus strand of JAAZAD010000321.1, from coordinate 2,218 downwards.
GGAAGTCGAAGGTGGCCGGAATGCCGAGCCTCTTCAATTCACCGGCGAGGACGTGGGTGCACTGGTTGGTCGCGGCCTCGATGATCGTGCCGAGAATGATCTGATTCGCGAAGGTCTCGACGTCACCCTCGATGCCGGGTCCGTCCAACGTGTCGTACTGGCCGGGGAATCCGGAGCCGCTGCTGACGTAGATGTCCATACCACGCAGCTTCTCGACGTTGAGCGTGGGATCGTTCGCGATCCACGCCGGATTATCCTCTTCGCCCCACATGTTGACGGTGTCGCCGCCGCCTCGCGATTCGACGACCAACTTCACGTAGGTACGGCCCGGGTCCGTACTGGTCTGCGCGCAACCGCTGTATGCGGCGACGCCCTCGTACAGATCGGGAGCCCATTCCGCGAGAGAGAGGACCGAACCGCCGGCCATCGAGATACCCGCGATGGAGTTGACGCCGTTTGTCCCCAGCGTCGAGTCGATGACCGGGGGAAGTTCCTCGGTCAAGAAGGTGGTCCACATGTTGGTGCCGAGCTCCGGGTCCTCGCTCAGCCAGTCGGTGTAGTAGCTGAACGCGCCCTCCATCGGGGTCACGACATTGACGTTCTTGTCCGCGAAGAAGTCGACGATGTCCGTGTTGCGCTGCCAGGTGGCCGAGTCTTCACCGCCGCCGGCGCCGTTGAGTAGATACAGCGTCGGCCGAGGCGCGCTCGTATCCGCAGGCGTGATGATCCGCAGCGGGATGTTCTTGTCCATCGACGGCGAGTAGACCTCGATCGACATCTGCCGGGCGTCGATCTCCTTCGTACCGGCCAGGTACGACCCCGTCGCATTCGCGGCTGGCGCGGCGGTGGCCACCGCCGACACCCCCGCACCGCTGACCATCAGCAGAACAGCAAAGGCTGCGGCGAATCGCCCGGCAGCAAAGCGGTGGACCATCGTGCTCCTTAGTGACATCTCAGACATAACGGACGATCCGGGGACCGGAGCACACATTGTGTCATGCACTACCCGGTCCCCGGATCGAAAGGGGCAGCAAAGCTGACCCCTCGTGGATCTCGCCTACGCTTCTCCCCCGAGCGATCCGGAGAGCAATTCGATGATGCCGACGATGACCTCGACGACGCCGAGCAACGCTTCAGACATGGTTTCTCCTTCGTTTGATTGAGACATCACTGTTCACGCGCCGCCGATTAGCTGACACGAGTTCACGTGCGAATAGATCCATCCGCCCACGCGCTGCGGTAATCCGCACGCGGGAAAGAGTGATCGCCATGCCTCAACAATTGGGCGTCCCCGATGGCGTTACTGACGAACTCGCCCTCTCCCCTGTTCATTCACTTGCACCCCTGGTTGGGGCACATTCGTATTGTCACCGTTATTCGACCGATATGTAGTGATATTCGACAAAACGTCGACGGAATTTCACGCTGCCCGTTGAGGATTACTACAGAATTCAACGGGGAGGAGCTGGCGCGACGCACGCTGTTCGCATCTGGTCGCCGCTGCCGTCTCGAAGCGAATCAGGGCCGGAATCAGGGGTTTCCCCGATGACGTGGCGCGTAGCGGCCGCAAGACTGTTCCCATGACATTCGAGAAGGAAGACCCCCGCCCGTTCGTCCGCTCACACGACCAGAAGATGATCTCCGGCGTATGCGGTGGAATCGCCGAATACTTCGGCATCGACGTCAATCTCGTTCGCATCGGCATGGTGATCGCCACCTTCGCGACCGCCGGTACCGCAGCCCTCGTCTACCTTGCGGCGTGGATGTTGATGCCCGAGTGAGTCCGCTACTCGGAGAGTCGAGAAGTCGCCGACTCGGGCATCAACCTCGCCGGATCAGCTCGCGGTTTCGAGCAGCGGAGCAACGAGCTGGTAGATCTCGACGATGCTGATGATGGTGCTGATGGAACCCATGAAATCCTCCAACTGTTCGGTGCGGCATGCCCTTGCGTGCCGAGTCGAAACTGTGCCGCCTCCAGGTGACCGATAGGTAGCTCGAGGTAGCGGTTGGATGAACTGCCTGGTTGCTGCTCGGATTTCGTGACCGACGTCATGGCGAAGCCACTGTTCGACACGAAGAAGCCCGGAACACCTGTGCGGTGTTCCGGGCTTCTCCGATCTGTGGAGCTCGGGGGATGGACTAGAAGTCCATGCCACCCATGCCGCCGGTCGGGTCGCCCATGGGCGCTCCGGCCTTCTCCGGCTTGTCGGCGACGACG
>JAAZAD010000320.1 GCA_012514505.1 Rhodococcus sp. (in: high G+C Gram-positive bacteria) | reverse complement strand
TCGGTTTCCTGATTGTTCGCCGCGAAATGCTTCAGTGACGCGCCGACACCACGCGATTGTATTCCGCGGACCAGCGCTGCACCGAGCACACCGGACAGCAGTGGATCCTCGGACAGGTATTCGAAGTTGCGTCCGCACAACGGCGTTCGTTTGATGTTGATGCCGGGCCCGAGCAGCACCCCGACCTGTTCGGCGCGGGCCTCGGCGCCGAGCGCAGCACCGACACGTTCGAGCAGGTCCGGATCGAAGGTTCCGCCCAGTGCGACAGCAGGCGGAAAACACGTCGCGGGCACGGCGTCACCGAGACCCATGTGATCACCGCCCCCGGTCTGTTTCCGCACCCCGTGCGGCCCGTCGGTCAGCATGATCGACGGAAGTCCGGCACGGTCGACAGGTTCGGTGAACCAGAAGTTCAGGCCGCTGGTGAGCGATGCCTTCTCCTCCACGGTCAGGTCCGCCACGACATCGACGGTCGGTCGGGTCATCCATGGCTCGGTCATCAGGCTCCTCGATTCCGGCAACAATTCGTACCGTAGCAATTGCTGCCACACCGGTGCAGGGAGTCACTCGGGGTTCGCGGGCCCTATCCATTCCGGGTACTGCTGTGCGACGGGGCTGCCTGGTCGTGGGGTTCCTTTGGGCATGAGAACGTAGCTTTCGGCCGTTGTCCCGTCGGGGAAACGTTGGTGCCACCAGTTGGTGCATTCGGGGACGGCGGATCGCCAGTTGCGGCCGCCGACGTTCAGGTCGGTGATGTGCCAGGTGCCGAAGATGTTCCAGTCGGGGACGCGGAGGGCGCGAGGGTCTGCGGTGTCGGGGTCGGGGTCGGGGATGCCTGCGAGTCCGGCACTGGGGCCGTAATTCTTCAGCGAGACATACCATTCGTGTCCGATGCGACCACCGGGGTGGATGGTGCCTTCGGGGTATTCGAGGTATTGGCAGACGTCGGCGGTGATGGTGCCGTCGGTTTCGGTGACGGTGGCGAGATGCTGATGCACTGTTGCGGGTCTGCGTGACCCTTCACCGGGTCCGGATGGGATGAAATCCGGTTGGATCTGCCAAGCTCTCCGTCGCGGGCTGCTGCTGACGGCGTCGAGATATCCGGGGAAGGTGGTGCCGATGGAGTAGTTGTACGCGTAGAACCCGGCTTCGACGGAGCCTCGGATGAGTTCGGCGTTGCGGCTGAACAGGTCGATGCCGGGTTCGGCGGACCAGACGTGGCTGTAGGGCGGGTTCTGGTCGGGTGTGGGTGTCGGTGTGGTTATCGCCGGGGTGTCGGTGCCGCTGCCGGTGCAGGCGGTGAGCAGGCAGGTCACGGCGGCAAGCAGGGTGAAGTGTGGTGTGCTGGTTTTCATTCGGGGTTCGAAGGTCCGATCCACTCGGGGTACTGCTGCGCGACGGGGCTGCCGGGCAGCGGGGTGCCTTTGGGGGCGGTGACATAGCCGCTGCTGGTGCGTTCTCCGGGGAATTGCTGGTACCACCACTCGGTGCATTCGGGGACGGCGGATTGCCAGTTGCGGCCGCCGAGGTTCAGGTCGGTGATGTGCCAGGTGCCGAAGATGTTCCAGTCGGGGACGCGGAGGGCGCGTGGGTCTGCGGTGCCGGGGTCAGGGTCGGGGATCCCGGGAAGGCCAGCGTTGAGTCCGTAGTTCTCCAGCGAGACGAACCACTCGAGTCCGATGCGGCCACCGGTGTGGGTGGTGCCTTCGGGGTGTTCGAGGTATTCACAGACGTCGGCGGTGATGGTGCCGTCGGTTTCGGTGATAGTGGCGAGATGCTGATGCGCTGTTGCGGGTCTGCGTGTCCCTTCACCGGGTCCGGATGGGATGAAGGATGGTTGGATCTGCCAAGCTCTCCGTCGCGGGCCGCTGCTGACGGCGTCGCGATATCCGGGGAAGGTGGTGCCGATGGAGTAGTTGTACGCGTAGAAACCGGCTTCGATGGATGCGCGGATGAGTTCGGCGTTGCGGCTGAACAGGTCGATGCCGGGTTCGGCGGACCAGACGTGGCTGTAGGGCGGGTTCTGGTCGGGCTTGACGGTGGGAAGCGGCTGGCTTTCATCAGATTCGGTTGTCGTGCTCGTGCACGAACTGAGTGTGAAGAGGGTGGCCAGAAGCAGGAATGCGGAGCGGCACCTATCCATCGTTCATCACCGCGTAGTCGTACGCGTTGTCAAAGGCAACGAAGTTCCCGGGGTAACCCAAGCGGTTGAACAGTTCGAACAGCGCCGAATTACGTGTGAAGGGGTTTCCCTCTGCTGCCGCAAGGAGTTCGTCTCCCGCCAGTAGCTGACCGCTCTGATCGAAGTACATTCCATACGTGTTCAAGGTTTCTGGCGTGAACGCGTCCGCACCTGCGGCAGCGACCGAAATCAGATAGTGACTTGTGAGCTCGGGCGGGTTGAGCCGTGCGTCCTCGGCGGGTCCGGGCGGGGGTCCGATGAACGACTGCTTGAGCGGATCCCCCGCGCCGTAGATGCCTGCTTCGAACAGTGATCCCACTGGGGTTGGTCCGAGGAGATACACCAACCCGGCCCGCGCAGCGTCGTAGCCGGCAGATTTTCGAGAGTATGCAGCCTGCTCCTGCGCGGCTTCGTCGTCGAACTGGTCCTGCGTCGACAGCAGTGTCCCTCGGTCGATCAAGCCGAGGAGGCGCCCCGCGGTGGTCAGGTGTTGGGTCGAACCGGCGGTA
>JAAZAD010000319.1 GCA_012514505.1 Rhodococcus sp. (in: high G+C Gram-positive bacteria) | reverse complement strand
TTGCAGTATTCGACGGTGCGGCGGATCTCGTCGATGTTCGAGAAGTCGATCTGCGGGTCGACGCCGCGGGTGAACATGTTGAGGCCCAGCGTCACCAGGCAGACGTTGCCGGTGCGTTCGCCGTTGCCGAACAGGCAGCCCTCGATGCGGTCGGCGCCGGCCTGGTAGCCCAGTTCGGCGGCGGCGACACCCGTGCCGCGGTCGTTGTGGGGGTGCAGGGACAGGATCACCGAATCGCGGCGGGCGAGGTTGCGGTGCATCCACTCGATCGAGTCGGCGTACACGTTCGGGGTCGCCATCTCGACGGTTGCCGGCAGGTTCACGATGACCGGTGCTTCCGGGGTGGCGCCCAGGACTTCGGTGACGGCGTCGCAGACTTCCTTCGCGTACTCGAGTTCGGTGCCGGTGTAGGACTCGGGGGAGTACTCCCAACGCCATTCGGTGTCCGGGTACTTCTTCGCTTCTTCGACGGCGTACGTGGCCGCGTCGGTGGCGATCTTCTTGATGGCGTCTCGATCTGCCTTGAACACGACGCGGCGCTGCAGGATCGATGTCGAGTTGTAGAAGTGCACGATCACCTTGTTGGCGCCTTCACACGCCTGGAAGGTGCGTTCGATCAGCTCTTGCCGCGACTGGGTGAGCACCTGGATGGTCACGTCGTCCGGGATGGCGCCGTCCTCGATGATCTCGCGTACGAAGTCGAAGTCGGTCTGGCTCGCGGACGGGAACCCGACCTCGATTTCCTTGTAGCCCATGCGGACCAGCAGTTCGAACATGCGACGCTTGCGGGCCGGGCTCATCGGGTCGATCAGTGCCTGGTTGCCGTCGCGCAGGTCGACGGCACACCACTGCGGTGCGCGGTCGATGGTGGTGTCGGGCCAGGTGCGATCGGGCAGCGACACCGGTTCGACTTCTTCGGCGAAGGGGCGGTAGCGGAACGTCGGCATGGACGAGTTCTTCTGCGTGTTCCACGCCGGCTGATCGGCCGGGGCGGGCTTCGTCGGCGGCGTGATGGTGCGCGTTCCGGATGTGAATGCGTCAGCGGGGGACATGGGATTGATCTCCAGATTCGGTGTGGACTTTGTGAGTCCTACGGCTGAGTCGACCGGCGCACGAAAAACCCCGCGGCGGGAAGCCAGTCTGGATCAGACCCCGTCGCGGCAACCAAGAAGAAGTGCGCGCTGCATATTTTGCACTCTACTCCTCGGCAGAGAATGTCTGGCAATCACCGCCGTCGACGGGTACGACTGATGAAATGAACTCTCGAGTCGACGTCGCGCAGGCCTACCTCGATGCGCTGCTCAGCCACGACGGAAACACCGTCCCCATAGCTCCGAACGCTGTTCGTTACGAGGTCGGACTCAAAACCGCGTTTTCGGGAAGTCATCTGCGGCGCAGTTTGTCCGGCGGTCCGCAGTACCGCGTGATTCGCGGCATCCGTGACGTGGAATGGACGGAGTCCGGCGACGACGTCACCGCCGACTACCTGCTCGACGCGGGCCTGTTCGGGCGTGATCTGGTGACCGTTCGGATTGTCGAGAAGTTCCGGATTCCGGGCGACGATCTCCGGATTCACCGCATCGACGCATCCATTCGGCCTGCCGGAAAGTGATGGCCTGACACCAGAGTTGCCCTACTGAACTTACTCTTGAGTAAGATTGCTGCATGAGTGATTCGACGACGCCCAAAACCCTCGCGTTGTGGCAGAAGCTGTCCGGAAACGCTGCCGGGCGTGTCCTCTTCTCGGCGGGTTTGTGGGCGCAGGCCCCCTACTTCGCGACGGTCCTACCGACCGTGCAGGAAGTCGAGCCCGGTCGGGCCGTGGTCACGTCTCCGAAGTGGTTCGGCGTGCACAACCACATCGGCACCTTCCACGCGATCGCCGCGTGCAACCTCGCCGAAACGGCGATGGGAATGGTGATGGAGGCGACGACGCCGCGCACCCATCAGTGGATTCCGAAGGGAATGAACGTGCAGTACCTGGCGAAAGCCGGCACCAGCCTGCGCGCCGTGGCCACCCTCGACCGGGACCTCTCGGCCATCACCGAAGGTCAAGATGTTCCCGTCGAGATCGCGATCTACGACAAGACCGGCACAGAAGTGGTGCACGCGCAGATCGTCACCTGGGTGCGGCCGAAATCCGATGACCGCTCAGGATCGACACCCGGTTGAACGCGTTGATCGTGACGGCCGCCCAGATCAGCACCGAGATCTCGTCGTCGGAGAGGGCTTTGCGCGCTGTCGCGTAGGTGTGGTCGTCGAGGTGTTCGGTGCTCACCTTCGTGACCGCCTCGGCGATCTCGAGCGCCGCCCGCTCACGTGGGCTGAAGAGTTCGGACTCCCGCCAGGCGGGTAGGACGGCAATCCGCTGGTTGGATTCGCCGGCCTCGACGGCCTGGCGGGAGTGCGAGTCCAGGCAGAACAGGCATCTGTTGATCTGCGACACCCGCACATTGACGAGCTCCATGATGATCCGGTCGAGCCCCGCGTCCGCTGCGCGAGTCCTGACCTCGAGCGCGACCCCGTTCATGGCCTTGAACACGGACGGGGTCTGCTTGTCGATGTAGACCCGGCGACGGGCCGTCATGAGAGCGCTTCCACGGCCCGGATGTGATCACGCGTGGCAGGGTCCACCTGGTCGTCGAAGTCATCGTGCTTCTCGACGAACCGGGCGACGAACGGGCAGACGGGGACGACGCGGAGACCGGACGAAGTGGTGTCGGTCAGCGCCTCGCGAATGAGGGTGCTCGCCAATCCTCGCCCACCGAACTCTTCACCGATCTCGGTGTGGAAGAAGATTCGTTGCTGATCTCGATCGAGATATTCGGTGAAGCCGGCAACGGTGCCGTCGACACTGATCTCGTAGCGCTTCTGGGTATCGGACTTGCGGACACTCGGATTCGAATCGGCAGTCATGCGTCCACTGTATGTAGGGACCAGGCCGAGTGCCCGGCGGAACACGGATTGTCGGTCGGTGGGACCGGACGGTCGAAGAGATTGCCCATCGGCAAACAGCACAAGCGGCCCCGAGCGGTTCCTTCTTTGCCCAGCTCGAGCAGCTCGGTGCGCACTAGCATGGAAACAGTCCCCGGTAGAGAGATCTTGCCAGCGCGGGCGCATGGGTGCAGGCACGGGATCCGTGACGAGAGGAGTGTTCATGTTGCAGGCACTGGTGGTGAAGGCGGCGTCGACGGTCGTGACCGGCGCGGTCGGCGTGGCTGCGTACGAAGGAGTCAAGAAGCTCGTCGAGAAGACCCCGGTGCGGGAGGCAGCGGTGACGGCGACCGCCTGGGGTCTGCGCGGTGTCCGCAAGGCCGAAGAAGGGGCCGAGTCCGCCCGCCTCGCAGTCTCCGATGTCGTGGCCGAAGCCAAGGAACAGATCGGTGAGGAGGCATCCCTGCCCACCGAGCCCGGGCATGGGCATGACCACGCTCACTGACGTCAGCGCCGCGCCAACCGGTGTTCTGACCGAGGACGATCTGCCGGCGGGCTTGCGGGTGGTGGCCCATGCCGGTGGGCGCCTCCGGATCCGAGTGGACTGGCTCGAATCGAGCCCCGGACGGGCCGTCGCCATCGAGGATGCCGTCACCATGATCTCCGGGGTGCGGGCCGTGCACGCCTACCCGCGCACCGCGGCGGTCGTTGTCTGGTACTCCCGCACCCGAGCCGACCTGCATGAAATCCTCGACGCCATCGCCGCCGGGCAGAAGACCGACCGGTTACACGTGCCGCATCGACCGCCCCGCTCGGCCGATGTCACGAACGGAGACGTCCTGCGGATGGCGATCGGCGGCGCCGCGCTGGCGCTGCTGGGTTTCCGCCGGTACGCACTGCGCCGGCCACCGATGCTCGGTACCACCGGCCGCCTCGTCGCCACTGGTACCACCGTCTTCACCGGCTACCCGTTTCTGCGCGGGGCGCTGCGCTCGCTCGTCGGAAAACGGTCCGCAGGAACCGATGCCTTGGTATCCGCGGCCACCATCGCCAGCCTTGTGCTCCGGGAGAACGTAGTGGCCCTGACGGTGCTGTGGCTACTCAACATCGGCGAGTATCTGCAGGATCTGACCCTGCGCCGTACCCGCCGGGCGATCTCGGACCTGTTGACCGGAACGCAAGACACCGCCTGGGTGCGGCTCGCCGACGGCTCCGAGTTGTCGGTGGACGTCGAGCGCCTCGAGGTCGGCGACGAGGTCATCGTGCACGACCAGGTCGCTGCCGCGGTCGACGGGGTCGTCGTCGACGGACAAGCCATCGTGGACCAGTCCGCCATCACCGGGGAGACCCTGCCCGTCAGCATCGAGATCGGCGATCGGGTCCACGCCGGGTCCGTGGTCATCCGCGGTCGCCTCGTGGTGAGAGCCTCCGCTGTCGGTAAGGACACCACGATCGGGCGCATCATCACCCGGGTCGAGCAGGCACAGGAGGACCGGGCACCGATCCAGACCGTCGGGGAGAACTTCTCCCGCCGCTTCGTGCCCGCCTCCTTCGTGCTCTCGGCGGTGACCTTGCTGATCACCCGCGATGTTCGCCGGGCGATGACGATGCTGCTGGTCGCGTGCCCCTGCGCGGTCGGTTTGTCGACCCCGACTGCGATCAGCGCGGCCATCGGAAACGGCGCCCGCCGCGGGATCCTGATCAAGGGCGGATCGCACCTCGAGCTGGCCGGGCGGGTCGACGCCGTCGTGTTCGACAAGACCGGCACCCTGACCGTGGGGCGGCCGGTGGTGACCAACATCGTCGCCTTCGATGACGAGTGGACTCCGGAGCAGGTGCTCGCCTACGCCGCCAGCTCCGAGATCCATTCCCGTCATCCCCTCGCTGCTGCCGTTATCCGCAGCACCGAGGAACGCCACATCGAGATCCCGCCACACGAGGAGTGCGAAGTCCTCGTCGGACTCGGTATGCGCAGCATCGCGGACGGGCGCACCCTGCTCCTCGGCAGCCCCTCGTTGTTGCGTACCGAGAACATCGCCGTCTCCGGCGACGCGGCGCAGTGGGTTCGTCGGCTGCGCCGGCAGGCTGAGACCCCGCTGCTGTTGGCGGTGGACGGCACCCTCGTCGGACTGATCAGTCTCCGCGACGAAGCCCGGCCGAACGCCGCTGCGGTGCTGCGCAAACTCCGCGCAGACGGGATCGAACAGATCGTGATGCTGACCGGCGACCACCCCGAAACCGCGGCCGCGGTCGCCCGTGATCTCGGTATCGACGAGTGGCAGGCCGAGGTGATGCCTGAGGACAAACTCCAGGCAGTGCGCGCATTGCAGCAGGCCGGGCACGTGGTTGCGATGGTCGGCGACGGCACCAACGACGCCCCAGCTCTGGCGGCCGCTGACATCGGGATCGCGATGGGGTTGGCGGGCACCGATGTGGCTGTCGAAACCGCGGACGTTGCCCTCGCCAGCGACGACCTGGACCGGCTCCTCGATGTACGCGATCTCGGCCGACATGCCGTCGGAGTCATTCAGCAGAATTACGGAATGTCCATCGCCGTCAACGCGATCGGATTGCTCGTCAGCGCTGGTGGGGCACTCTCCCCGGTCCTCGCCGCCGTCCTGCACAACGCCTCGTCGGTCGCGGTGGTCGGTAACAGCTCGCGGTTGATCCGCTACACGCTCTGAACTCGCCTACGAGGTCACGAACCCACCTTGGGAGTGGCGCGCGCGATGATCGCGCCGGTGTCGATGCCCGTCGGCAGAGTCCCGAACACGCTTCCCCAGTTACCGTCCAGGCGACTGGCGGTGAACGCATCGGCCACCGCGGGATGCCCGAACCGCACCAGTAGCGAACCCTGCAACGCGAGGGCCATGTTGCCGACGATGCTGCGGGCCCGATGCTCGAGCGTATCCATGTCGGAGAAACTTGCCTTGACCCGGGCCACGGCGTCGTCGAGGCGGCGGTCGACTCCGGAGCTGCGATCGAGTTCGTCGAAGAATGCCTGCAACGACTCCGGCTGTTTCGCCATCGCCCGCAAAGCATCGAGTGCAGCGACATTCCCGGACCCCTCCCATACCGACAGCACGGGAGCCTCCCGGTACAGCCGCGGCATCCGCGAATCTTCCACGTAGCCGTTGCCGCCGAGGCATTCCAGCGCCTCGGCCGCGTGGATCGGACCCCGTTTGCACACGAAGTACTTGCTGACGGCCAGCGAGATGCGGCGCAGGGCGATGGCTTGTTCGTCGCCGGACGTGGCCCTATCGGTGAGCGCCGCCAGCCACATCGCGACAGTGGTGGACGATTCGGATTCGACGGCCAGATCGGCGAGGACGTTGCGCATCAAGGGCTGCTCCACGAGGGGCTTGCCGAAGGCGCTACGATGCTGCGCGTGGTGCGCGGCTTGTGCGATTCCGGCCCGCATGCCGATGGTGGTGCCGATCGTGCAGTCGAGTCGGGTCATGTTGACCATCTCGATGATGGTCGGGACGCCGCGGCCTTCTTCGCCGACCATCCACGCCACGGCCTCGTCGTACTCGACCTCGCTGCTGGCGTTGGAATGGTTGCCCAGCTTGTCCTTGAGCCGCATGAGATGCATCCGATTGAGGGTGCCGTCGGGCAGCACTCGGGGGAGGAAGAAACACGAGAGGCCGGATTCGGTCTGTGCGAGGACCAGGAAGATGTCGGACATCGGCGCCGACGTGAACCACTTGTGGCCCGTCAGCAGGTAGCTGCCGTCGGCCTGCGGCACGGCCCGGGTGGTGCCTGCGCGAACGTCGGAGCCGCCCTGCTTCTCGGTCATCGACATGCCTGCGATCAGGCCGCCCTTCGTCAGCGGCGCGCCGAGCCTCGGGTCATAGGTGCGGGTGGTGAGCAGCGGTTCGTACTGTGCGGACAGCTCAGGGTTGTGACGCAGGGCAGGGACGACGGCGTACGTCATCGAGATGGGGCACTGGTGTCCCGCATCGACCTGACCCCAGATCGCCAGCTTCGCGGCCCGAACCAGGTGTGCGTGCGGGCTCGGGTCGGCCCAGGGGGTGCCGTGCAAGCCGAGTTCGACGGCCGTGTTCATCAACTGGTGGTAGGCCGGGTCGTACTCGACCTCGTCGATCCGGTGTCCGTACCGATCGTGGGTGCGCAACACGGGTGGGTGGGCTTCGGCGAGATCACCCCACCGCTGCGCTTCTTCGCTGCCCGCGAGACGACCGACGCGATGCACTTCGTCGAGCGCGTCGTGTGCCCCTTCGCGTTGCAGCGCCTCGAGGATCGGCGCGTACTCGGCTGCGTCGTAGTCCATCAGGGGCGGCGTCTGGTTGAACACTTCGTGGGTGGCGCTCATAGCGGGCTCCCTAACGATCGGAGGGTGAAGGTGCGGAGTGCGGGCAGGACGGCCGAGTCGGCCGATCCTTTGGCAAGCGGGAGGACGAGGGCTTCGCCGATGGCGCCGACGAGGCAGGCGGCGGTCACGGTCGCGTCCTGGGGTGGGAGTTCGCCTCCGTCGACGGCTGCGGCGATGGTCACGGCCAGCGCATCGCGGAACGATTCACGGAACAGCAGTCGCTCTGTATCGACGGCGGGGTCGACCGGTTCGACGAGCAGCGCGTACGCCATTGTCGGGGCACGGAGTGCGCGTTCGGCGAAGGTGAGGACGAACGCCGTAGCGGCGTCGGTACTCGAACCCGAGGCAGTTCGGGCAGCGTTACCGGCCTGCACCGAGGCGCTCACTTCGCGGCTACAGGAGATGCGGAACACCTCGGCGAACAATTCGCCCTTGTTCGCGAAATGCCGATAGACGGTTCCGGTGCCCACGCCGGCGTCCGCGGCGACCGCGGCGACGGAACAACCCGCATACCCACTGCGGGCGACCAGGTTGGTCGCAGACTCGATCAGCCGCTCGCGGAGTGCGTCGAGGCGGTCTTGCACGGCAGGCGTGCGCCGATAGGCCATACAAGAAGTGAACACCCGTTCCGTTCTTGTGTCAACGGGCGCATTCGCGGTGCGCGGGTAGGGTCGCGCAGGACTTGTGGGAGGGAGCGTCATGGGTAGTAAGGCACGGATCGCGGCGATCCTCGGGGCTGGAATGGTGCTGGCCGCTTGCGGTGGAGCAGAGGGCGGCCCGGCGCCGGTTCCGGCGAAACCGTTCAGCCCGGCGCAGTCGCGTCAACTGGCGGTCGAGGACTCCCTGCGTGCGACGGACCCGTGCGGTCTGCTCGACGAAGGCCTGCTCGCCGACGCAGGCGAGGTGCTCCAATACGGATCTGCAGTGCAACCTTCCGTTTGTTCCGCCCTGATTCGCGACGCCGACGGCGCGGAGACGGCTGTGGACGTCTCCTTGCTCCCGTCGATGCTCTCGGACGTATCGGTGTCGAATCCTGTCGAGATGAACGGCGCGACCGCCTACCTCGGCGGAGGCCCGGATCTCGGGCGCGGTACGTGTCAGCGTGTATTCGAGCTCGACCTGGGCGAAGAACCCGAACGCACGCCCGCGCAGTACGCCACGGTGCGAAGCCGAGGGCCTGCCGACACCGATAGCTGCCCGCTGGCCGACGCAGTTCTCGAGAGTGCGACAGCCCGTATGGTGTTGGGCCTCCCGGGCCGCGTCGACGGGACGGACTGGGCCGTGGACGCCGTGGGCTCGAACCCCTGCGAGGTGCTCACGGCGTTCCCCGAAGCGGCGCGAGTCGTCGACACCGCACTGCCGCCTACTCCGTTCCAGTGCACCTTCCATCCGGACGGTGTGGAGTCGAGCGGAAACGTGGTAACCCTGGCCCTCGGCGTGAAGGCCGTGAGCGAACCTGAAACGGACGAATCGTACGAGCCGAAAAGGGTCGAGGATGGCTGCCGATCGACCTTTCCGGTGGGCCGGGAGATCGACGTCACACGCCCGGGTGTCGAGGTCGACGAGTTCGCCCGGGCTCTGGGGAATGCTCGCGCCGTCGTCACTGTTCACGGTGGTGACTGCGGAATAGTCGGAAAGGTGACCGACGCGGCCCGATCCACCTTCGAATGAGGCGCTGTGGGCAATCCGCCTGGGGTTTCGCGGCCCTCCTCGGTAGGCCCACCACCTGGATTAGTTCATTTTTGTCGACCTGGAGGTAGAAACGCGTGGCTCTCGTCGTCCAGAAGTACGGCGGATCCTCGGTGTCATCAGCCGAGCGGATCCGACGAGTCGCGGAACGAATCGTAGAGACCAAGAAGGCCGGCAACGATGTCGTCGTCGTGGTATCGGCGATGGGTGACACCACCGATGAATTGCTCGATCTCGCGCAACAGGTGTGTCCGTCCCCGCCCGCTCGTGAAATGGACATGCTCCTCACTTCCGGTGAGCGCATCTCCAACTCTTTGGTAGCTATGGCCATTCACTCCCTCGGAGCTGAGGCCCGTTCCTTCACC
>JAAZAD010000318.1 GCA_012514505.1 Rhodococcus sp. (in: high G+C Gram-positive bacteria) | reverse complement strand
TCGGGCGAGCACACTCTGGATGACGGTCGGGATTGGAACGCACTCTCGGCTGCCGAGAAGGCGTCGGCGATCGACTCCTACCGGCTGGTGTACCAGTCGGATTCGATGGTCAACTGGTGCCCCGGACTGGGGACGGTGCTCGCCAACGAAGAGGTCACCGCCGACGGCCGCAGCGACCGGGGCAACTTCCCGGTGTTCCGTAAGCACCTGCAGCAGTGGATGATGCGGATCACCGCGTACTCCGACCGCCTCGTGGACGACCTCGATCATCTGGACTGGCCGGACAAGGTCAAGAGCATGCAGCGCAACTGGATCGGCCGCTCGCACGGCGCCCAGGTCGCGTTCACGTCGGGTGAGCAGAAGATCGAGGTGTTCACCACTCGTCCCGACACCCTTTACGGCGCAACGTATGTGACGCTCGCTCCCGAGCACGACCTGGTCGACACCCTGGTGGCGGACGCCTGGCCGGACGGAGTCGATCCGCGGTGGACCGGCGGCGCGGCCACTCCCGCCGAAGCGGTTGCGGCATACCGTAAGTCGATCGCAGCGAAGTCCGATCTCGAGCGCCAGGAGAACAAGGAGAAGACGGGCGTCTTCCTCGGCGCGTACGCGGTCAACCCGGTCAATGGGCACCAGCTGCCCATTTTCATCGCCGACTACGTGCTCACCGGTTACGGCACCGGCGCCATCATGGCCGTCCCTGGTCACGACCAGCGCGACTGGGAATTCGCCACCACCTTCGGTCTCGACATCGTCGAGGTCATCTCCGGTGGTGACGTCACCGAGGCCGCCTACACCGGTGACGGCCCCCTGGTGAACTCCGGTCTGCTCGACGGCCTCGCGGTCGCCGACGCGAAGACCACCATCACCGAATACCTCGAACAGGAGGGCACCGGTCGCGGCACCATCCAGTACAAGCTGCGTGACTGGCTGTTCGCGCGCCAGCGTTACTGGGGTGAGCCCTTCCCGATCGTCTACTCGGCCGACGGCACCGCGCACGCGCTGCCCGAGTCCGAACTGCCCGTAGAGCTGCCCGAGGTGGAGGACTACGCGCCCGTCTCCTTCGATCCGGACGACGAAAACTCCGAGCCGTCTCCCCCGCTCGCGAAGGCCACCGACTGGGTCGACGTCGAACTCGACCTCGGCGACGGCCTGCAGACCTACCGCCGCGACACCAACGTCATGCCGCAGTGGGCGGGTAGCTCCTGGTACCAGCTGCGCTACATCGACCCCACCAACCAGGATGCGTTCTGCGACAAGGAGAACGAGGCCTACTGGGTAGGACCGCGTCCCGAACTGCACGGTGCGAACGACCCGGGTGGCGTCGACCTCTACGTCGGCGGCGTCGAGCACGCCGTGCTGCACCTGCTCTACTCGCGGTTCTGGCACAAGGTGCTGTTCGACCTCGGCTACGTCAGCTCGAGCGAGCCGTTCCGTCGCCTCTACAACCAGGGCTACATCCAGGCGTACGCCTACACGGACGCGCGCGGCGTCTACGTGCCGGCCGAGGACGTCGAAGAGCGTGACGGCAAGTACTTCTACGAAGGCGCCGAGGTCAAGCGCGAGTACGGAAAGATGGGCAAGTCGCTCAAGAACTCCGTCTCGCCGGACGAGATCTGCAACGAGTACGGCGCAGACACCCTCCGCGTCTACGAGATGTCGATGGGCCCACTGGACACGTCCCGCCCCTGGGCGACCAAGGACGTCGTCGGCGCGCAGCGATTCCTGCAGCGTCTGTGGCGTGTGGTCGTGGACGAGGAGTCCGGCGACCTCCGAGTTACCGACTCCGACCCCACCGAGGACACGCTGCGCGCGCTGAACAAGGCGATTTCCGGGGTCTCCGACGACTACACGGCACTGCGTGACAACACGGCCACCGCGAAGCTCATCGAGTACACGAACCACCTCACCAAGGCGTATCCGGACGGTGCGCCGCGTGCGGCCGTGGAGCCGCTCGTGCTGATGGTCGCGCCGCTCGCCCCGCACCTCGCGGAAGAGCTGTGGTCCCGCCTGGGCCACGAGGGCACCCTCGCACACGGTCCGTTCCCCGCAGCCGACGAGAAATGGCTGGTAGAGGACACCGTCGAGTACCCGATCCAGGTCAACGGCAAGGTGCGGAGCCGCATCAGTGTTCCGGCCGACGCCTCACGTGAGGACGTCGAGAAGATCGCCCTCGCGGACGAGAAGATCGTGGCTCTGCTCGAGGGCAACGATCCGCGCAAGGTGATCGTCGTTCGCGGGAAGATGGTCAACGTAGTGCGCTGACGCGCCCGTGAGCGGTTTGTGACCCTCCGGGCTCGCAAATCACGCACAGGGTTGGGGCTTGCTGCATACGATGGGCCCGTGGCCACGGAGCGCAGAAGAGTACCTCGCGCATGGTTGCTGGCTGTGTGCGCGGCGGTGACCGCTGCCGGTACGGCGTGTACCGGTGGTGGAGGGTCGTCGACCGAACGCGTCCAACTCGAATTGGCCGTCGAGCAGAGCGAATTTCCTTGGACGGACGTACTGCTTCCGCCGCAGGTACCCACATCGGTTCCGGCCGGTCCCCGCGATACCGCAATCCCCAAGGGAGAAGACGGTGACGGGCTGCCCGGCGGCGGCACGGGAGTGTTCGTCGACGGTAACCGTGACGGCTTGTACGGCGGCAGCCCCGACCGCCCACTGTGTGACAGAGAGAAACTCGCCTCCCAGTTGGAAGCGGACGAGGCCAAGTCGTTCTCCTGGGCAAACGCTTTGAACGTGGAGAATCTCCGCGGGTACGTCCGGTCGTTGACCCCACTGCTCCTGCGCGCGGACACACGCGTCACCAGCCACGGATTCGACGACGGGGTGGCGAAGAGCTCGCAGGTCGTGCTGGAGGCGGGCACGGTCGTCCTCGTCGATGTGTTCGGCATGCCGATGGTGCGGTGCATGGACGGAAGTCCGCTCACCGCGCCGCTTTTGAGCAGCGACTCCGAGCCGTCCGGTCAGCCGTGGCCGGGCTTCTCGACCGACGACGTGATTGTCGTCCAACCCTCCGAGGAACGACTCAGCGAGTTGCGGGTCGTCGAACTGACAACGGGCGATCTGATCCGCATACCAACCGGCACGGGACCACAGCAGGCTGCGCCGCCGATGCCCTCAGCAGTCGAACCGGTTGCCGTGCGGGACTCGTCGGAGCCTTCTGAACGGGTGGAGCGGGAACCGAGACCCGAGCCGAGGCCGGCGCCGAGACCGGAGCGCGTAGAGGCGCCGCAACCGCCTCCCCCACCTCCCCCACCTCCCCCGCCGCCAGCACCGGAGCCTCCGCCTCCTCCGCCACCTGCGCCGGCGCCACCACCGGCCCCGGCGCCCGCACCGGCGCCGCCACCTGCACCTCCGCCACCACCGCCGCAGGTCCAACTTCAGATCCCCGGTCTGCCGCCCATCATCATTCCGGTTCCGTAAGGGGTTCCGCTGAGCGTGTTGTGGCCGTACTCTGCCTGAGTGATCGTTCACACCTGCAACACGTTCTACCGAATGGAGTGTCCGCATGGCGCCGTCGGCCGATGACATCCGCAAGACCGTGACCAAGTACCTCGAGGCCGTCGCAAAGGGGACCGTCGACGATGTGCTGGCCCTGTTTGCGAACGGTGCGATGATCGAAGACCCGGTCGGCACCGACCCACGGACCACCACCGCCTCGATCCGCGAGTTTTACGCGGTCGTCGAACCGCTCGAGCAGTCGGCGGAACTGGTGACGCTCCGTATCGCGGGCAACGAGGCCGCGTTCCAGTTCTCGCTCGTCACCCACCTGGGGAAGCAGTCGATGGAGCTTTCGCCCATCGATGTGATGACCTTCGACGACGAAGGCAAGATCCTCACCATGCGAGCGTTCTGGAGCCAAGAAGACATGATCACCCGCTGACATGTCGAACATGACGCTGCAGCAGACGGTGGTGTCGGTGACGGCCGACGACGGTTTTCGGTGGCAGGTCACCGACAGCGGCACCGGTCCCGCCGTGGTGATGTGCCATGGCTTCCCCGGGTTGGCGTACAGCTTTCGGCACCAGGTGGAGGCGCTTGCCGGTGCCGACTTCCGAGCGGTCGCACCCGACATGCCGGGATATGGCGGCACCGACGTGCCGGAAGACCTCGCGGGATATACCAACGATCAGGTCGCGGACCGGCTGGTGTCCTTGCTCGACGCGCTCGGCATAGACGATGCGGTCTTCGTCGGCCACGATTTCGGGGCGCCCGCGGCGTGGACGGTGGCCGAGAAGTATCCGGACCGGGTGCGGGGGTTGGTTCTCCTCGCGGTTCCGTATACGCCGGACCGGATGCCGGCGCGCCCGTCGGAATTGTTCGCGAGGCTCTCGCAGAAGCATTTTCTGCACCTGCACTACTTCCAGGAACCCGGTGTCGCCGACGCAGAATTGGCGAAAGATCCACGGCGCTTTCTGCGACGCCTGTTCTTCGCCCTGTCCGGCGCATACGACTATCTCGACATCTGGCAACACTGTTCGGCGGGCAATGGATACCTCGACGTGCTGCCGTGTGCACCCGCCCTGCCGTGGTCCTGGTTGTCGGAAGACGAATTCGAGCACTATGTCGAGGTGTTCACCGAGACCGGGTTCACCGGTGGGTTGAACTGGTACCGGGCCTACGACCGCAACTGGGAACAGCACGACGGGCGGACGCATGAGATCACCGCGCCCACCCTGTACATCGCGGGCGCGGCCGATCCGGTGATCGCCATGAGCGGACCACAAGCGCTGGATCGCATGCGGGCATCTGTCCCTGATCTGCGGGGCGTGCACCTACTCGATCACTCAGGCCACTTCGTCCAACAGGAGCGTGCCGAGTCGGTGAACCGGTTGCTCCTCGACTTCGTCCGCGAGCTGTAGCCGTTCAGCGCACGCGCAGAACGACGTCCGTCGGGTGCGCGTCCGCAGGCGTTTCGATTGCGTTCCGCACGGCGGCGGCCACCGTGGACGGCTTCAGGAACTTGTCGGCGTCGTACTCCCCACCTTCGTGAGCGACGATGTCGCGCTGCATGTCCGTGTCGATCCGGCCCGGATGTACCGAGGTGACACGAATGTTCGGCTCTTCGAGGCGCAGGGCGTCACCGAAAGCCTTAAGCGCGAACTTGCTCGCCGCGTACGAAGCCCACCCCGCGTTGGCACGCAGACCGGCACCCGAATTGATCAGCACCACATGACCGCCCGCCGCGCGAAGGGCCGGTAGGAGAAGCCGGGTGGATTCGGCGACCGCGATCACGTTCGCCTCGAGAGTGCGACGCCACTGATCGACGGTCGACTCGGCGACCGTATTCAGGTCCGCGACACCTGCGTTGTGGACCAGCACGTCGAGGGTTTCGATCTTCGCGCACGCCTGTGCCACGGCCGGGTAGTCGGTGAGGTCCACCGGCCACGGCTCCGAATCGGGCAGCTCAGCGGTGATGGCGTCGAGGGACTCGGCCGAACTGGCACCCAGCAGCAGGTGGTGTGTGGGCGCGAGTTCGCGTGCGATGGCGGCGCCGAGACCACGGGAGGCACCGGTGACGAGGGCGGTAGGCATGGTTCGAGGCTATCGCGAGTCGGGCCTCACGAACTCGGGCTGATCGAGAACCCGCAGCCACGATCCATCCGCTTGCCGTTGCGCCACCTGCGCGCGGGCGCCTGTCCCATCCTTGGGTGGGGTGGCCGTCAGTGCCAGATCGCCGCTGATCAGTGTGGCTAGTGGTGGCTCGGGTTCGAAATGCGGGACGCCCTCGAGCACCGATGCCCACAACTTCTCGATGGCAGCGCGGCCCACGGTGCGGCTTCCGGGTGGATAGGCCATCACAGCGTTCTCGGCGTAGAGCGCGGCCACGCCCGCGGCATCGCCGGCATTGGAGCGTTCGACGAACAGTCGGGTGAGATCTTCCGGCTGCATTGCCTTCTCCTGATCGAGCTTTGCGTTGTCCGACATGGGATTCCCTCCTGGTCTGTAGCTGACATATTCAGTGTGGGATCGACTCGATGTGAAGTCCAACAGATAGTTCTTCTCAGAACTAGAATCAACAATTATGGAACTGAGGCAACTCGAGTACTTCGTCGCCGTGGCCGAGGAAGCCAACTTCACGAGGGCGGCAGAACGGGTGCGCATCAGCCAGTCGGGCATCAGTGCGCAGATCAGAGCGCTCGAGCGTGAACTCGGCGCCACTCTCATCGATCGGTCCACCCGAAAGGCCACGCTGACAGTCGCAGGGAAAGCCGCCCTCGAGCATGCTCGTGACGCATTGTCGGCGGCTGGGTCCGTGCGCCAGGCCGTCGATGAAGTGAACAGTCTCGTGCGCGGGAAGTTCCACGTCGGCATGGTGACGGCCTGCACCGTGCCCGCCCTGTTCGACGCACTGGAGAATCTCCATACCGCACACCCGGGCGTGGAGATAGCTCTGGCAGAGGGTAATTCGGACGTATTGATCGAACGACTGCGGTCGGGTGAGCTGGATGTCGCGTTAGTGGGAACCGCAGACGATCCCCCTGCGGACCTCGACACGTTGACGATCATCAGCGAGCCGTTGACGGCATTGGTGCCGACCGGTCATCCGCTGGCAGAACGTCGTGGTGCGAAGTTGTCGCAGGTAGCCCAGTTCCCCGTTATCTGCCTGCCGGAGGGGACGGGAATCCGCACGGTGTTCGACCGCTCGTGTTCGGTGCTCGGAGTTCGTGCCGATATCGGGCTCGCCGCCACTGCACCGGACGCGATTGCCGATCTCGCCGCGCGGGGGCTCGGTGTTGCGGTTCTCAGCCGATCGATGGCGGCCGCCT
>JAAZAD010000317.1 GCA_012514505.1 Rhodococcus sp. (in: high G+C Gram-positive bacteria) | reverse complement strand
GTCGCTGAGACGGATACCCGACGGCGTCGACGACCACACCGCAGCAGCGTTCGGCGTCGCACATCGCACTGCGTATCACACGCTTCGATCGGTGGCCCGGATCCGGCCCGGCGAAACACTCGTCGTGCTGGGGGCCGGCGGCGGCGTCGGACTGGCCGCGGTCCAGCTAGGAGCGGTTCTGGGAGCGACCGTTGTCGCTGTGGCCTCGTCGGCCGACAAGCTCGAGGTCGCAGCGTCCTACGGTGCGAAGCAGCTCGTCGATCATCGTGCGGGTGACCTGCGTGCACTGCTGAAGGACGTCGCTCGCGAGGGGGCCGACGTCGTCGTCGATCCGGTGGGCGGCGACCTGTCCGAACCGGCTCTCCGGAGTCTGCGAAGAGGCGGACGTTTCATCACCGTCGGATACGCCTCGGGAACCATCCCTCGAATACCGCTCAATCTCGTTCTGGTGAAGGGTATTCGGATCCAGGGCTTCCAGTTCCAGGACCTGGACCCGGACGAGTTCCGCCGCAACGAGAACGAACTGGTCGATCTTCTCGTCTCAGGGCGAGCCGTGCCGCACATCGGTGCGATCTATTCGCTCGACGACGCCGTCGGTGCCCTTCGTCTGGTAGGTGACGGGCAGGCCATCGGCAAGGTGGTCATCGACCTTCAGCAGGCCTGACCGACTGCATACGACGTCCCGGCGCTCATCGAGTGCCGGGACGCTTGTCATTTCGGGGCTGTGAGCCGTCGAGGCTTCGTCACGCGGGTCGGTCAGACCGACGTGAGGTGACCCGACTTGGATGAGGTGAAACCGGAGGTCCGGAAGGACTCGATGGGTGCGATCACAGGTTCGCGGACCGCCGCTGCGACGAGTGCATGCCGCTTGAATACCTGTGCAGCCCTGCTCATACAGTATTCCGACGCCGAGAACCTGGCATCGATCTCTGCCGGGAGCTCATCGCCCCACATGCTGAACTTCGTCGATCCGCGATCGAGAAGCCGGTCCAGACCTGCACGGATGCGCTCGTCGGACGAGTAGAGTTCGGCCGATGCCACCAGCGCTTCAGGAACCATGCCGTGCTCGGTCCCCAATACCGAGTCGAGATCGATGACTCGGGCCCCGAGGATCTCGAGCGGGCGGATGTCTTGATGCTCCCGGGCCAGGACCGTGACTTCCCATCCCGCGAGAACCTGGTCGTAGAGCCACCCTCCGACGTTGCGCACGGTATCGACCACACGTGGCGCGACGATGACGATGCGGTGTCTCAGACTGTGCTGCTGGGCATGAGCTGTTGCTCGAGCGACTGTGTGAAGTCCTCGAAGATCTCGGCTATCGGGAGCGAACGATCGAGCAGCCATGAGGTTCCCATTCCGTTGAGGAAAGCGACGATTTCCACCGCTTTGACGGCTGGGTTCACATCCATCCGATACCGCCCGGCGTGTTGACCACGTCGGATACCCGCCTCGATTGTGTCGATCGCGGCGCGGTGTCGAACGAGTAGGCGATCGTGCAGTGGAGCATCCGGCTCCAGGTTCTCGATCAGGAGTACAGCAAACATCCCGACCAGTTCAGGGGACTTCTCGAAACGCAAGTACAGTCTCCTGATCTGCTCGAGTGGATCTCCCGAACGATCAGCACGTGCATCATCGTCTGCATCCCGTGCGTCGAGCACGGCATGCAGCAACTGGTCCTTGGACTGGAAGTGATGCAGCAGACCCGCGGGCGTGATGCCCACGGCCCGTGCGATCTGAGCGAGGCTCGTGCTGCGCCACCCGTTCCTCGCCAACAACCGCTGAGCTGCACTGAGTATCAGCTCTCTGCGGTCCTCACCCTTGGCGAGAAGCGTGTCGTACGCCCTTTGCACGGTGCCTCTCTCCTTCACGTCCCCGACCTACTGAACACACAGTAGGTCGGTTTGCCGGATGTGACAAGGGTCTCAAGCCGAGAATTTTGCCGGCCGGATCACAGATGTGACGTCCTATGTGCCGAGGAGTTCGACAACAGTGGCATTCGCCGTGCCGCCGC
>JAAZAD010000316.1 GCA_012514505.1 Rhodococcus sp. (in: high G+C Gram-positive bacteria) | reverse complement strand
GGCGAACTCGCGTTCCCCGCGATCAACGTCAACGACTCGGTCACCAAGAGCAAGTTCGACAACAAGTACGGCACCCGTCACTCGCTGCTGGACGGCATCAACCGCGGCACGGACGTACTGATCGGTGGCAAGGCCGCCCTCGTCTGCGGCTACGGCGATGTCGGTAAGGGCTGTGCAGAGGCTCTGCGCGGCCAGGGTGCACGTGTCGCGGTCACCGAGGTCGACCCGATCAACGCGTTGCAGGCGCTCATGGACGGCTACGAGGTCAAGACCGTCGAGGAAGCCATCGGATGGGCCGACATCGTGATCACGTCCACCGGCAACAAGGACATCATCACCTTCGAGCACATGAAGCAGATGAAGCACCAGGCGATCCTGGGCAACATCGGTCACTTCGACAACGAGATCGACATGGCCGGCCTCGAGCGCGCGGCCGATGTCACGCGCGTCAACATCAAGCCGCAGGTCGACGAGTTCACCTTCGCCGATGGCCACTCGATCATCGTGCTGTCCGAGGGTCGTCTGTTGAATCTGGGTAATGCCACAGGCCATCCGTCGTTCGTGATGAGCAACAGTTTCTCGAACCAGGTCATCGCGCAGATCGAGCTGTGGACCAAGCCGGACGAGTACGACAACGAGGTGTACCGCCTCCCGAAGCATCTCGACGAGAAGGTCGCGAAGATCCACGTCGAGGCGCTGGGTGGCAGCATCACCAAGCTCACGAAGGATCAGGCCGAGTACATCGGTGTCGACGTGGAAGGGCCGTACAAGCCCGAGCACTACCGCTACTGATACTCGCGTGCCACTCCTCCGGTCGGCGCGAGTCGGCCGGAGGATAGGCTTCGCCTGTGGGATCTGTCTCGGGAACACTGGTGGCTCTGGAGGGCCTCGACGGCGCGGGGAAACGCACTCTCGTCGGCAAGGTCACGACGCTCCTCGAGGAGCGTGGCCTCTCCGTCGGCACGGTGGCATTTCCGCGGTACGGCGATTCGGTGCATGCCGACCTGGGTGCGGAGGCCTTGAAAGGGCGCCACGGTGACCTCGCCGAGTCCGTGTACGGCATGGCGATCGTCTGGGCCACGGACCGCAAAGCTGCGGTTCACGATCTGGAGGAATTGCTCACCAGGTACGACGTCGTCATTCTCGATCGCTATGTGGCCTCCAATGCGGCGTACGGCGCAGCGCGGCTTCATCAGGCTGCGGACGGCGACTTCGTCGGCTGGATCGAAGAGTTGGAGTTCGGCCGGTTGGCGTTGCCTCGCCCGAATCTGCAGATCTATTTGGACGTCCCGGTCGATGTCGCCGGAGAGCGTGCGCGCGGGCGTGAGGCCGCAGATTCGGCGCGTGCCTTGGACGCATACGAGAGGGACGGCGGACTTCAGGCACGAACCGGTGCGGTGTATCGGGAACTGGCCGATTCGAACTGGATCTCGCCCTGGTGGGTAGTGGGCCCGGACACCGATCCGGGCGCAATCGCCGAAAAGCTGGCACTCTCGTATGGAGATCACGGCGCGCCGTGATCCTTCAACGCCCTGCTGGGGGCTTCCGAAATGTAACGATAGGGATATGAAACCAAGGATTCTGGTCGTCGACGACGACACGGCGCTCGCTGAGATGCTCACGATCGTTCTTCGTGGCGAGGGTTTCGATCCGTTTGTGGTGGGCGACGGCACCCAGGCGCTGGCCGCCGTGCGTGAGACCCGGCCGGATCTGGTGCTGCTGGACCTCATGCTGCCCGGTATGAACGGTATCGACGTGTGCCGGGTACTGCGCGCGGACTCGGGTGTCCCGATTGTCATGCTCACCGCCAAGACCGACACCGTTGACGTGGTTCTCGGTCTCGAATCGGGTGCGGACGACTACATCATGAAGCCGTTCAAGCCGAAGGAACTGGTCGCTCGGGTTCGTGCTCGTCTGCGCCGGACCGAGGACGAGCCAGCGGAACTTCTCAGCATCGCCGACCTGGTCATCGACGTGCCGGCGCACAAGGTGAGCCGCGGTGACGAGTTGATTTCACTCACTCCGCTCGAATTCGACCTGTTGGTGGCCTTGGCGCGTAAACCGCGACAGGTGTTCACTCGCGAGGTTCTGCTCGAACAGGTATGGGGCTACCGGCATGCGGCCGACACGCGGCTCGTGAACGTACATGTCCAGCGGCTTCGATCGAAAGTCGAGACTGATCCCGAGAATCCCGACGTGGTTCTGACGGTCAGGGGGGTCGGCTACAAGGCCGGACCGCCGTGACAGGTGTCTCACGATGGCGCCGTCGTGTGAATCGGCGGCTCACACCGATCATTCGGTGGAGCCAGTCGATGAGCAACACGCTCGCACACACTTGGCGCCGTTCCTTGCAGCTGCGCGTGGTGGCGTCCACGTTGTCGCTGTCGATGATCGTCATCCTGGTGCTGGGTGTGGTGCTGACCAGTCAGATCACGGATCGGCTGCTCGAAAGCAAGATCGCTGCTGCCACCGAGGAGATGGATCGCGCCCGCAGCACGGTCGAAGCGCAACTCGCAGGGGCTGACGATGCCGCCTCGGTATCGACTCAGTTGGACGGTGCCGCCGCCGCACTGACCAACCAGGGTTCCGATTCGGGTGAGGCGGCCGGTGCGGCAGGAACGTTCGAGCCGGTACTGATCGTCGGCGGCGAGGGCCCGCGCCCACCGGCGTCGTCGGGGCCGGCCGGCCAGATTCCGGAATCCCTGCGCGCCTTCGTCCAGCAAGGTCAGATCAGCTATCAGTTCGCGACCGTGGACGATCCCGACGGCTATTCCGGTCCAGCTCTGATCGTGGGTTCGCCGACCGGGTCCTCGTTGGCATCGCTGGAGTTGTATCTGGTGTTTCCGTTGGCCAGCGAGGACAGCACGCTCACGCTCGTGCGCGGCACCTTGTTGGTCGGCGGTGGTGTGCTCGCTGTGCTGTTGGCCGCGGTGTCACTGCTGGTCGCGCGGCAGGTCGTGCTACCGATTCGGTCCGCGTCCCGGATCGCAGTGCGGTTCGCAGACGGTCGTCTCAAGGAGCGGATGCCGGTTCGTGGTGAGGACGACATGGCCAGGCTGGCGATGTCGTTCAACGAGATGGCCGAAAGCCTGTCGAAACAGATCACCCAACTCGAAGAGTTCGGCAACCTGCAAAGGCGCTTCACCTCCGATGTGAGCCACGAACTCCGTACTCCGCTCACAACGGTGCGGATGGCAGCGGACCTCATCCATGACGGCAGCGAGGACCTGGACCCCGTCATGCGCCGCTCGTCGGAGCTGCTCGTTGCGGAACTGGACCGCTTCGAAGGGCTTCTGGCAGATCTCCTCGAGATCAGCCGCCACGATGCCGGTGTCGCGGAACTGGCTTCCGAGCAACTCGACGTGCGAATGTGCGCCCGCGCTTCCGTGTCGACGGTGCGTCATCTGGCCCGCGAGACGGCAACCGAGCTGATCGTGGATTTGCCCGACGAACCCATCGTTGCCGAGGTCGATCCGCGCAGGGTCGAACGGGTACTGCGTAATTTGCTGGCGAACGCGATCGACCACAGTGAAGGAAAGCCTGTGCTGTTGCGCCTGCGGGCGGACGACGACGCGCTCGCATTCATCGTCCGAGACCAGGGAATCGGTCTGAGACCGGGCGAGGAGAAGCTCGTCTTCAATCGGTTCTGGCGTTCCGACCCGTCGCGTGTGCGGCGTTCGGGCGGTACGGGACTGGGTCTGGCGATCAGTGTGGAGGACGCCCATCTGCACGATGGTCGGCTCGAGGCGTGGGGTGAATCGGGCCAGGGTGCCTGCTTCCGGCTGACGTTGCCGAGGGTGCGCGGTCGCAAGGTTGCGTCCAGCCCGTTGCCGTTGAAACCGGGAACCGGCCGATATGTGCAGGGTCAGCCGCTACCGCCTGCCCCGGTGGCGACGAGCGGGGACCGCGACGGTGAGCAGGCGAGCGAACCGTCGAAGACAGCATCCGAATCTGCGAACGGCTCCTCGGAGAGTACGAACGTATCGTCGTCGGCAGAGGTGTCGACAACCAGCGCAGCACAGGAGCATCGAGAGTGACGGCAGGATCGAGGAAGGGGCGTTGGGGGCTTGCCGTGGGGCTGCTGGCGCTGATTCTCGTCGGTGGCTGCGCGAGTCTTCCGGACTCGTCCGCGCCACAGGCAATCGGGACGATCGCCGTTGACTCGGGGGTGCCCGATGTCGAGGCGCCCACCCCTGGACGTGAGCCCAATCTGCTGCTTCGCGACTTCTTCGAAGCAAGCACCGCCCCCGCCAACGGGCACCTGGCGGCCAGGCAGTACCTCACTCCTGGCGTATCCGGTAAGTGGGACGATGCCGCGAGCACGACCATCGTCGACAAGATCGACGTCTTGCCCGAACAGCGCAACGACGAACGCTCGACGTACACGATCCGGGCCAACAAGGTGGGGCGGCTCGAGCCAGGGGGGCTCTACGTGCCCGAGGAGGGCAGCTTCGAAACCGAGATCGGGTTGGTCAAAGTCGATGGCGAGTGGCGGATCGACCAGTTGCCGGCGGGCGTGATCATGGATCGGACGCAGTTCCTCAACTCCTACGAACGCAAATCGTTGTACTTCCTCGACCCTTCGGGATCGACTGTGGTGCCCGACCCGCGATGGGTGTCGGGTGTACAGGCTCAGATGGTGTCGGCATTGGTCGGCCTGATGATCGATGGTCCGAACCCGGTGCTGGAACCGGCGGTCCGCAATGCACTCGACGGGGCGTCCGTGCGTGGTCCGATCACGAAGGCCGACGGTCGGACACGGCAGGTCGGCGTCGGTCTCGGTGGGGTTCGGATCGACTTCGAAGGCCTCGGTGACCTGGATGAGCAGGCAAGACGCGAGTTCGCTGCTCAGGTGGTGTGGACCCTGGCCAACTCGGATATCTCGGGCCCTTACGTGATTCTGGCGGATGGAGAGCCGCTCGACGAGCGGTTCCCGAACGGATGGACCACCGCAGACGTGGCTTCGATGAATCCGTCGGCCACCCCTGGGGCCGATGTCGGTCTGCACGCTCTCCGGGACGGCACGATGGTGAAGGTTGTCGATTCCAACGTGACACCGGTGAGTGGGTTCTTCGGTACCGCCGATAGCTTGCGATCGGTCGGGCTGTCCGCGAACGGCGACCTGGTGGCCGCGGTATCGGACACCGGGAGAGCACCACCCGAACCGACCAATGCCCTCATGGTCGGTACCTACGGACAGGCTGCGGCTCCCGCGCTCGAAGGTGGAGCGATCACGCGTCCGACGTGGGCGCCGGACGGCAGTGCGGTCTGGGCGGTGATCAACGGCAACACGGTGGTGCGCGTGCTTCGTGACCCGGGCACCGGCAGGTTGTCCGTGGTCAACGTCGAGGCAGGCGAGGTTGCGTCGCTGGGCACCAACATCACCGAAATGAGGCTGTCCCGCGACGGGGTGCGGGCGGCACTGATCGTGGACGGCAAGGTCTACACCGCGGTCGTGGTCGAGGGTCCGGACGGTACGTTCTCCTTGACCAACCCCCGGCCGGTCGCGCTCGGACTCGGTAGTCCGGCGTTGTCACTGGACTGGAGCGACGGTAAGTCCATCGTTGTGGCCCGGGCCGCCAACGACACTCCGGTGGTGCAGGTCGCGGTGGATGGCTCTCGGATGGATGCGCTGCCGAGCCGGAACCTCACGACTCCCGTGATCTCGGTCGATGCGTCGTCGAGCACAGAGTTCGTTGCGGATTCGCGGGCAGTGTTCAAGCTGAGCAGAAACGATCCGGGCGGCGACCGGTACTGGCGTGAGGTGCCAGGACTCACCGGAATAGAGGCCGTTCCCATCTTGCCCGGCTGATCGGATCACGGCTGGCTGATCGGTGCATGGCCGGCCGATCGGATCATGTCGGTGCCCGTGCGCATACTGCACGGGTGAAAGCGCTCCTCGATCTCGTGGTGCCATCCGAATGTGGCGGATGCGGCCGTTCCGGCGTCCGGTGGTGTGAGATGTGCGCGGTGGAGTTGTCCGATCACCCGATCCAACTGTCGCCCCGAGTGGATCCCGAGGTCCAGGCGTGGGCTCTCGGGCGCTATGGCGGGCCGAGACGGAACGCAATCATCGCCATGAAGGAGCGGGGCCGGCGCGACCTGGCGGCGCCGTTGGGAGCGGCGTTGTCCACTGCTTTGGGCCGATTGGGCACCTGGGGTGTGCTCGACACGTCGGCGCCGCTGGTGTTGATTCCCGCGCCGTCGCGCGCCCGCGCGGCGCGCAGGCGTGGAGGAGACCCCATGGCGCGCACCGCCGCCCTCGCGGTGGGGCCGGGCGCCGTGTGCTCTGCCGTGTCGACGAGGTGGGGCGTACGCGATTCGGTCGGCCTGTCCGCGGCGGCGCGGCGAAGCAACCTCCGTGGTCGAGTGCGGCTGACGGCGGAGGGCCGTGGCCTGGCGTCCGTGTTCGGCCAGTCGTCGGCAGATACGGGGCCCGAGCCTGCGACGGTGGTGTTCGTCGACGACGTCATGACGACAGGAGCAACCGCTGCCGAGTCGATCTCGGTCCTACACGGCGCCGGAATCCGCGTCTCTGCGGCCGTCGTTATTGCGGGTGTCGGATGAAATTCTGTCGAACAGTGGCACTCGCGCGGGTTACGTACTAGCGTCGCGGACACACCCGAAATCAGAGGTTAGGAGGTGAACTTCGAACCTTGAGCCGGGCGGAATCCCTCTCGGCCGATGTACACCTTCGCCACTACCCGTAAGGGTGTGGCCGTAATCGGGAGGTACGAGTGACGACCCCTTCGCAAGCCTCGGTTTTCGTCGATGACAACGTGTCCGATGCGGAGTCCAGCGCGGACACCACCAACGCCGAGATAGTCGTCAAAGGACGCAACGTCGAAGTTCCAGATCACTTTCGGATATACGTGGCAGACAAGTTGTCCCGCCTCGAACGCTTCGACCCGTCCATCTACCACTTCGATGTGGAACTCCAGCACGAGCGCAATCGGCGTCAGTCGAAGAGTTGTCAGCGTGTGGAGATCACCGCCAGGGGTAAAGGGCCCGTGGCGCGGGCGGAAGCTTCCGCCGACAGTTTCTACGCAGCCTTCGAGTCGGTTACCGCAAAACTCGAGAGCCGACTCCGCCGCACGAAGGATCGAAAGAAGGTTCATTACGGGGACAAGAGACCCGTTTCTGTCGCAGAGGCCACAGCGTCGCTCGCGGAGGACGATTCTCTCGGTATCTCCCCAGACGTCTCGCTCGACGGCTACGAACCGGACGAACACGCTCCGGGTCAGATCGTGCGAACCAAAGATCACAATGCGACGCCGATGACCGTCGACGATGCGTTGTACGAGATGGAGCTGGTAGGACACGACTTCTTCCTGTTCCATGACAAGGAGTCGGACCGCCCGTCCGTCGTATACCGGCGGCACGCGTTCGACTACGGGTTGATCCGCCTGACGTGAGCCCGGCCGATCGACCCTCCGGGCAGAGGCCGACTAAAGGTCCGGCCTAGTCGCCCGATCGCGAATACGCCTACCATGGATTCCGGCCGCGGTTTTCGGACCACGGCCGGAATCCATGTGTCATCCACCTGTTGCCGAAATTGAGGACGAACAAGACTGTGCCGTCGCTGTCGCTATCGAAGCTGCTCCGTGTTGGTGAGGGTCGCATGGTCAAGCGGCTCAAGCACATCGCCGACCACGTCGAGTCCCTGTCATCCGAGGTCGAAGCACTGGCCGATGAGCAGTTGCAGGCGAAGACCGCCGAATTCCAGAAGCGCTACGCCGACGGGGAAAGTCTCGACGAGCTGCTGCCGGAGGCATTCGCTGTTGCTCGTGAGGCGTCGTGGCGTGTTTTGGGACAGAAACACTTCAGCGTGCAGATCATGGGTGGTTCCGCCCTGCACCTCGGCAACATTGCGGAAATGAAGACTGGTGAGGGTAAGACCCTGACCTGTGTGTTGCCTGCGTACCTCAACGCCATTTCCGGTGACGGCGTCCACGTGGTCACTGTCAACGATTACCTGGCGAAACGTGACTCGGAGTGGATGGGCCGCGTTCACCGGTTCCTCGGCCTGGAAACGAGCGTGATCTTGTCCGGGATGACGCCGGCGGAGCGCCGCGTCGCCTATGCGGCGGACATCACATACGGAACCAACAACGAGTTCGGTTTCGACTATCTGCGCGACAACATGACGCATTCGCTCGAAGACCTGGTGCAGCGCGGTCACAATTTCGCGGTGGTGGACGAGGTCGACTCGATCCTCATCGACGAGGCACGTACGCCGCTCATCATTTCCGGTCCCGCCGACGCCTCGAGCAAGTGGTACGGCGAGTTCGCACGCATCGCGCCGCTGCTGAGGAAAGACGTCCACTACGAGGTGGACATCAAGAAGCGCACGGTCGGTGTGCACGAGGCCGGTGTGGAGCTCGTCGAGGACCAGCTCGGCATCGACAATCTGTACGAGGCTGCCAACTCGCCGCTGGTGAGTTACCTGAACAACTCCATCAAGGCCAAGGAGCTCTACACCAAGGACAAGGACTACATCGTCCGCGACGGTGAAGTAATCATCGTCGACGAGTTCACCGGTCGTGTACTGGCGGGCCGTCGGTACAACGAGGGAATGCACCAAGCGATCGAGGCCAAGGAGAAGGTCGAGATCAAGGCTGAGAACCAGACCTTGGCCACTATTACCCTGCAGAACTACTTCCGTCTCTACGACAAGCTCTCCGGCATGACCGGCACCGCAGAGACGGAGGCCGCGGAGCTGCACCAGATCTACAACCTCGGTGTCATCCCGATCCCCACCAACCGGCCGATGGTGCGTGTGGACAACGGTGACCTGATCTACAAGACCGAGGAAGCCAAGTTCGACGCCGTGGTCGACGACGTCGTCGAGCGGCACGAGAAGGGGCAGCCGGTCCTGATCGGTACCACGAGCGTGGAGCGCTCGGAGTACCTGTCGAAGCAGTTCACCAAGCGCGGTGTTCCGCACAACGTGCTGAACGCGAAGTTCCACGAGCAGGAAGCCACCATCATCGCCGAGGCCGGTCGGTCGGGCGCTGTCACGGTGGCCACCAACATGGCCGGTCGTGGTACGGACGTCGTGCTCGGTGGTAACCCGGACATCATCGCCGACCTCGCCCTGCGCAAGCAGGGACTCGACCCGGTCAACACACCGGAAGAGTACGAGGCCGAGTGGGACGGCGTCCTCGAGAAGATCAAGGTCGAGGTGAAGGACGACGCCGCTTACGTGCGTGAAGCGGGTGGCCTGTACGTCCTCGGTACGGAGCGCCACGAATCTCGTCGTATCGACAATCAGCTGCGTGGCCGTTCGGGCCGTCAGGGTGACCCGGGCGAGTCGCGGTTCTACCTCTCCCTCGGGGACGAGTTGATGCGCAGGTTCAACGGTGCGGCTCTCGAATCGATCATGACGCGCCTGAGCCTTCCGGACGACGTTCCGATCGAGGCGAAGATGGTCTCGAAGGCCATCAAGAGTGCGCAAACACAGGTCGAGCAGCAGAACTTCGAGATTCGTAAGAACGTCCTCAAGTACGACGAGGTGATGAACCAGCAGCGCACGGTCATCTACAAGGAACGCCGCCAGATCCTCGAAGGTGAGGACATGGAGGGCCAGGTGGAAGAGATGACTACGGACGTGGTTTCGGCCTATGTCGACGGTGCGACCGCGGAGGGCTACCTGGAGGACTGGGATCTGGAGCAGCTGTGGACGGCACTCAAGACCTTGTACCCGATCAGCCTCGATTACAAGGCGTTCACCGGGGAGGACGAGGACGGCGAGCTGTCCGATCTTTCGCGTGACGAACTGAAGGCGCTCGTACTCGACGACGTTGCGCAGGCATATCGCCGTCGTGAGGAAGAGATCGACGGGCTTGCCGGCGAAGGCTCGATGCGTCAGCTCGAGCGGCGAGTTCTGCTGTCCGTTCTCGACCGGAAGTGGCGTGAGCACCTTTACGAGATGGACTACCTCAAGGAAGGCATCGGTCTGCGCGCGATGGCGCAGCGTGACCCGCTCGTCGAGTATCAGCGCGAGGGCTTCGACATGTTCGCCGCGATGCTCGAAGGGCTCAAAGAGGAATCCGTCGGATACTTGTTCAATCTCCAGGTGGAGACTCAGACCCCGCAGACCGGCAGCGGCGTGAGCGTAACTCCGGCATCGGCTGCGACGGCCGCGGCGTCCGGGGCACGGCCACTGCCCACGGAGTCGGCTCGTGCCGAGGCCGCAGCGGCGGCGAACGTGGAGCGGGCAGCTGCACCGGCAGCGCTGCGAGCCAAGGGACTCGAACCCAACGAACCGCGTGGTCTCACCTACTCGGGTCCGGCCGAGGACGGGACTGCTCGCGCCAGTCGACGAGCGAGCGATGGGGGCGGCGAGCAGGCAACGCAGGGCACCCGCCGCGAGCGGCGCGAAGCCGCACGGGCTCAGGCCAAGGGGCGCAAGCGCAAGAAGTGAGGCTCGGCGGATGCTGACGTCATACCAGTTGTAATTGCGTGATCGTCCACGCGGGAGACTTTCCCGCGTGGACACGGCGCATTTCCATGTGAGCTGCGAACGCGAGGATGCGGGCACCGCGCGAGTAGGTACCGAAAACCTCCGCTGCATCTGTTCCTCGCAACTGGACTCGGAGCCGCTGAAGAACTGCGGTGCCCGGACGTCTACTGGCGTCTGGACTCCGCGAATGGGACTGAACGACGTCGATCATCGGGTCGCTGATGAACGGACGCAATTGGCGGGGGCTCCGCCGTAGATCGAGCACTTCGAGTGCCAGTCGCATGGCGTGCTCCGCACTGCGGTGGGCATCCCCGCGCGCGCGTGATTCCGCTGCGTGTGCCGCATGAGCGGGACGCGGTGAAGCTCCGCTGTGCGGGGATCTGCGGGCGGGTGACCGTCGGGACGTCTCGTGTCGCTCGGGTGTCCGGGCTGTAGGCAACCGCCGCGAGTCACGGTACGTGGGTTGCCGTGTGTCGGCCGGTGGCTCGCAGTTGGGTGCGCTCGACAGATAGATGTATGCGTCGTTCAAGATGATCCCCCCCGGATACTCGTATGGCTGTTTCTCGTGTGGCCGCTTCTCGTGTGGCCTTCCCCCGAATCGACCGTTCGAGGTCGTATTCGAACGTCATATTGGCACGGAATCGGATGTCGCGTCGCAGAATGCAGCAATCGAGATCTAGGCTGAGGACGACTTATCGGATATTCGTCCGACAACGAACCCGGACGGCTGTAAGTCCGTTCAGGGGTGGGTCTGTCGGCAGTGAGGGGACCGTACATCGATGGCGACGAGACTCACCACGCAGGACGCCTCTTTCTATTTCCTGGAAGCCACCAGTACGCCGATGCATGTCGGTTCACTCGCGATCTTTCGGCAGCCTCGGGGCGGTCTGGACTACGAGAAGCTGCTCGAACTGGTGGAGTCGAGGCTCGGACTCGTTCCGAGATACCGGCAGAAAGTCCGCGAGGTGGCGTTCGGTCTGGCCCGTCCGGTGTGGGTGGACGACCAGGATTTCGACATCGAATACCACGTTCGGAGGTCGGCGCTTCCGAAGCCGGGCTCGGATGCTCAGCTACATGACTTGATCGCCCGTCTGACGTCGCGGCCGCTGGACAGCTCCCGGCCACTGTGGGAGATGTATCTCGTGGAGGGTTTGTCCAAGAATCGTGTTGCGATCTTCACGAAGTCGCACTCGTCGTTGGTAGACGGTGAATCGGCTCCCGAGATCGGTCAGGTGATCTTGGACGTGGATCGTGCCGGGCGCGACGTCCCGGAAGAACTGTGGATGCCGAGGCCGCAGCCGAGCGAAGCCACTCTGATCGCCGCCGCGCTCGGGGAGGTGGTGTCCAGTCCGCGTGAGGGGTTGGCACGGCTACAAACGACGTTGGGGGGCATTGCGTCCACGACAGAGGAGAGTGTCCGCGCGGTGGGGCGCTTCGCTTCGGCGGTGCGGTCGGCCACGCAGGTCGCCCCGTCGAATCCCCTGAATGCACCGATCTCGCGTAACCGCAGGTTCGCGGTCGTCAAGACCGACCTCGAGGACTACCGGGCCATCAAGGAGCGGTACGGGTGCGAGGTCAACGACGTGATTCTCGCGGTGGTCGCCGGTGCGCTTCGATACTGGTTGCTCTCCCGCGGGGAGCCGGTGTCCGAATCGACCATCGTGCGCGCACTGGTGCCGATGTCCGTGTACGCAGATCCGGACGACGGTGACGATTCCGATCCTGAAATAGGTGTCCAACGCGGTGAGTGGTCCGACCCGCGCAGCATGGTCTCGTCGTTTCTCATCGACCTGCCGGTGGGGGAACCGAACGCCGCAGTGCGGTTGTCACATGTCGCGCACGCCACCGAGGCGCAGGCGCGACAGTCCAAGCGGGTCACTGCGCAGACGCTGGTGCGACTGTCCGGATTCGCGCCCGCGACTCTGCACGCCATGGGCGCACGCGCGGCAAGCAATCTCTCTCAGCGCATGTTCAATCTGATGATCACCAACGCCCCCGGCCCCCAGGTTCCGCTGTACGTGGCCGGCGCACGAATGGTGGAGATGTACCCGGTGTCGCCACTGCTGAAGAATCAAGCATTGAGTATCGCGCTCACCTCCTACGACGGCAAGGTCCACTACGGTTTGAATGCGGACCGTGACGCCATGGCCGACGTGGATGTCATGGCCTCGCTGCTGTACGAATCTCTCGAAGAGTTGCGAGATGCCAGCCGGTGACGAACAGCGATTACGACCGATGCGAGAAGGGGACGACCGACACATGACGAGGGTGTACATCCCAGCCACGATCGAGATCCTGCAGCACCTCGTTGCCGAGCAGGAGTTCGATCCGATGAGCAGGACGGCGTTCGCGGTTACCGCAGGACTGCGCGAGGCATACGCATCGGGTGACGACGACGAACTGGCCGAGGTGGCGATGGGGGAGGCGGCACGGGCCTCCCTGCGGTTGATCGCCGGCCGCGTGGCGGAGGCAGCACATGTCTTTCACCGGCGTGCCGTCGTAGCCGCGGATGTCGAGGGCGTGACCGCACGCCCGGATCTCGACGATGCGGTGGTACGGCTACCGGCGCCGGTGCAGCTGTCGCAGGTCGCTTCGGTGCACGTCGACCTGGCGGAAGCAGAACCCGATATCGAACGTGCGGTTGCCGTCATCGACGAAGCGGATCTCGGTGACCCGGACGCGGAGTTCGTGCTCGGCGACGCGGAAGACCACGTGCTCGCGTGGTACGCGACGCAGGAGTTGCCGTTTCTCGTCGAACTCATGTGACCGTCGTGCGGCGGTCGGCGTCGTGTACCGCCCTTCCCGAACCTACGCTATCGTAGGTTCAGTGCCTGCCGATCGGTTGGCCGTGGGAGAAGTGTGGAGGTCGGATGGGTCTGAAGGACTGGATCGAGGCGCCGGCGACGGAGGTCGTTCCTGCTGCGAGGTCGAGGCTCAATTGGTTGCGCGGTGCCGCCGCACGATTCACGACACCCTTGCTGCCTGACGACTACCTCCACCTGGCCAACCCCCTCTGGTCTGCGCGGGAGCTGCGTGGGCGGATCGTGGAGGTGCGACCGGAAACCGCGGACTCCGCAACGATCGTGATCAAGCCGGGCTGGGGATTCGACTTCGGTTATGCGCCGGGCCAGTACATCGGCATCGGGTTGCACATCGACGGCCGCTGGCATTGGCGATCCTATTCTCTGACCTCACCGCCGAATTGGGACGGCAAGCGAATCTCCATCGCGGTCAAGGCGATGCCCGAGGGGTTCCTGTCCGCGCATCTGGTCAACGGTGTGCCGTCGGGGACCATCGTTCGATTGGCCACGCCCACCGGAAACTTCGCGCTCCCCGAGCCGCCGCCGGAGCGGATCCTGTTCCTCACCGCAGGCAGCGGCGTCACGCCGGTCATGTCGATGCTGCGCACCCTGAGTCGTCGCGGGCGGCATCCCGACGTGCTGCACGTGCACTCCGCCCGCACCGAGGACGATGTGATGTTCGGAGACGAAATCCGGGCCCTCTCCGCGGAGCAGCAGGAGTACCGCTCGCACATTCAGATCACTCGACAGGCAGGCAAGTTCTCGTTGGACACCCTGGACGAGATGTGCCCGGATTGGCGTGAGCGGACCACGTGGGCGTGTGGCCCGCTGCCCATGCTCGACGAAATCGAACAGCGCTGGGCCGACGAGGGGATCTCGGAAAACCTCAACCTCGAGCGATTCGCCGTGTCCCGTGCGGATACCTCCGGCGAGGGCGGCACGGTCACGTTCGAGAAGTCGGGTAAGTCGGTAACCGTCGACGGCGCAACCACCTTGCTCGAGGCCGGTGAGAACGAGGGTGTGCTTCTGCCTTTCGGGTGCCGGATGGGCATCTGCCAGACCTGTGTGGTGCCCATTTTGTCGGGTCACGCCGTCGATCTGCGCTCTGGCCGGGAGCATGCCGAAGGCGACCGCGTGCAAACCTGCATTTCGGCGGCTGCCGGCGATTGCACGCTCGACGCCTGAGGGTTCCCGTTCATCTCGATCGACTATTCTCGGGTATCCCGATAGACGGAGGACCACGGTGGCCATCACCGACATCAAGGAGTTCGCGCACCTCAGCGCGGCAGACATCGAAGCGTTGGGCCGGGAGCTCGATTCCATAAGACTCGAGGTCGAGGAGTCGCGTGGTCTGCGCGATGCTCAGTACATCAGGCGAACGATTCGGCTTCAGCGTGCCCTGGAGCTCGGTGGTCGGGCAGTCCTCTTCGGAAGCAAGTATCGCCCGGCATGGCTGGTGGGCACGACAATGTTGTCGCTGTCGAAAATCATCGAGAACATGGAGCTCGGGCACAATGTGATGCACGGGCAGTGGGATTGGATGAACGATCCCGAGATCCATTCGAAGTCGTGGGAATGGGATCAGACCGGCCCTTCCGCGCACTGGAAACGTGCTCACAACTATTCGCACCACACCTACACGAACATCGTCGGAATGGACGATGACGTCGGATTCGGCATCCTACGCATGACGCGAGACGAGCCGTGGCGCCCGATCAACTTGGTGCAACCGCTCGCGAACGTTCTCCTCGCGGCGACGTTCGAGTGGGGGATCGCCCTGCACGACCTGGAGTCCGCCAGGGAACTCGAGGGCGGCGAGCGGAGGCTGAATTCGCGAAGCAACAAGGAATTCGCGGTCAAGATCTTCCGGCAGGTCGGCAAGGATTTCGTCCTGTACCCGGCTCTTACCGGGCCGGCGTGGAAGAGCACTCTCACTGCCAACGCCACGGCCAACCTGGTGCGGAATTTGTGGGCGTACGTGGTGATTTTCTGTGGGCATTTTCCGGACGGAGCCGAAAAGTTCACGGCCGAGGAGTTTCGCAACGAGACGCGGCACGAGTGGTATCTGCGCCAGATGTTGGGCAGTGCCAACTTCAACTCGGGTCGGGTCATGGGTTTCATGAGCGGCAATCTCAGCTATCAGATCGAGCACCACGTGTTTCCTGATCTGCCGAGCAACCGGTACCCGGAGATCGCGGTGCGGGTGCGCGCCTTGTGCGAGAAGTACGACCTTCCGTACACGACTGGCTCGCTCGCCAAGCAGTACCTGCTGGCTCTTCGGACCATCCACAAGTTGGCGCTTCCCGACAGCTGGCTCAAGGCCACGGCGGACGATGCACCCGAGACGTCGTCGGAGCGCAAGTTCCGGGACACCGGTGCGGCGATGGTCGAATCGCTGCGGACGGATCCGGTCACGGGGCAGCGGCGCGGGCTCGTGTCAGCGCTTCGTGCTCGTGCAGAATCGAGGCTTCCCACCCGGCGAAAGTGAGATGTGCCACACCTACGTTTGCGTAACCTACGACACCGTAACCTACGGTAGTGTAGGCGCCGACGCATTCAGGTGTGACAACCATCAGCCGGGAGGGAGCCCCCGTGGCCATTGCCGACGTCAAGGAGTACGCGCATCTCACGGAAGCCGACGTGGAAGCACTCGGTCGTGAGCTCGACGCGATCCGTCGCGATATCGAGGAATCGCGCGGCGAGCGCGATGCGCGCTACGTACGCAACACAATTCGACTGCAGCGCAGTCTCGAGGTCGGTGGCCGGGCCGTCCTGTTCGCCAGCCGTCGCCGCCCGGCCTGGTTGCTCGGTGCGGGGATGCTCGGAGCTTCGAAGATCATCGAGAACATGGAGCTCGGGCACAACGTGATGCACG
>JAAZAD010000315.1 GCA_012514505.1 Rhodococcus sp. (in: high G+C Gram-positive bacteria) | reverse complement strand
TGGGGGACAAGAGGTGACACCTCCCTTACAAGGAGGGGGTCGGGGGTTCGAATCCCTCAGCGCGCATCACTCCGCAGCACCGGATCCTGCAGCCGGTACACGTCCACCACGATCTCGCCGTTCGCGCGCTCACGACGAGCTACGACACGGTTCCCGCGCACTCGCAACAGCACGGTGGAGTCGGGCAGCCGGAACGCGCCGACCGGCGTACCATCGACCTCATAGAGATGATAGATCTGTGGCTCCACCCAGTTCAGCCGGTTGGGCGCGGGGTCGCCCGGCGCTCGGACGGCCTGGACATGAGGTCGCACGAGTATTCTGCCGTCTGACGTTACGCTGACCGAGCGGATCGCCGGTTTCACGGAAGGGATGTCAGGCCCGCGCCAGCGCCAGCCGGCCTCCCGGCGTCGCATGACGGAGGTAATCGCATCACGGAACGCAGCCGCCTCTTCCGGCTCGACCGCTGCCGGCGTGTACGGCTGGCGGATGGTCGCGACCTCGTTGCCGGCGTCGTCGGTCATACGAACGACGTATTCGGTTCTTTCGGAGGCGATGAAGCCGCCGTCCGGGAGGACGGACCACGTCGGCGTCGGCGCGAAGGGGAGGATGACTTCAAAGCGCGGGTCTCCGACGAGCGGTGCCGGCGCATGGTCCGGGAACAGGCGCACCGTATCCACCGCTCCCGTGGCAAGCTCGAACTGAAGCAGGCCGAACTCGCCCGGCGTCGCACCATGTGGTTGGATCCGGATATAGGCGCGACCTCGACGGTCGACGAAGAGTGCGCGCGTCGCGCTGACGGTGTTCGTCGGCATCGCGACCGTTTCCAGGGGGAGGCCGTCGCCCCCGTAGAGATTCAGCCGTGCGTTGCCCGGGTCCCAGACGACCACGCGCCCGTCGTCCAGCGCCGCTACGTCCGTCGGTGTGCGATACTCGCCCGGGCCACTCCCGTCGCGACCGATTCGACCCTGCCATACGCCACTGCTGTCGAACCACTGGATGGCCGGTGACATTGCATCGATGACGACGATCGAAGCGTCCGCCAGAATCTCGGCGTCATTGACCATGCCGAACACGATCGACGTGTCGCTCGTGCCCGTGCCAACGGTGAACACGAGTTCAACCTCGCGCTCCGGCAGACTCGCCAGCGGCTCGGTGTCGTGCCCGCAGCCGGCTCCGAGAACAAGACATGTCGCGGCAGCTACCCGCGCCCGGTCAGCGCCGCTCACGCACGTCCAGGAGTACCGGAACGGACAGCGTTCCATCGATCAGTCGCGTGGCGATCAGGGCGCCTGTTGCGGTGTGCACGCCCCAGAGTTCATACGCACCGGGTATGGTGCCAGCGACCAGCCGACCGCCGTCATCCACGATCTCCCAACGAGTGGAATCCTGCTCGGCCAGTCTGATGAAATGGAGCAGGCCGCGGTCGGGAAGCCGAACGAGGCCCGCGCTGCGCGGATAGTGCCATCGTTGCACCAGCTCCCCGTCCGCGTTCGGACCCACGAAATCATCGGCCGTTGCGGGAAAGAACGACGAGTCGGCGAGCAGCGTGTCCACTCCGCCTCTCGCGACATCGATGGCCAGTAGCGCATGAGCCGACGATACAGCCGCGTACAGCCGATCATCCTCCAACACTGTCGCGCCGGCAACCATCCTGCCCATGAGTGGCCGGCGAGTGGCAGGAATCGGAAGCGTCTGCCAGATGATCGAACCATCTGCCCGCAGGCGGTGCAATCCGGCGTCCGAGCCAGCCATGCCGGATCCGATGAGAACGGATCCGTCCTCGAGCACGCGCAGTGACTTGGGGAAGAGCAGCGATGCAGGTACGGGCAGCATTCCGCGCTGGTTGCCCGCTTCGTCGAACAGCCCGATCCGCCGCCCGCGCTCATCGTATACGGCCAGTAGCCCGTGACCACCGCCAAGGTAGGTTCTGGATCCCGTGCCGAGCACGACGTGGCTGACCTCATCCGTTCCCAGGACCTGCGCAGAAACATCCTGCGTCAATCCGTTCAATAGCCAGATCGTCGAGCCATCGGTATATGCGCCGGCAAGCCAAGCCGTCGGTTCGGACGATGAGCGCCATACCTCGACGATGTCGAAACTTTGTGCCACCGTGACAGGAGGAC
Source organism: Rhodococcus sp. (in: high G+C Gram-positive bacteria) (assembly GCA_012514505.1). Lineage (GTDB taxonomy): Bacteria > Actinomycetota > Actinomycetes > Mycobacteriales > Mycobacteriaceae > Rhodococcus_F. Next base: position 407 of record JAAZAD010000315.1, on the reverse strand, counting down.
AGGTCCAAAACATGAACCCACTAATCAGTGCCGCAGCGAATGTTCTCATGACAAGCTCGCCGAATCATGCGAAGCAGGGCGGTCAGGATGGTCAATCAGATGCTGTGAGCGCAAGGAGGTTCAGTTCCTCGCGATAAGGTGTAATGTCCAGTCGTAGAATCTGACCTTCAGTGTCATATGAAGCTATGGCGGCGACTTCGCCATCACAGTTCCACAACACGAGTCGCCCATCACCGAGATCGGCGAATGGCACTTCACCCCACTCTACGGTTTCTAGCAGGATGAAGTTGTCGAAGCCAAGGCTGGCGAAATGCCTGGCTGCTGCGCTCGTGGGGGCGTAGGTGTCGTTGATTACGCAAACACCAGCGGAGGTGCAGCCTTCATGCGCAGTCACTTTGCATGCGCCA
>JAAZAD010000314.1 GCA_012514505.1 Rhodococcus sp. (in: high G+C Gram-positive bacteria) | reverse complement strand
CGCCGAGTGCGAGTTGCCAGGCGATGAACCACAGTGTGCCGAGGGCGGTGTTGAATCCGCCGACGAGCACGAACGCGAGACCCTGGTTCTTGACGACCCGCATGAGCGGGCCGGGGCGCCCGCTCATGCCGGCGGGCGGCGTGACCGGTGGATCCTGCGGTTCGTTCACCGTGGCCATCAGTTCCGGTTCGGCTCGCGATACGTCGGGAGCACGCCCGAATCGCGTGCCTGAGTCAATGACGGTGCAGCGGCATCCTTTTCGGACAGCTGGAAGTCGAGTGGGCTGCCGTCGCGGCCGAGAACCGGCCACTCGATACCGACGCGCGAATCGAGGGGGTGAATACCGTGTTCGCGCTTGGGATCGTAGCCGGAGGAACACAAGTAGACCACTGTCGAATTGTCCTCGAGGCTCAGGAACCCGTGGCCGAGGCCCTCGGAGAGGAACACCGTACGGCGATCCACGTCGTCGAGCAGTACCGAATCCCACTGCCCGAATGTGGGGGAGCCTTCTCGCAGGTCGACGACCACGTCGAGGATTGCGCCCCGCACGCACGTCACATACTTGGCCTGTCCAGGTGGGACGTCGGCGAAGTGGATACCGCGCAGGACACCGGCGGCGGATACGGAGCAGTTGGCCTGCGCGAGATCGAGCGTGCGGCCGGTGGCCGCCGAGAAACCCGGGGAACCCGCAAATCCCGGATCACGGAACCATTCGAGGAAGACCCCGCGGTCGTCCCCGAACTGTTTCGGCGTGAACTCCCAGGCACCTTCGACTTTCAGTTCCCGATACTCCATCGACTCCCTCACCACTCCTTGCCACGTTCGAGCAGACCGAGAAGGTAACTGCCGTAACCGGATTTGACCAGACGTTCCGCACGATCACGTAGTTCGTCGTCCGAGATGTATCCACATCGCCACGCCACTTCCTCGGGGGCGCCGATCTTCAGGCCCTGACGCTCCTCGATGGTGCGCACGAAGTTCGAGGCGTCGAGCAACGAGTCGAAGGTTCCGGTGTCGAGCCAGGCGGTACCGCGAGGGAGGACCTCCACCTGCAGCTTCCCTGCTTCGAGGTACGCGCGGTTGACGTCGGTGATCTCGTACTCGCCCCGGTCGGACGGTTTGAGGTCCTTCGAGATCGAGACCACGTCGTTGTCGTAGAAGTACAGGCCGGGAACCGCATAGTTGGACCGGGGATTCGCGGGCTTCTCCTCGAGGGAGACGGCCCGGCCGGAGTCGTCGAACTCGATCACCCCGTAGGCGCTCGGGTCGGACACCCAATACGCGAACACGGCGCCACCGTCGATACCGTCGAACCTGCTCAGCTTCGTGCCGAGACCGGGGCCGTAGAAGATGTTGTCGCCGAGTACGAGGGCTACCGAGTCGTCACCGATGTGGTCTTCCCCGAGAACGAATGCCTGGGCGAGACCGTTCGGCTCGTGCTGAACCCGGTAGGAAAGAGTGACGCCGTACTGCGTCCCGTCGCCGAGCAGTCGCTGAAACTGGGGAGCGTCCTCGGCGGTGGTGATGATCAGAATGTCGCGGATACCGGCCAGCATCAGTGTCGACAGCGGGTAGTAGATCATCGGCTTGTCGAACACCGGCACCAACTGTTTGCTGACACCGAGAGTGATGGGGTGCAGACGCGACCCCGTCCCGCCCGCCAGAATGATTCCGCGCATGATCTGGAGTGTTCCAGTGTTCGGGGCCAAATCAAATCACCACGGGCCTGTATCGTGCGGTTTTGTAGTCGACTACCGCTTTCTGGGAGGCATCGTGCGAGTTCTGGTCACGGGTGGGGCGGGGTTCATCGGCGCCAACTTCGTGCATCAGACCGTGCGAGAGCGGGCAGACGTGCAGGTCACGGTGCTGGATTCGCTCACCTATGCCGGAAACCGGGCGTCGTTGGAACCGGTGGCGCAGCAGATCGAGTTCGTCCACGGCGACATCACCGATGCGGAGTTGGTGGACCGACTGGTCGCCGCCTCCGACGTGGTGGTGCATTTCGCTGCCGAATCGCACAACGACAACTCTCTCGGCGACCCGTGGCCGTTCGTCCACACCAACATCGTCGGCACCTACACACTGCTCGAGTCGGTGCGCCGTCACGATGTGCGGTATCACCACATCTCCACGGACGAGGTGTACGGCGACCTCGAACTCGACGACCCCGGCCGTTTCTCCGAGTCGACCGCATACAACCCATCGAGTCCGTATTCGTCGACGAAGGCTTCGAGCGACATGCTGGTGCGGGCGTGGACCCGCTCGTTCGGGGTGCGCGCCACCCTGTCGAACTGTTCCAACAACTACGGCCCGTATCAGCACATCGAGAAGTTCATCCCACGCCAGATCACCAACGTTCTGTGCGGCATCAGACCCAAGCTGTACGGCGACGGTCTGAACGTGCGCGACTGGATTCACGTGGACGACCACAACAGCGCGGTGTGGGCGGTCATCGACAAGGGTGAAATCGGTCAGACGTACCTGATCGGTGCGGACGGTGAGGTGAACAACCGCACCGTCGTCGAATCGGTACTCGACGTTCTCGGCAAGAGTCCCGACGCTTTCGACTTCGTCACGGACCGGCCGGGACACGACCGCCGGTATGCCATCGACTCCACCCGTCTGCGCACCGAACTGGGCTGGCGTCCCCGCTACCAGGATTTCCGGAGCGGGCTCGAGGCGACGGTTGCCTGGTACCGCGACAACGAATCATGGTGGCGCGGGCAGAAAGACGCGACCGAGCAGAAATATGCGGACGCGGGGGAGAAGAAAACCGGCCCCGGGTGATGGATTCGACGGTCACCGTGCTCATGTCGAGCTCGGTTGCGTGTCAAACACGGTGAAATCGGTCACGCCCTGGCTATCGACGGAGCAGTCGCTGCCGTGAAAGCGAACTCGCTGCGTACGCTTCTGGGCGTAGGTAAAACTGTGCCTTGGGGGAGATATGACCGATCATTCGTCGAACGACACTTGGCCGCTCACCGCGTACCAGCGAGATCTGATGGGTGTCGCCTCTCGCCACCCCGATCTGCCGCTCGTCCAGCAGTCGGCCTACAGCCATCTCGACACCGCGGTGGACGCCGAGCGGATGGCCGAGTGTGTGCGGATGGTGTTCGTCCGCAACGACGCACCTCGGTTGCGCATCGGCCTGATCGATGGCGAGTTCAGACAGTGGCTCACCGATGAGTCCGCCGAGCTCGAGGTGCAGGACTTCTCGGCGGATGTCGATCCGACAGGCGCGGCCATGGCTTTCATGGAAGCAGCCAACCGAGATGCCCTGAGCGCCGATACGGCGATGTTCCGGTTCGCAGTCCTGATCGACAGTGCAGACTCCTTCTTCCTCTACGCACGCGTTCACCACACCGTGGCTGATGCCTGGGCGATCAATCTGATTGTCGGACAGGTCATCACCGATTACGAGAGTTCGGTACCGGCCGACCAACTGGCCGAATACCGGATGCCGTCATATCTGGACTTCGTCGAGCGGGATATCGAATATCGTGAGTCGCCGCGTTGGGAGTCGGACCGAGATTGGTTGGCGGACTACCTCTCCGATGTGACGCCCGCGTTGTTCACGCGAAAGGCCACCTTGGACAAGGTGGAACGCCACGCATACACGCTGAAGGTCGATCCGCAGCTCGTGGACCGCATCCGCGACACCGGGTTGTCGATCTTCTCGTTCACCTCTGCCGTACTTTCGTCCTATCTCGCGCTCGTTCATGCAGCGGACGAGATCGTGCTCGGCGTCCCGATGCTCAACCGCAATACGCCCGAAGAATTGATCACGTGCGGTGACTTCACCAACTTGATTCCACTGCGCGTTCGCATGGACGACGGTCCGACCACACTCGACGTTGCGACGAGCATCGCCGCGGACGTCCGCCAGTTGAAGCAGAGGCAAGGCTTCGCCTACGGCGACATCGCCCGGACCCTGAAGAACGGGGGGCCCGCATCGGCTGCATTGTTCGACGTCACCTATTCCTACAATCGCCTGCCTGATGCCGACCATCTCGAACGACTGCTCGAGAAGTCGCACATCTTCTCGGCAGGTTCGTCGATGGATGCGGTCAACATCGTGGCGATCGAGCACGAGCGCGACGGTTCGCTCGATGTACACATCTTCTATTCCGCAGACGTCTTCGATACGAGCTTCCCGATGGAATCCGCAGTACGCGGGTTCGTCGGACTGTTGCGCCGCGCTCTGGACGAACCGGATCTCCCGATACGTAAGATCGCCCGGATTTCCGGCCGGGAGCGGCAAGCCCTCGAATCCTGGGAGCGCGGCCCCGATTCCGAGTTTCCCGAATCCGGACTGGACCAAATATTCGATCAGCAGGTCGCCCGCACACCCGAGGCCGTCGCGGTGGTGTTCGGCGACGAGTCGTTGACGTACCGGCAACTCCACCATCGTGCGTGCCGACTCGCTGCGGAACTGGTCCGCCGGGGTGTACAGCCCGACGAACGTGTTCCGGTCGTGTTGACCCGTTCGATCGACATGCTGGTCGCCGTCTACGGCGTTCTCCGCGCCGGCGCCGCCTACGTCCCGATCGACCCCGGATACCCGGACGAGAGAATCGCGGCAGTGGTGGGTGAGAGCGGTGCCCGGTTCGCGGTCGTCGCTCCGAATGTGTCCGAATCGGCTGTCGGTGTGCATGTCGAGCGGGTTTCGGTGAACCCGCACGCGGCAGACCCCGTCAAGCTCACCCACTCTGCGGCAAGCCCGACCGACCTCGCCTACGTCATCTTCACCTCGGGCTCGACCGGAAAGCCGAAGGGAGTGATGGTCGAGCACCGCTCGGTCGTCAACCGTCTGACCTGGATGCAGCGCCGCTATCCGCTCGGCGAGTCCGACGTGATCCTGCAGAAGACCCCGGTGACGTTCGATGTCTCCGTCTGGGAGCTGCTGTGGTGGGCAGGAGTGGGAGCCCGAGTCAGCCTTCTCGCGCCCGGAGCCGAACGGGATCCGCGCCGGATCATCGACACGATCGACGCCGACGCCGTCACCGTGATGCACTTCGTGCCGTCCATGCTCGGCCCGTATCTCGATGAGCTCGAGAACGATGACGCTGTGTTGCCGAGGGTCTCGTCGTTGCGCCGCGTGTTCTGCAGTGGCGAGGCGCTCCCGGCTGCGGTGGTTCGGCGGTTCAACACCGTGTTCTCGAAGGTTCCGAATCCGCCGCAGCTGGTCAATCTTTACGGACCGACCGAAGCGACGGTCGACGTCTCCTACTTCGATTGTCCGGCAGGCGACACCGAGCTCGATGTGGTTCCGATCGGCAAACCGATCGACAACATCTCGCTGCTGATTCTCGACCAGGACGGTCGGAGGGTTCCGCGAGGCGTGGCGGGAGAACTCAATATCGCCGGGGTCGGAGTTGCCCGCGGGTATCTCGACCGCCCGGAGTTGACTGCCGAAACCTTCGTGCCGGATGCGGACGTGCCCGGCGGACGTCGTTACCGCACCGGCGATATCGCACGGTGGCTCGGCGACGGCAACATCGAGTACCTCGGCAGGCGCGACGACCAGGTGAAGGTGCGGGGCAACCGCGTCACGCTGGGCGAGATCCAGAACGAGATGCTCACGTGCCCCGGAGTGCGGGGTGCTGCCGTCATCGACATGCCGTCCGAGACCCACGGAACCTATCTCGTCGGCTACTTCGTCGGCACCGGTGTCGGGGATGGCGCCATGTCGAACCATCTCGGTAATCGACTACCCGCTTACATGGTGCCCAGCAGGTTCGTCGAGGTCGACGAGATTCCGTTGACGGCGAACGGCAAGCTGGATCGCCGTGCGCTCGCGCGCACCCAGGTCACCGAGTCGGTGGGAGGCGTAGCGCGGAACGCAACGGAGTCCGCGCTGGTGGAAGTGTGCGCGCAGGTGCTCGGTATCGACACGATCGGCGTGCACGACAACTTCTTCACACATGGTGGCGACTCCATCCTGGCGTTGGCGTTACGTACCGCAGCCGAGGCGCGTGGGCTCCATATCGATATCGACGAGCTGTTCATGCGCCCGACCATCGCCGAACTCGCCCAGCATGTTTCCGATCATCCGAATGCTGATCCCAATCGAGTGTCGGCGCCTTTCGAGTTGCTCCCGCTGGTCGACAAGGCTGCGCTGCACGCCGCCGAGGACGCGTTCCCCATCACGTCGCTGCAACTGGGCATGCTGTTCCACAGCAGCGAACGGTCGGATTCGACCCTGTACAAAGATGTGTTCCGCTATCGGATCGCGATGCCGTGGAACGAGAGCGCCTTTCGTGATGTATTCGGCGCTCTGGTTGACCGTCAGCCGGCACTGCGCACCTCGTTCGACCTCACCAAATATTCGGTACCACTACAGATCGTGCACGAGCGCATCGACGAGGCGCTGTCGATCGTCGATCTCACCGAAATCGATGGTCCGTCAGCAGAATCGGCTATCGGCCAGTTCATCGAGCAACGCCGTCACCACTCGTATTCGATAACCGACGCGCCCCTGTTCCACCTGCGCGCGTACCTCGTGGGGTCGCGAGTGGATCTGGTGCTGAGCTTCCATCACGCGATCCTCGACGGTTGGAGCGTCGCGAACGTGATGCGGGAGTTGATCCAGTCCTATCTGGTGCGCCTGGGTTTCGCACTTCCGCCGGTCGACGACCGGCCACGCTCGTCCACCGTGCTGGCCGAGTACGCAAACGCCGAACGAAACGCGGATGCAGATCCGGCGCATTCGCGCTACTGGCAACAGTTGCTTGCAGGCGCGAATCCAACCGCACTCACCTCACTCGCCCCGCACCTACCGCCCGACAAGCCCGAGCGGACGCAGAGTACTCGGCTGTTGTCCCGGGCCTTGCAGGCGCGGGTAACGCAGTTCAGCGCCACCTACGATGTCCCGCTCAAAGCGGTGTTCCTCGCAGCGCACTGCCTTGCGTTGCGTACGGTCACCGGGCTGGACGATGTCACCACCGGCGTCATCGGACACGGCCGGCCAGGTCGCGGTGACGCAGAGTCGACAGCGGGGTTGTTCCTGAACACTCTGCCGATGCGACTCGACTCCTCGGCGCTGACCTGGGTCGACGCCGTTCGGCAGGTCGCGCTACGGGAGCGGGAGAGCTACCCGCACCGGCGGTACCCGCTCCGGTCGATGCTCAACGACCTCGCATCTGGCGACCGAACATCGGCGCGGGGCGCGACGGCGTTCGACACCGCGTTCAACTTCGTGAACTATCACGTGTTCGGTCAGCTCATCGACTTGGACGGGGTCGAGTTCCTGGGCCTCGACGTACGCGAGGAGACGAACTTCTCGGCGTTGGTCACCGCACTGACCGATCCACGTAGCGGGCGAATGTCGATTCGAGTCGACGGTGACGAGACGATCAGCGATCAGCAGTGTGAATCGCTTGCAGCAGCATGTATTCGGATGCTGAACTGTATCGTCGACCAACCGGCGGCGGTTGTCGACACCGGGACAAGCCGCGCCATCGCGGGTGATGTCGCGCAGTTGATCGACGATCAGGCCACGCGCACGCCGGACGCGGTTGCCGTCGTGTCCGACGACGACAGCTGGACCTATGACGAGCTGATCCGTCGGGTCGATGTGATCGCCGCCCGGCTCGCCGCGCTGCAACTCGCTCCGCAAGCACGGGTGGCGGTACTGATGGACCGCCGCGCGGAACTGATTGCCACGGTCGTGGCCATCGCCAAGGTCGGTGCCGTGTGCGTCCCACTCGACACCACCTACCCGGCCCGTCGAATCGGCCTGATGATCGAGCGATCGCGGCCTGGAGCGGTGATAGCCGATGCCGAGTACCGAGAATTGGTCTCCGACCCTTCTCTGTTACTGGATGCGCAGGAGCTCCTAGGCGATCTTGATGAACCCGCGCACGGCGACGAACACGGTGTGATGCACCCCGTGATCTCTCCGGGCGCGCCGGCATACGTCCTGTTCACCTCGGGTTCGACAGGCGAGCCCAAGGGAGTCACGATGCCGCACTCGGCGTTGACGAATCTCGTGCAATGGCAGAATCGCACCGCCTCGGGATCGAACGTGGGAAGCACGATGCAGTTCGCACCTCTCAGCTTCGACGTGTCGTTCCAGGAGATATTCTCGACGCTCGCCTCGGGTGCGACGATCAGGCTTGCCGGATCCCATCATCGTTCCGATGTTGTGGCGCTGCTGCACACGGTGATGGATGAAGGGATAGAGCGCCTGTTCCTGCCGTTCGTCGCACTGCAGTCGTTCGCCGAGGCTGCTGTGTCGATGGGCTTGTATCCCACCTCGCTGAAGGTGCTGATCTCCTCGGGCGAGCAGCTCCGGATCACTCCGGAGATTCGAGAGCTGTGCGACGCCATCCCGAATCTGATACTGGAAAACCAGTACGGGCCCACGGAAACACATGTGGCACTGAGCTATACGATGGCTGGCGGTGCCCACCGTTATCCGGCACTACCGCCCATCGGACAGCCGATCGCCGGTGCTTCGGCGCACCTGCTCGACGAGAGGTTGCGTCCGGTTCCGGCCGGTGTGGAAGGCGAGATCTACCTCGGTGGGCAGGCGCTGGCCCTCGGTTACGAAGGGCGTGGCTCGCTCACCGCGCAGCGGTTCGTCCCGGCCGGGCCGAATGGTGCCCTGCTTTATCGCACAGGTGATCTGGGAATCGCGTTGGAGTCCGGTGACATCGTGTGCCGCGGTCGCGCCGACAGTCAGGTGAAGATCCGCGGCTACCGCGTCGAACCGGCCGAGGTCGAGTTGACGCTGGCAGCGGCGGCCGCACAGTTCCCGGGTATTCGTGAATCTGCCGTACTTGCCAGGACGTTCGGTGCCACGGATGGCGTTCTCACCGCCTTCGTCGTCGGCGACGAATCGAGCACCGACGTGCGTGGCTTGATGGACGTACTCAGGGCGGATCTGCCGGCGCACATGGTGCCGGCGCATGTCGTGTGGCTGGACTCGATGCCACGTACTCCCAGCGGGAAGCGCGACGACAAAGCCCTGCGCGAGATACCATTCGGCAACGTCGCCCGTACAGCCGAGAAGACACCTCCACGCGACGAGTACGAGAGCGCTATCGCCGCGATCATGGCCGAGTTCGCGGGAGTCGCCGAGATCGGTGTGGACGAGCACTTCTTCGACGTCGGTGGTACGTCCGTCGGTGCGATGCGTGTCGTGTTGAGCCTCAATCGCCGCTGGGACGTGGAAATCCCACTCGACACCTTCCTCGGCGCACCGACCGCCGAGAGGCTCGCGGTCCTCGTCCGCGCGGGCGGCGAGCGTCGGGCCTTCGATCCCGTCGTGACCTTGCAGGCGGAGGGCGACGGTATTCCGTTGTTCCTCGTACACCCGATCGGCGGAAACGTACTGTGCTACCTGCCGTTGGTGCGATACCTGCCCAAGAATCGACCGGTGTATGCGTTGCAGGCGGCTGGCGCTGACGTCGGCAGTGAGCCGGAACGGTCGGTTTCGGCGATGGCGAAGTCGTACATCGAGGCTATCCGGCGGGTTCGACCGGAAGGTCCCTACCACCTCGGCGGGTGGTCCTTCGGCGGCTACGTCGCGTTCGAAATGGCTGGTCAGCTACCGGATTCCGATGTCGCGAGTATTACGCTGCTCGACACTATCGCGCTGCGCCCGGGCGCACGCGCATCGATCCCGGAAAAGGACCTGATGAAATGGTTCTTCATGGAACTGCTGTGGTATGCCCGCGGTGAGGGTGCCGCGACCTTCGAGTTCGACAACGAAGTGCTCGACAGCGACGAGTTGTTCGCGAAGATGCTGGGTGAAGCTGTCGAGGAGGGCATCCTGCCGATGGACAGCTCGCCACAGTCGATCCGCCGGCTCTACGACATCTTTCATGCGAATTACGTGGCGACCCTGGAGTTTCAACCGTCACCACTGGCGTTGGACGTGACGTTGTTGCGCGCAGAGGAGGGGTTGCCTCCGGGGGTTGATTTCGCGCACGAGGTGATCGGCACGATGTTCGACAGCAAGACCAACGGCTGGGATTCCTACGTCGAGGGTGCGCTCGACGTGCAATCGGTGCCGGGCTATCATCTGCGAATGATGACCGATCCGTTCGTCGAACTTCTCACGGCGAAGCTGTCGGCCGCGCTGTCGGGGTCCGAACACAATTCCAAGATGGCAGGACGGTAGACGAAATGGGAACCAGGAAAGCGATTGTCGTCGGCGCAGGAATCGGTGGGTTGACCACCGCTGCAGCGCTGCGCAAGATCGGCGTCGACGTCGAGATCTACGAGGCGGCGGATCAGCGGCGCAACAGTGGCACGGGGCTCGGTATCGCCTCCAACGCCACGTCGGTGCTCGATGCGCTCGGTATCGACATACGACTGCGCGGGCAGGAGGTGCGCAAGTTCGAACTCCTCACCACTACAGGAAATCTGATGCGTGAGCTGCCGATCCCTGAGATCGCCACCGAACTCGGTGCACCGGTCGTCAGTATCCATCGGAGCGAGCTGGCCGACGCGCTACACGACGCCGTGGGCGATACGCCGATCCATTACGGTGCGCAGGCAACGGGTTACACGATCGACGGTGATCGTGTCACCGTGCGTTTCGGCGATGAGCGCGCGGCCGAGGCCGACCTGCTGATCGGCGCGGACGGTATCCGATCCGTGGTGCGTGCCCAACTGCAAGGTGCCGCGCCCGTGACCGAGTACGGATACGTCTGCTGGCTTGCCACGATCCCGTTCACACATCCAGGGTTGGCGACCGGATACGCCAGGCATTATTGGGGTTCCGGGCGGCGGTTCGGACTCATCGACATCGGTGGTGGCAACGCCTACTGGTGGGGAACCGCGAACATGCCTGCGCATCAGGCACGCGATTGGCAGGGCGGCAAGGACGATATCCTCGCCGCGTACGCAGGCTGGGCGCCGGAAGTTGTGCAGGCGATCGAACAGACCGATGAAGCGGCGATCGTCGCGGTGCCCGCACAGGATCGCCCGTTCTCGTCAACGTGGGGTGAGGGGCCGGTAACTCTGGTCGGCGATGCCGCACATCCGATGCTGACCAGCCTGAGTCAGGGTGCCGGATCCTCCATCGAGGACGGGTATGTGTTGGCACATCACCTGGCCACGGCCGACGATCACATTGCCGCGCTTCGCAATTACGAGCAGGCACGGATTCCGCGTACCCGTGGTCTCGTCGAAGGCTCCCGCCGGTTGAGTAAGAGCGAGCAGCTCGAAAATCCGATCGCTCGCGGTGTCCGCGACTGGTTCCTGCGGTACGCGCCCGCAGGTGTTGTGAAGAAGATCAACGCCGAACCGATGCGCTTCACGGTGCCGACACTCGCGGTCACGGAGCCTCGAGGGAAATACGAGGATGCGGGGGAGAAGACGACCGGCTAGCGCGAACTCAGTCGAGTGTGTACCCGATCGTCTTGGCCGCGAGGGCAAGCCGGTTGTACAGATCGGGATGCGCCAGGGGATTGGTCGACAGCGGTGCGGTTGGGAAGGCGTCGGATGCCGGGGCGAAGAGGGCCAGGCACCGGCCGCCTGAGTGACGACCACGGTAGAGCAAACCGTCGAGGTCAGGATGTGCAGTGCACATGGTGCGTGCCCACTGCTGGGTGACGCTCCGTGGCCCTGTATCGAGTGCATAGGTGCCGCCGACGCGAACCGGCCACCGCCCCGCACCGAATCCTCCGATGTCGAGAAGCCGAAGCGGCCGTGTGAACCGAAATCCCGTCAGATACGGGTTTTCCAGTTCCCGGTCGATGATACGGGTGCTCTGAAATCCCTCGGCCAGAGCGCCTGGAATATCCGCCGCGCCGTACCAAACTCGTAGGGTGGGATGACTGCGACGAGGGAGCGGGTGCGGGTCGAATCGTAGGAGTGGACCGTACGCACGGGGCACGTTCCACGGCAGCGAATGGGCGCCGATTGTGCGATGAACGCGCCAGACCACCTGTTCGGTGTGGATGGTTTCGATCTCATCAGGGAGAATGCCTAGTTGTTTCAGGTCGTCCTCGCTCGGAGGTTTCGGCAGCATCGCTGCCACTAGTTCCCCTCCCAAGTGAACGCTTCGACTACCTCGAGCGCCGTGTTCAGGTCGCCGCCGGTCGACAACCACTGAACGATCGAGACCCGTGCACCGTCGACCGTCAGTAGGTCACTGGGTTCTGTTAGTAGGCCGTTCACCGCGAGGGGGCGAGCCTGCGCCGGGATCTTCGCGATAACGGTCCCCAGTCCGTCGACCATTCCGTTCTGGGTGAACTGAACCGCTGGCAGAACAAGCTTGTGCCCAACCTTGATCGCCCACATACTGCGCTCGACGGCGCGCTGCCGGATGCGTGAGGCGCCGACACCAAGACGTTCTGCGGCCTCCCCGACCGTGAGGGCAGAGCTGGTCAGTGCAGCCATCGCGCCTTCACGGGTGAGCAGTGCGCCGATCACCGCGGTGGGGTCCTTCTGGAAGCCTGCGTCGTCGTACAGCTCGGCGTCGGCGTTGCTGATCTGTGCGGTCGGGTGCGATTGCATGCGCAGGCAATGCAGTACGGACGCCATCTCGCGCCGGTCGATGGGAGTGCCGAGCGCTTCGCTCGCAGCATCCTCGAAGTCGAGTTCACCCGCAACGTAGCGGTCCTCGAGAGCGTCCATCACGAACCCTCCTAACAGTTACTAATAGTATAGCGTCCTGTTAGTGCGGGATGGTGTCATCCCGTGCCGGAGACTTGCACTAATACGCGACGGTCACGCGGTGTCGTATCGACTCCAGGGTGGCGGCGATTCCGGCGGGAAGTGGACGGTGTGTGCGTTCGTCGATCTCCGGCCACACCACGGAGTGCAGCCGGAGATCCCGTGCTTGGAGGGCTGCAAGGGGCGACGCCGCCAGCACCACGTTCGGCTTGCGCTTGAACACTGCACTGCAGGCGCTGAGGATCGAGCCGATGGTCACGCTGTGCCCGGAGGCGTAGATCTTGGTGGTGACGCCGGCGAGGGCAGACTGTGCATGGTCGAGGCTGTCGGCGACCATTTCTGCGGCGTCCGTGATGTAGAGGTAGTCGCGCAGGGTGTCCATCGACACGTAGATCGACACCGGGGACGACAGCAGGTACCCGCGGCACAGATGTGAGATCAGGCCTTGGGGCTTGGCGAGGTTCTGGCCCGGTCCGTACAGATTCGCGAGGCGTCCGACGATAGCGGTGGATTCGGTGTTCTCGACGAAGTCGGCGACGATCCTCTCCGCCGTCAGTTTGGCCGTGCCGTAGTTGCCGAGCGGGGCGACCGGGCTCGATTCGGTGAACGGGGGTGCGGACGAGTCCGCGTAGACGCCGCCGGCCGACGACGCATAGAACACGGTGCCCGGCCCCGCAGCCCCACCCAGTTCGTCCAGAACCGCAGCGAACAACGCATTCTCGGCCGCGAACCTCTCCGTGCTGGTGCCGTTGACGCCGACACCGGCACACCAGGCCATTCGCCAGGGCTGCCCGGCCGCGTCGGCGACGAGCCGACGTGCGTCCGCCAGCAGCACGTCACGCGCCAAGCGGTTGTCGTGCCAGTGGACATGCGACGTCCGGACGTCGTCGCCGCGGCGTCGTAGTTCCGCCGTGAGTGTCTTGCCGAGGAGACCTCCGCTACCGACGACCCACGTGGGAACCGACATGGCCTATGACTCGCGCCCGGGTGCACAGCGGCCGAGTGGGCCGTCCGCTGGATCGCTCACGATGAGGTACGGCGGTTTGCCCATCGCAGTCTTCACGTTGACTCCGACGTACTCCGCGATCACCCCCAGTGAGAACAAGGTCGATCCGAAGCCGAGGAGCATCACCACCATGGTCGACGCCCAGCCGCGAACTTCTATCCCGGCGTCGAACCAGAGGTACGACACCAACACGTAGATCAGAACCCCGACCCCGCCGACCGCGAACAAGAATCCGATGAGGCTGACGAGGCGCAGCCCTTTCGTGCCGCTCGAGAGCACCATCCGCCAGAAATGCGACAGCAGTGACCTCAGTCGATACCCGGATCTGCGTTCGCTTTCTTCCCGCAGCCGAACCGGGCTGGTGGTGGACGAGCCGGCAACCCAGCCCAACGCGACGTCGAGGTAGGCCTCGGACCCCGCATAAGCGGCGACCGACCGGCCGACTTCGCCCAGGACCAGCCGGAAACTTTGATAGTTGGACGAGTTCTCGCCCGAGAGCAGGTGTGTCAACAGCCATTTCGACGACCGCGACGCCGTGTTGCGGAAACCCCCGTGCGGTGCGGCATTGGTCGGCCGGGCGTACACGAGGGTTGCCTGCTCGTCGAGAGCCGTGTCGAGGAGTCCGCCGATCGCGGCGGGATCGTGCTGCCCGTCCTCGTCGATAGTGACGACCCATTCGCCACCACTCGACGCCATACCGGCGAGGGTTGCGGGATGCTGGCCGAAATTGCGGCTGAGCCAGATGGGATGGACGAAGTCGTGGGTCGCGGCAAGCTTGCGGATCACGGCGGCAGAATTGTCGGGGCCGTGATCGAAGACGAGAAGAACTTCTTCGACGATCATGGGCCGCCCGGCCGGCGTCGTACCTTCGGTGGTCCACGGCAGAATCTCCGTCACCAAGGCGTCGAGTGTCTTCTCGCCCTGGTAAACCGGCACGACGATGGACAGCCGGTGTGGGGTCACCGGCGGTGCGGCAGCTGACGATTCGGTGTCGGTCGTCACAGGGCCGGAGTGTATACCCGTTCCGGCGGGTGTCGGCGGAACTTGCTCCGATAGTGCAGCGCCATCAGAACCAGGAGTACGAGCAAGCCGAAGCCCATTCCGGCCAGGCCGAGCTGCCACCCCGGGGGATCGAAGTGGATATCGAGCTCGGCTGCATGAGTGCCGGGCGGAATGTCGACGTACAGGAACATGTCCCCGAGTCCCTTGGTCTGCAGGGGGTTGCCGTCGAGTGTGGCGGTGTAGCCCGGCCACGCGAGCCGCGCGAACACGACGGAACCGCCGGTCGGCGAGGTCACCTCGAGGCGTTCGTGGTCGACAGTCGAAGAGATCGGTCGGACGTCTACACCGACCGTCGCGGACACCCGGCCCGGTGCGGTGGAGACGGGACCGCCATCGCGTTCGAGAACGACGATCTCGCCCTTGGCGACGGGTGGCGGTTCGACCCAATGCCAGCCGGGCGGCGGCGGTGTTTCGTCGATGTGCGGGTACTGCTCGCGTTGCAGCACCACACGGTCGAGCCGCATCAGGTCTGCGAACGTGGCTTGCGTGTACGGGTCGACCGTGAACAGGCTGGCGTAGGCCTCGTCGCAGGTGGAACCTTCGAAGCTCATGCACAGCAGCTTGCTGAAGGCACGATGACCGACCGGGGTGTACGCATTGACGTAATCGAGGTCGAGCATTTTCGCGTAGTTCCCGGACACCAGGGAGTGCCACGGCAGGCGAGGAGTGCTCGCATTGATCTCCATGAGCCCCCGGGTGCTCAACTGCAGGGTGGTGCCCTCGAAGTCGGGGAACTCGGCCTTCGCCTCGGACTGACTCGTCGGCAGGTACAGCTTGTTGAGTGCTTTCGGGTACGTCGACACCTGATACAGCACCACGGGGACGATGGTCACCAGCAGCAGCGCCACCAGCGTGTTCGTGCCGTATTTCCGTCCGAGGTAGATCGTCAGCGCGCCGAAGGCGGCGATCGCCACGCCCCACATCACGTGTCGCCCGAAGTATTGAGGCCCGGACGAGCTGGCTCGCAGCACCAGCACCACGATCAGCAGCCCGGCAGCGATCAGTCGTGGCCGTAGTGGTCTGGTCGTCCCGAACCGGCTGACCAGAACCACCACGAGGATCAACACGATCACCGCGACGAATGGCAGGAGGCGGGCCGGCCAGCGGATCTGTCCGATGTCACTGGGGCCGGCGGTGAAGAGCAGTGCGAACACGAGCAGCAGCAAGGGGGCCGTCAGTTCGCGCAGGGCATGCCTGGCGGCGTGCCAGCCGATGAAGGCAAGCGCAGGAATTACGAACCAGGCGATGTAGGTGATCGGGGCGGTGGTGGTCTCACCGGTCCACGATTCGATGCTCGACACCGAGGACGGGATGCTCGCCGTCAGCGTCTCCGACCAGGGCGCGGTGAGGAAATTGTCGTTGAGCGTGCCCGCCTCACCGGTGCGCCAGGTGACGTCCGACGACAAGATCGCCGGCAAGAAGGTGATCGCGCCCGCGGACGCTGCGGCGATGCCCACAGCGGCCAACCGGGCGACGTCGCGCCATCGCCCCCGGAACACGTACTCGCCGATCATCAGCGATCCGAGGGTCACCCCGGCGAGCAGCGCGGCGTGCGCGTACCCGACGCTGATCGCGAGATACAGGAACACGAAGGTGGGCAGCGGCCCCGACCGCCCCCGCGCGTATCGAATACCCGAGGCCCACGCCTGCACCACCCAGGCCATCCCGATCAACGACGTCACCCAGGACGTCTGCTCGAAATACAGCGTGAAACCGGTGAACGGTGCGCTCGCCGCCGCGACGGCCGCCCATCCCGGCCGCGCCCCGTACTCGAGGGCCACGCGGTACACACCCCAGGCGAGGACGATCGAGAATCCGAGCTTGACCAGCATTGCCAGCATCGCCATATCGTCGACCGAGGGCGCGATGTAGTTGATACCCATCTGGACGGGGTTGAACAGCCCGCCCTGGCCCTCGACCGGATAGTTGCCCGCCATCCACTGGTCGAGCACCAGCGTGGGGAACCATTGCCCTTCCTGCATGAGGTGACCGAGCTGTATCCAGTTCCCGACCGCGCCGGACTCCGTGTCGTCGACGTAGAAATAGCGCGGGTCTACCGCCCTGATCACGGCGAACCCGCAGCTGACGATGAAGGCGACGAGTGCACCCCACGCCAGACGCTCTCCGTGTCCGGAACGTGCGGGGGCGAGCGTCACGAAACCTCCCGGGTGGCTGAGGATGTGCTCAGACCATAACCGAACGACAAGCAGATATTCGGCCACCGTTGAGGGTTCGCGCTACGCTTCCAGAGAATGGTGTGGGAATCGAACGAGTTGTGGATGGTGTGCGCGTGCCCGAGAAGGCGGATGCAGAACTGATGGTGTCGGAACACTCAGAGACCGGTCGCCTTCTGGCCCAGCGTGGGCTGTTCGCCGGTACGTCACCGATCGTCAACGACCGGCTGTACGCCGTGGTCAAGGGCGGCTACGAGCACACCCGCTTCGAACTGCACCTCGATCGTGATGCCCGCGCCCACACGAACACCTACTTCGGCCGGTTCGCGGCCAGCTACTGGCAGCGGTGGACCACGGTCAAGGAGGTCGTCGTCGGCGCCCGCGTCACCGCGCAGTCCAAGTGCAAGGTGCGGTTGGTGGCCTCGGACATCGCCGGGCACCGCCGCATCGTGTCGTCCGCGGTGGTGCGTGGATCCGACACCGTTGCCTTGACCGCCCCGCTCGACAAGTTCGTCGACGGCGGCGCGCTGTGGCTCGAGTTCGATGCGATCGGTGGCACCGTCGACATCTCCGACGTCGAGTGGACCGTCGAGGGGCCGTCCACCGTGCGCCCGGTGGCCATCGCGATCTGCACGTTCAACCGCGCGGACGACTGCGCGAACACCGTCGCAGCTCTCGCCTCCGACGACCGCGTACTCGAGACGCTCGACGGTGTCTACGTGGTCGATCAGGGCACCGATCTCGTCGAGAGCCGCGACGTGTATCAGGAAGTTGCCCCGCGTTTCGGTGACAAGCTGCATTACGTGCGTCAGCCGAACCTCGGCGGTGCCGGCGGATTCACTCGCGGCCTGTACGAGGTGTCGTCGACGAGCGAACACACCGACGTCATTCTCATGGACGACGACATTCTGTGCGAGCCCGAAACGGTGTTGCGCCTGAGTGCTTTCGCGAACGTGACCGTGGAACCGACACTCGTCGGCGCGCAGATGATGTACCTCCTGAATCCCGATTACCTCAATGTCGGCGCAGAAGAGGTGCACCTCGATCGTCTGGCGCACGGACAGAAGGTCGAGAAGGCCCTGTCCAACACCAGCATGCTGAAGAAGAACCAGGAGCGTCGTGTCGACGCCGGATACAACGCCTGGTGGACCTGCCTGATCCCCGCCGAGGTGGTGAAGGAGATCGGCCTGCCCATTCCGATCTTCTTCCAGTGGGACGACGTCGAGTACGGGGTCCGTGCCCGCAACGCGGGATTCGTCACCGTCACCCTGCCGAACGCGGCGGTGTGGCACGCGGACTTCTACTGGAAGGACTTCGACGACTGGGCGCGCTACTTCAGCACGCGCAACTCGTTGATCGTCGGTGCACTCCACGGGGACGTCACCACCAAGTCCATCCGGCGCCAGTTCCTGCGCCAGATCAGCGAATACCTGGTGGCGATGCAGTACGGGCTCGCGGCCACCACCCTGCGGGGTATCGAGGACTTCCTGTCCGGCCCGGACGTGCTGCGGGACGGTGGGATCGAGGCGATGGCGGCCATTCGCCGCGAGCGCGGAGAGTACCCGGAAACGGTGGCGCATCCGGCTGCCACTGCGCCCGTTCGGGATGCAGACGTCACCCCTCGACGTGCCACGGGTGGCGAGCCGAGCCGGCCGCTGTTGGTGCTGTTCAAGCGTGCGGTGAACCAGTGGTTCGGCCGCATTCAGGGCGGTCCGGTGGCCGTTCCGCGGGAGGACGCACACTGGTGGCACGTGTCCCTGTTCGACCATGTGGTCGTCACGGATGCGTCGCAGTCGGGCGTCCGGATTCGTCGCCGCGACAAGAAGACTGCCGAGAAGCTGCTCCGGCGCACGTTCGAACTGCTGAAGCGCCTCGAAGAAGAAGGCGACTCGGTTCAGCAGCGGTACCGGGATGCGGTGCCGGAGTTGACGAGCCGAGCGAACTGGGAACGCCTCTACTCCAAGTAACCTCTCACCGGGGCACACCTGCCGAGGTGATCCGCACGACCACCTGTTCGTGGTCCGCCGTGTAGCCGAGGTATTCGAAGCGGATGCCGGTGCGGTCCACGCACTCTTGCCATGCGCGCGCCTCGTGACGTTGCCAGCCCGGGAAGTTGAAGAATTCGTCGAACACGATCACCGTTCCCGGGACGAGCCGGTGCCAGATCAGGTCGAGCACGGTGGCGGTGGACGAGTACAGGTCTGCGTCGAGGTGCAGGAACGACACGGGTTCGGGGTGTTCGGCGAGGAATCCGGGGAGCGTGTCCTCGAAGAGTCCCGGAATCAACTCGGTGCCGGGCACCTCCGGTAGCGCCGCTTGTGCGAATTCTCCTGCGGGAAAACCGGTTCTCCAGGTCTGCGGCAGCCCGGTGAAGACGTCGAAGCCGTAGACGTCGTGCCGACCACGCAGTTCTTCGGCGATGATCCGCAGGGTGGAACCCGTTGCCACGCCGAATTCCAGCGCCAGGCCGGGCGCTGCGACCTTGGACAACCCGTGACGCAACGTGTCGTGTGGACTCCAGAAGTGCGGCACCTTCGGCATGTGCTCGAGAACGAACTCGCCGGTCGTGCGCGCAGCCTCGACGTCCATGACGTGGGTGAGGTCGCGTCGCACCTGCTGCTCGAGGTGGTCGATGCGGGCACGGGTATCGCTCAGCTGGGCGCTGAGACCATCCAGCTCCTCGAGCAGTCGGCGGTGTTGCGTCTCGGCAAGATCTCGAATGCGCTTGTCGGACGCGCCGACCTCCTCGCGGATCACCTCGGAGAGTGCGCGTTGAAGCTTGCGCCGGGCACTGTCTCGCACACGATCCAACATGACCCCATGGTGCCGTGTGCGCTTCGCTGTGGCCAGGATGTCAGCGGGTGTGGCGGGACCCGGGCCTCGACCAGGTTCGTGCCCGAACCAGTGCAGGACCGCTTCGGGCAGTACGGCAGGATTAGCGTATGACCTCGAGGGGAGTGGCCGCGGGTGCGGCAGCATTGTTGGCGGTAGTTGCGTTGGGCGCCACCGGGTGCGGCAACGACGACACCTCGGAGACCACAACCTTCGAAAAACCGTGGGATCCGTGCACCCTGTCCGAGGAGACACTACGCAAAGCCACCATAGATCCGGCAACCCAAGGGCCGGCATTGGCGGCGGAGACTCCGTGGGAAGAGAACTGCGGATGGAAGACCTACGACGATATCGGTGTGAGCATGAACGCGCTGTCCACGGCGACAGTAGACCAATTCCGTGACCGTCCAGACAACATCGATTTTCGGAAGGTGACAGTGGGAGACCGCTCAGCGGTCACGTTCCGTTCCGAAGGGGACGAGGAGCGATCATATTGTTGGCTGCTGCTGCCGTTCGAAAGCGAGGGGCTGGTGCTGATGCAGGTCAGCAGATCGCCGTTTTCCAAGGAGGCCACGCCGATGTGCGAGGTGGCGGTGCGGATCGGTGACGTTGTGGTTGCCGAGATACCTTGACTGCGGTTAAAGTTCCGAGGCGATTCTGGCGTTTCATGGGGGGAGCTGAGATGAGCAGTACGGCGCCGACGATGGATGTGTTGATGTAGAACGCGGCGCGGGCGAAGGCGGGGGAGCTCGTTCTCGATCCCAGCGTGGCACAAGACTGTGCGAATGCGTGCACGGAGGCAATTGCCTCCCTCCAGGAAGTGAAAGACGGGATGGTACTGCGCGCGAAGACTCCCCCGTTGGGGGACTTCACGTGTGGCGATGATCTGTCGAAGATTCTCACCGAGGTGACTCAGCAGTTCATCGACCGCATCGATGACCACATCCTCTGCCTGAAGGCGATTCATGACACGGTGGGCGCCCAGATCGCCGACACTCTGACCACCGACGAGCAGACCAGCCAAGCACTGGCGCGGGTGACCGGCGAGATCGCGAGCTGACTTCGAGGCACTGAGGTACCGGATCGGGGCACTGCGATGTACGCTCGTTCTCTTTCTGTTCCGGACGCACCAGGGTGTCAGGTGGTGTGGCGCAGCAGGGCATCCACGACGGTCGGCCACGTCACGCGCGGTACGCCCTGGCCGATTCCGGTCAGCGTGAGCAACGTGGCACCCGGGATTTCCGCAGCCAGCACCTCCGCGTTCCCGTGCGGAAAGAACGGATCCTCGTCGCCGTGGATCACCAGGGTCGGCGCTTCGATCTCACCGAGTCGTTCGCGCCATCGTGGCCGACAATCGATTGCGGCGAACATGGTTCCGAGGTGGCTTGCTTGTTGCGCCTTCGCCGTCGGTGCGGTTCTGTCGAACACCGCTCCCGCCGCCAGCCGTGCATCTTGCTCGTCGAAGCCCCGTGACCCGGCCATCAACTTTGCGGAAGCGGTCATGTAGTCGACCACTGCGCCGCGATCGGACCAGTCGGGCCGTGGTCGGCCGAATACCTGCTTCATTACGGTCGCATCGTGGTCGGGAAGATCGGAATCGACCGGCCCGGGTGCGACCGGGCGCGTCGAGGTCAGCGTCAGCGACGCAACCTGCTCAGGATGGTCGAGGGCCAGCAGTTGCGCGACGAAGCCGCCGACGCCCATCCCCACCACGTGCGTGCGGCCCAATCCCAACGACACGATCAGAGCGGAGGCGTCGGTCACCAGATCGCGCAGCCCGTAGCTGGGAGCATCTGGGTCGGCGAACGTCGACTGCCCGGCGTCACGCAGGTCGTAGCGCACCACATACCGGCCGGTCAGGGCCGTGCACAGCTCCTCCGGCCAGGTCGATGCGGTGACACCGATCAACAGCAGCGGCGGGTCCGCCGGATTCCCGGACGTCTCCACCCACAACTTCACGCCGTTGACTTCGGTTCGCATTTCACGCTCCTTCGGGTTCACGCATCGGGACACTTCGTCGGCCCGTGACGATCAGCAGGATGTCTTTCGCGGGCAGCTGCACGGTCTTTCCCTCACCGATGGAGAAGTCGCAGTCGGTGGCCTGCAAGCGCACCCCGGACAGATCCACGCCGAAGTAACCCAGCTGGTCTGGTTCCGTATGGGCGAGCACGGTGTGAATCCGCTCGGCGGGAGGTCCGGGCAAAGCGAGTGCTTCGGTGATGTCGAGACCGTGAATCACGTCGTGACTCAGCGCGCCCACCTGTCCACCTCCCGGTGGTCGCCACCGATGCTCGATATTGTGAGCGAGGCACTCCAGCAGTTCGGAGTCGGTGAGTTCTCGGGTGTCGCGGCGGGCGATGCGATCCGAGAACACGTTGAAACGGCCGCGAGCCGCGACGATGCCGGCGAGGATCCGGGGAATCGAGTGGCGATACGGCAGGGTGATGTGGGCAACGACCTCTCGTACACGCCAGCCACTGCACAACGAGGGATGCGACCACTGCTGCGCAGTGAGCGACTCGAGGATCTCGGCGAGATACCGGCGTTGGGCGAAGGTGTCGATGACGAGTGGGTCGGGTGCTGTCGGAGTAGTCATGATTCTTGTACGTATCGGCGGCCGCGAATTCATCGCGCGGCCGGCGCGCAATTTTCCGGTAGCTGTGCGGGCAGACCGAACTCGACGAATCGGTCGGCCGTGCCGAGGAAAGTCACGAGCCCCGAGATTGTGCCGCCCGTAATGTCGACCTGGACCAGAGCGAACGGGCTGTGGCCGCCGCCGTCGTCCGGCCGGTACTGCCCGAACCCGGGTGACCCGTTGATGACCGCCGGAATCAATCGCGCCCCGGCACAACTGTCGCTGAACGCCATGAGCTCGGCGATCGTCCGACCACCGCGCAGCCACCACACGAACGGCGGCATCGTCGTCGTCGCGTCGTCCCGAAGCACGGCAATCAGACCGTCGACGTCGTGGGATTCGAACGCGCGAACGTAGCGGTCGAGGAGCTCGCACTGACCGGGATCGGTGGGGTCGTACAGGTCCGTCGGGGCAGGATTCACGGACGCCATCTGGTTCCTGGCCCGCTGCACGGCGCTGTTCACCGCAGCGACCGAGGACTCCATCACCGCCGCGGTCTCGGCGGCACTGAAACGCAGAACATCCCGGAGAATCAGCGCCGACCGCTGGTACGGGGTCAGGTGTTGTAAAGCGGCGACGAACGCCAACCGGACCGTCTGGCGTTCGGCGATGATCTCGCCGGGATCGGTTGCGGTGAGGATGCGCCCATCGGGCATCGGCTCGACGAAGCGGTCCGCGGACAGGGGAGCGCCGAGTGGGTCACCAGCCTTGGCGGCGGGAGACATATCCATCGATAGTGCTCGACGCTGGGCGCCGCGCAGCATGTCCACGCACACGTTGTGAGCGATCCGGTGCGTCCAGGTGGAGAGTCGGCCTTGATGCGGCTCGAACCGATCGAGGTTGCGCCATGCTCTCACCAGCGTCTCCTGGACGGCGTCGTCGGTCTCACCCGAGCCGCCGAGCATCCGGTAGCAGTAGGCGGTGAGCGGACCACGAAGCAGCTCGAGGTCTGCGTAATCGGTCGGCGAGGACACAACTGGAGTGTAGGCCGGGTATCTCCGTCCGGGCCCCGTGTAGGAATGGGTGATGGAGTACGGACGAAACTCACTCGTGCACGTGCGAGCCGTCCCCGCGCGTCGTGCGGTCTACGGCGGTGTCGTGGTCGGGGTGCTGTTCGCTCTCGTCGTGACGTTGGTGGTGCTCGAGTGGTCGCCGCTGCTGCGCTTCGATCAAGCCGTCATCGATGCAGTGAATTCCGTCGTCGCGGACACCTCATGGTTGTCGACGGCGCTGACCACGATCACCAACCTGGGCGGGACCGTCGCGGTGTGGCTCGTCATGTCGGCGACGGTGGTGTGGCTTCTCATCCGGCGTGACTACCCGCTCGCTGCGTACGCGGCAGTGACCGGTCTCGGCGCCGCAGTACTGATTCCCGGAGTGAAAGCGCTGGTCGGGCGGGCGCGTCCGGTGGTGGAGTCCCAGGTGTCCGCGGAGACGAGTCTGAGCTTTCCGAGCGGGCACACCTTGGGGTCGACCGTCATGTGCGGCGTGCTGCTGGCCGTCTTTCTCCCCGCCGTTTCTGCACGCTTCCGCAAGCTCGTCGTGGCTGCCGCGGTGGTGTTCGTTGTCGCCATCGCCGCCACTCGTGTCGGGCTCGGAGTGCACTACCCCTCCGACGTGCTCGCCGGGTTCTTACTGGGGACCTTGTGGTTGATGGCCACCACCATCACTTTCGGTCGGTGGCCGCTCGCCGGTCAGCCGGTCGGGCGTTCGAACCTCTCCTGACGCCCCAGCTTGCGCAGTCGCATCCATTCACGCAGGCCCGCAGGGTCGCGTCGGGTGATCAGGAAATACCAGCCGAACCGCGCCCACTCCTGCGGCAGCAGCTTGCGCATTCCGGGCTGCGACATCAGGTAACCGCGATTGCGGTAGGTGAAGAAGCGCTTCGTCTCGTTGTCCGGGTACTGCGTATGCATCCGGCCACCGAGGATCGGCTTGAACTCCTCGGCACCGTTGGGGTGCACGTACGCGGTCTGCAGGCACGTCCCGAACTTCAGGCCCGAGCGCACCAGACGACGATGCACCTCCACCTCGTCGCCGCGCACGAACAGACGCAGGTCCGGCACACCGACCGCGTCGATGGCCGCCGCCGAGAACAGGGCGCCGTTGAACAGCGAGGCGATGCCCGGCAGCAACTCGTCGGTGCCGAGTTCGGACCGCAGGCGACGCCATTCGACGCCGCGGCGCAGAGGGAACGCCAAACGGTCGGGATCGTCGATGTCGCACACCACGGGGGACACCTCGGACAGGTCGTGCCGCTGCGCGCACGCGAGCAGCGTTTCGAGCACGTCCGGACCTTCAGGGCGGCCGTCGTCGTCGGCCAGCCACACCCAGTCCGCGCCGAGCGACAGCGCGTACAGCATGCCGAGGGCGAATCCGCCCGCGCCACCCAGATTGTGCTCGGAGCCCAGGTACGACGTGGGTACTGCCGCGGACTCGACGAGGTCACGCACCGCGGACTCGTTCGCGTTGTCGACGACCACGAGATGGTCGAGGGGCCGCGACTGCGACTCCAGCACCTTCAGAGACTCGGCCAGCAGCTCGCGCCGCTTGTGGGTGACCACGACACCGACGATGCGACCGCCCGGCTTTGCCGCTTTCGTCACTGCGCGGCCTTCTCGTCGCGTTCCATCTCCTCGATGGTGCGGCGAACGTGATCTGCGGCGTCGTCACCTTCGTAGGCGCGGACGACGTCCTCGATGTCGCCGTGCTGGCGGATCTGGCCGTGGTCGATCCACATGGCCGAGTCGCACAGCTGCGCAAGGAACTCGTTGGAGTGGCTGGCGAAGACCAGGATGCCGGAGCGCTCCACCAGGGCCTGCAAGCGCACGCGCGCCTTCTTCATGAACTCGGCGTCGACAGCCCCGATGCCCTCGTCGAGGAGCAGAATTTCAGGGTCGATGCTGGTGACCACACCCATCGCGACACGCACTCGCATACCGGTCGAGTAGGTGCGTAGTGGCATGTCGAGGTAGTCGCCGAGTTCGGTGAACTCCGCGATCTCGTCCATCTTGGCGAGCATCTGCTTGCGGGTCTGGCCGAGGAACAGTCCGCGGATGATGATGTTCTCGTAGCCGGAGATCTCCGGGTCCATGCCGACGCCGAGATCGAATACCGGCGCGACGCGGCCACGAATGCGGGCACTGCCACGCGTGGGTTCGTAGATGCCGGACAGCAGCCGCAGCAGTGTCGACTTGCCGGCACCGTTGTGCCCGACGAGTCCGATTCGGTCGCCTTCCTTCAGGGACAGGGTGATGTCCTTGAGGGCTTCGACGACCACGACGTCGGAGTCGTTGCGGCCGATCGAACCGCCGGCCTTGCCGAGGAATGCCTTCTTCAGGGAACGCGATTTCGCATCGAAGATGGGGAAGTCGACGCAGGCGTTGTGCGTCTCGATGCCGACATGTTTCGTCATGTGCTGCTACCTCTAAACCCAGTAGGGCACGCGGGCCCGATATTTGCGGAGCGCGAACAGTGCCAGTGCCCAGCCGACAACCGTGAAGGCGAGCACGATGTACCAGTGGTACGCCTCCTGCTCCTGGCCGATCATGGGTGCCCGGACGATGTCGAGGAAGTGGAACAGCGGGTTGATCTCGGCCAGCTTCACGCGCTCGGCTGCCGCGCCGCCCTGGGCCTCGAGGCTCTGCGTCGTCCACATGATCGGGGTCAGGACGAACAACAGCAGAGTCAGGCTGCCGAGGATGGGCCCGATGTCCCGGTACCGGGTCGCGAAGATCCCGAACACGATCGACACCCACAGGGCGTTGAGAACCATCAGCCCCAGCGCCGGGATGGCGGCGAGAGACGCCCAGGTCAGTTCCCGCCACACTCCGAACGCGACGAGCATGATCACGTAGATGAGCAGGTTGTGGGCGAAGAACAGCATCTGCCGCCACACCAGCCGATACACGTGCACGCTCAGTGGCGACGGCAGTTGCTTGATCAGCCCCTCGTTCGCGATGAACACCTCGGACCCCTCGGTGATGCTCGCGTTGATGAGGTTCCAGACGATGAGGCCGACCGTCACGTAGGGCAGGAACTCGGTGAGCGGAATGTCGAGCAGCGCCGAATACAGCAGACCGATGGCCGACGCCTGGACGCCGGTCGCGATGGTGATCCAGAACGGTCCGATGACCGAGCGGCGGTATCGCTGCTTGATGTCCTGCCAGCCGAGGCTCAACCACAGTTCCCGGTGGTCGAAGCCGTTCTTCAGGTCCTTGAACGCGCGGCGGAACGTCTGCGAGTCGGACACGGGAGCGGCGTCGCCCGTTGCCTCGGATGCGATTGCGGATGCTGACACGGAGACCGAGCCTACCGCCATCGTTCGTGGGGTCGAGCCTGGCCGCTATCGCGGTGCGATGATGTATGCCATCAGAGGTACTGGCCGGTGCCGGGGGTGTGCTTCTGATCCGGCCGCTCTACCGGCTTGCCGAGATTTGCCCCTGGCGGGAGTGCATCCTGGCGCATGTGCTCGAGCTGGGATCGGGCCGCCATCTGCTGGGCGAACAGCGCGGTCTGAATTCCGTGGAACACGCCCTCGAGCCATCCGACGAGTTGAGCTTGCGCGACCCGCAGTTCGGCATCGGACGGCGTGTGCTCGTCGGTGAACGGCAGTGTGAGTCGCTCGAGTTCTTCCTGAAGTTCCGGGGCCAGGCCTTGTTCCAGCTCGCGAATGGAGGAGCGGTGGATTTCCTTCATCCGGTTGCGGCCGGCATCGTCGAGCGGTGCCGCGCGCACCTCTTCGAGGAGCTGTTTGATCATGGTGCCGATCCGCATCACCTTTGCAGGCTGTTCGACCAGATCGGCCACCTCCGACGTGTCGTCGTTCAACTTCTCCACGACTCCGTCGTTTTCCTCGTTCGCCATAACTCCATCTTGTCTGTTCTGTCTCACTTGTGCGGTCTGGGTGTCGCAATAGACATCTGGCTTCGACCGTAACGGCTGCGGGTCCTAGAGTGTCCGTCATGGCTTACGACGTTGCCCGTGTGCGGGGACTGATCCCGTCGCTCGGCGACGGTTGGATCCATTTGGACCCGCAGGCCGGAATGCAGATCCCGGATGCTGTGTCACGCTCCGTGTCCACCGCGTTCCGTGCGTCTGCATCGTCGTCGAACGGCCGACATGTTTCGAACCGGCGTAGTGCCGCGGTGCTCGAGGCCGCGCGCACCGCCGTCGCGGATCTGGTCGGCGGTGACCCGGCAGGTGTGGTGCTGGGTGCGGACCGCTCGGTCCTGCTCGCGTGGTTGGCGGAGTCGCTCAGCACGCGGCTGGGACTGGGCACCGGACTGGTGCTGTCCCGGTTGGACGAAGAGGCGAACGTCGCCCCCTGGCTTCGAGTGGCGGGCCGCTACGGCGCACAGGTCAAGTGGGCGGAAGTCGAGATCGAGACGTGCGAACTGCCCGCCTGGCAGTTCAACGATCTGATCACCGGCACTACACGACTCGTCGCGCTCACGGCGGCCTCCTCGATCGCTGGGTCGGCCCCGGATGTTCGGGCAGCGGCCGATCGGGTGCACGAGGTCGGCGGCCTCATCGTCGTCGATGCGAACGGCGCAGCCCCGTACGCACACGTGAATCTCGACGAGCTGGGCGCGGACGTCATCGCCCTCAACGCGACCTCGTGGGGCGGCCCGCAGGTGGGTGCCCTGGTGTTCCGCGACCCCACGCTGCTGGACCGGATTCCGGCGGTGTCGTTGAATCCGTACGCCCGCGGCGCGGAGCGGCTCGAGGTGGGCGAGCACCAATTCGCCCTGCTGGCCGGTCTCACCACCTCCATCGACTTCCTCGCGGGCCTCGACGAATCCGCGAAGGGCACGCGCCGCGAGAAGCTCGAGACGTCGATCAGCACGTTGCAGAACTACCAGGACGCGCTGTTCGACCGCCTTATGGCGCACCTGCAGCGTCTGCCACAGGTGATGGTGATCGGTCGTTCGCCGAGCCGTGTCCCCACCGTCAGTTTCACCGTGGAGGGCGTACCGGCCGACAAGGTGGCGTCGCATCTGGCCGACAAGCGCATCGCCACCGTCAGCGGTTCGCACGGCGGGTCTCGGTTGCTCGACGCACTCGGCGTCAACGACGAGGGTGGTGCCGTGACGGTCGGTTTGGCGCCCTATACAACGAGGTACGAGATCGACCAGTTGGCGGCCGAGGTCGCCTCTCTGGGCTGACCTGCCTTCCGCTACCGGGGAATCGTCAGGACCACTTTGCCGACGGTGTCGGCAGAATTGAGCAGGTCGTGCCCGCGGACTGCTTCGGTGATCGGCAATTCTGCGTGCACGACCGGCGTGACAGCACCTTCCGCGATCAGTGGCCACAACCGGGCCCGGACGTCCTCGACGATCGCGGCCTTGCCGGCGTTCCCGGTGGTCGGCCTGCTGCGCAGACCGGCGGCGCTCACACAGGCACGCTTGCCGAGCATCTTGCCGAGATTCAGTTCACCGACGAGTCCGCCCTGCATGCCGATCACGACGAGCTGACCGTCGTCTGCCAGAGCATCGATATTGCGATCGAGGTAGGAGGCGCCCATGTTGTCCAGGATGATGTCGGCGCCGTGGCCGCCCGTGGCTTTCCGGAGTTCTTCGACGAAGTCCGAATTCTTGTAGTCGATCGTGATGTCGGCGCCGAGGTCACGGCAGTGGGCCAGCTTGTTCTCGTAACCGGCGGTGACGGCCACAGTCGCACCGAGCGCCTTGCCGACCTGGATGGCGTGGGTGCCGATACCGCCGCCGCCACCGTGGACGAGCAGTACTTGCCCCTGGCGCAGCCCCGCGCCCATCACGACGGTGGACCAGACCGTGCACGCGGCCTCGGGAAGTGCCGCGGCCGCCAGCAGGTCCACACCTTCGGGGAGCGGGAGCAGTTGAGTGGCGGGTACCAGCACCTTCTGCGCATAGCCACCACCGGAGAGCAGTGCACACACCTGATCGCCCACTGCCCAAGCGGTGACGTCCTCGGCAACCTCGGATACGACGCCGGAACATTCGAGGCCGAGAACTTCACTCGCGCCGGGAGGTGGCGGATACAGGCCACGTCGTTGCAGCAGGTCGGCACGGTTGATTGCAGTGGCCGCGACATCGACGATGACGTGACCCGGTTCCAATTGCGGATCGGGGTGTTCGGTCCACGTCAGGTCGGCCGAATCCGATGGGGAAATCGCGATGGCGTGCATGTCGTCGACGTTATCGAACATTCACGTATCGAAGTCGGCTCTGTGAGACGTCGATCCCGCGGGCTGGACGCCGTCTACACCCCTAAGATGGTCGTGTGACAGCAGAACGAACGGACACGATTGTGGAGCCGAACTGGCTCACGCCCGCCGAACAGCGTGCCTGGCGGGGGTACATGGACGGCAGTCAGCGGCTGATGGAGGTGCTGAATCGGGATCTGCAGCAGCATCACGATCTGTCGCTCGCGGACTATCGAATCCTCGTTCTTCTGTCGGAGTCATCCGACGGTTCGCTGCGCATGAGTGATCTGGCGGACGGTGTGATGTCGTCACGCAGTCGGCTCACGCATCAGATCCGGCGTATGGAGAACGAAGGCATGGTCGTCCGTGACACCTGCATCGAGGACGGTCGAGGAGTCCTCGCTGTGATCACCGACGAAGGCCGCCGCCGTCTCGCCGTCGCCGCACCCACTCATGTGGTCGGAGTCCGCCGGAACCTGGTGGATCTCCTCACCAAGAACCAGCTGAAGGTGCTGGCAGAGGTGTTCGAACGGGTCGACAAGGCTATGGGGACCAGCTGACCGGTTGCCGCCGGCAGGTCGTGTACCGATAGGATCGCCTACGGAAGCGTGGCAGAGCGGCCGAATGCACTCGCCTTGAAAGCGAGCGTGGCGTTAAACCCACCGGGGGTTCAAATCCCTCCGCTTCCGCCATCAGCTCCCCGCCTGTACGCAGGTGGGGAGCTTTTTTGTGCCTCGATCGGGCCTTCGTCGACGCCGACGTGGTTACGTTTTGGCAACAATGGTCATCTACTCGGCGTGTCTTCATGTGTTTTCACTAGCGTTTCTTTCCGCACCTTCACGAAAGTGAGAAGCGCATGAGGAAGCTCGCCGCACTACCGTTCGCAGCTCTGGTCGGGTGTCTTGCGGCCTGTGGGCCCACCCTGAATGCGGAGACGATCTCGCCACCGACCACCCAGGCCCCGGTGAGGAATGTGCAGCTCGTCCTCGAACCGGCCTCGCAGTCGTTCGGCACCGTCATGGCTTCGGACGGATTCAGCGCCGCCCAAATCAGCGTCGTCGACACCTACCGTCATAGGGCTTGTGCCATGCTGACCGAGGATCCGGACAGGGGAGCACGGTGGACGCTCAACACGGTGATATCCGAGGTCCAAGACAGTTACGACATCAGGCTCACCGGCCGTTCCGCCAATGCGATCGTGGCGAGCTGTCACTAGGCGCTACGCAGTGGTTACTGACGAGTCATAAAGTTGGGTGCGAAGGGTTGACCGGACGCCGTCTGTGCTGTGCAATTGCGGTTCACATCGTTCGGGGAAGAGGATCTGTATGCGTCGTCGGGTAATCGCTGCTGCCGGGATGGCGTTGTCGCTGTCCCTCATGGGGGTGGCGACGGCGAATGCCCAGCCCGCTCCAGTCGACAGCGCGAACAACGCGACCGCGCAGATCGAGCGGATCGACGAGCTGACGCCCACCCGTAGCGCTGTCTTCATCGACTCACCGTCCATGCAGAAGGTCGTCCAGGTTCAGGTGCTGCACCCCGAACACGACGGCTCGCGGCCTTCGCTCTACCTGCTCGACGGCGTCGGCGCGGGGGAGGAGTCCGACTACAACGAAAGCACGTGGACGCTCAAGACCGACATCGTCGAATTCTTCGAAGGCAAGAACGTCAACGTCGTGCTCCCCGTCGGCGGTACCGGTTCGTACTACACGAACTGGGAGCGCCCGGATCCCGTCCTCGGGATCAACCAGTGGGAAACGTTCCTCACTCGGGAACTTCCGCCGATCATCAACTCCGAGTTCGGTGGCAACGGCACCAACGCCGTCGGCGGGGTGTCCATGGGCGCCATGGGGGCCGGCAACCTGATCACCCGCCACCCCGAGATGTACCAGGGCCTGGCCGCGTTCAGCGGGTGCCTCGACAACTCGTCGCCAAGTTCGCAACACTCGGTCAGCGGAACGGTGGCGTTCAAGGGTGGCGACGTGACGAACATGTGGGGCCCGATGTCGGATCCCGCATGGCGTGCGCACAATCCATCATTCAACGCAGAGCAGTTGCGGGGCAAGCACATCTACGTGTCCTCGGGCAACGGGCTGCCCGGCCCGCACGAGCG
Source organism: Rhodococcus sp. (in: high G+C Gram-positive bacteria) (assembly GCA_012514505.1). Classification (GTDB taxonomy): domain Bacteria; phylum Actinomycetota; class Actinomycetes; order Mycobacteriales; family Mycobacteriaceae; genus Rhodococcus_F. The sequence continues at coordinate 17,300 of JAAZAD010000314.1, read as the reverse complement.
CGCCGCCGGAGGGGACCTCGCGTCCACCATCGCGGTCGGAGGCCCGCTCGAAGCCGCTGCCTACGTGTGCACGCAGTCCTTCGAGCAGCGGTTGAACGAACTCGATATCCCCGCCACGTTCTCGTACCACCCGTGGGGCACGCACTCCTGGCCGTACTGGAACGACGAGCTGCGCGCCGCATGGCCGACGCTGAAGGACTCGCTGGGGCTTTAAGCCGTCCGGCGCACGCCTGCCACCGCGACCGTTTCGGCGTCGGTGGCGAAGGTCAGGAACGCGTCGTTCTCGTGCGGGTCGCCGACGGTGATCCGCACCCCGTCCTCGCCGTACGGGCGCACCAGCACGCCGGCTTCGGCGCTCGCCATACCGAACGCTGCCGAACGATCCTCGAGCGGCAGGTAGACGAAGTTGGCGGCCGACTGCGGGACGTCGTATCCGGCGGCGATCAAGGAGTCACGCATCCGCTCGCGTTCGGCGATCACGCCGTCGGTCCGGTGCAGCAGTTCGTCGCGGGCCTCGAGGGAAGCGATGGCTGCGGTCTGTGCGAGCGCGCTGACGCTGAACGGAATGTGGACCTTGCCGAGCGCCGTGATGAGCGCAGGGTCGGCGACCGCGTAACCGACCCGGATGCCGGCCAGGCCGTACGCCTTCGAGAACGTGCGGAGAACGACCACATTGGGGCGACCCTCCAGCAGGGTGATGCCGTCCGCATCGGAGCGGTTGTATTCGAAGTACGCCTCGTCCAGCGCCACCACCACGCGATCTGGGACGGCGTCGAGGAAACGCTCGAGTTCGTCGCGGCCCAGGGACCGGCCGGTGGGGTTGTTCGGATTGCACACGAACACCAGGCGGGTGCGTTCAGTGATTGCCGCGACCATCGCATCGAGGTCGTGCCCGTAGTTGGCGGTCAACGGGACCTGCACGGGGACGGCCCCGGCGACGCGGGTCACCACGGGGTACGCCTCGAACGAGCGCCAGGCGAACACGACCTCGTCGCCGTCGTGGCAGGTGGCCTGCACGAGTTCCTGGCACAAGCTCACCGATCCGCAGCCTGTTGCGATGTGCTCGCGGGGAACTCCCAGATGTTGCGCCAACGCGTCGATCAGCGCAGTCGATCCGTTGTCCGGGTACCGGTTTGCCGTGATGACGGCGGCAGCGATCGCCTCCTGCACACCCGGCAGGGGGGACGGCGTGGTCTCGTTGCTGGCCAGTTTGATCGCACCGGGAAAGTTCTTTCCGGGAACGTACGCCGGGATCGAATCGAGGTCTGCGCGGGTCCGAGTGGTCACCGTCCGATTATGCGCTCCGGGATGTGATGCAGGCGGCGTGGGATGCGTGCGGCAAGGGGATGCACCCGCGGCCCGTCCATGCAAAGGTGGTGATATGTCGGGAATCTTCGAAGACAGTGCGCCGTTGCGTGCGGTCGGCGAAGCGTCGGACGACGCTCCTGGCCACGTGCCCCTCACGGTGATCGAACCGGAGGGTCCGGCGCGCGGCGGCATCGTCGTGTTGCACGAGAGCAGGGATTTCACCGAGCCGTTCTTGGAGTTGATGCGTTCGTTGGCCCTCGAAGGGTGGGTGGCGGTAGCGCCTCATCTGTTCCATCGCGAGCCCGCGCACAGCACCGCCGAAGTGTTTGGTGACCACCTGTTCACCGATTTCGACGCCACCTTCGATTGGCTGGTGGGCCGTGGTGTGTACGGGGACTGCATCGGGGTTCTCGGCTTCGACGACGCAGGGACAGCGGCCTTCCTCGTCGCCACGACGCGGCAGCTGGGGGCGGCGGTGAGCGTCGCGGCACCGGGAATCGTCGAACCCATCGCAGAAGACGCCACCGCACTGGTGCTTGCCGCGCCGGCGCTGCAGGTGCCGTGGCTGGGACTGTACGGCGACGACGATCCGGCGATCCCACCGTCACACGTCGATCAGTTGCGGGAGGCTGCCGGCAAAGCCCAGGTCGCGGCGCTCGTCGTGAGCTACTCGGGTCTCGCGCACCGCGCGGACGAACCACCGCAGGTTCCGGGCGACGGTGGCGACGAAACTCTTGCCGAGGCGATCCTGGATGCGCAGCGCCGCATCTTCGACTGGTTCGACAGCAACCTTCGTTAACGCCGTGACCACCCGTTTTGCCATTGGGGTGGAAAGGTGTGTAATCTTTCGCACCGGCGGTCCGAAGGGATCGGAACCACCCCAGGGAGGCGTGCCAGAGCGGCCGAATGGGACTCACTGCTAATGAGTTGTCCCTTTTACGAGGGACCGGAGGTTCAAATCCTCTCGCCTCCGCCACACCGGTGATAGTTGGCCGGTAACAATTTAAGACTCGCGCCCGTAGCTCAACGGATAGAGCACTTGACTACGGATCAAGAGGTTAGGGGTTCGAATCCCTTCGGGCGCACAGTAGAAACCCCCAGGCAGATAATCATCTGCCTGGGGGTTTTCGCTTGCCCGGCTGCATCTGCGCCCGTTCACCGACCAATGTCACACATGTTCAGCTCGCGCGAACTGGTGTGACATTCGTCGGCGTTGGGCTGGCCACCACCACGTTGCCAGATCGAACTCGTGTGATGATCTAGCGAGCAACACGTGGTGGGAGGAGAGTGACATGGCCGAATCAGCTGGAGTGGTGAACCACGATGGTCTAGACGACGACGCCGTCTTCCGTGAGGCGATGTCTGCCTCGTCGGACGTGGTGCAGGCGATCGCGCTGGCCGTGCGTGCACTCGTGTTCGAGGTGTATCCCGAAACAGTGGAGGTCGTGTGGCCGAAACAGGGGTCGGTGGGCTGGGGAGTCGGGCCCAAGAAATTCACTGAACAGTTCGCCTACTTCATGCCGTTCAAGAAGCACGTCACCCTCGGCTTCTATCACGGCGGCGAGCTGCCGAACCCCGATGGATTGTTGCCTTCCTCGGGCGGCACGCAGGCCGGAGGGAAACTTTCGATGCGCAGCCTCAAGCTGGCGAAGCCTGAAGCCGTAGACCGTTCGGACCTGCGCGAACTGGTCGCGGCCGCGGTGCGTCACCAGATGGCGCTCGTCGGTGACGGTCGGTAAACGTACTCCACGTCACTTCGGTGTGCTGTCTGGATCTTTCAGTTCCGCTGGAGCCCACGCGGGCAAGTTGGACACGCCGATCTGATCACCTTCGACATACCGTGCAACGATCCGTGTGACATCGGCGGCAGTGTTGTCGTAGATCGTCGCGTGGTCGGCTCGAGCGATGGCATCGGCGACCAGTGGCCACAACCGCGCGAACCGTCCGCGGATCTTCTCTTCTGGTACTCGATGGCCGCCCTCGATGATGCGCTCGGCGACACGTGCGACCGTCAGGTCGACGGGCACGAGCATCACATGCAGCACCACGACGTAGCCGGCGTGGTGGGCATGGTCTAGCAACTCGAGTTTCGACGGGTGCGAGAACACCGTCTCAGCAATGAACGACTCACCTTGATCGATCAGTGCGTCGCGGATGGTTGCAGCTATCCGGGCGGCCTCGTAGGAATGAGCTTCTGCGCTGTCGGGCCATCGGACTTTCGCGATTTCATCTGCGTTGACGAAGACGCTGTCTGGCAGGAGCGGTGTGAGGCGCTGTTCGATGAATGTCGATTTACCGGCTCCGTTAGGTCCGACGACGAGATCGAGGCGCCTCAAAGCACGATCTGGGTGCCGTCGGGCAGATGCTTGACGACGCGGCCCTGCTCGTCGAGCACGATCGATGCGCGGCCTTGTGCCGCACGATCGGCGACGTGGTTGCCGGTCGACAGCGACTCTTCCAGGGCGGCGGCGATCTCGGCGTTGAACACCACGCCTTCTTCGGCCGACAACTCGCTCAGCGGCATCCGCCCGGCGAGCGCAGCCTCGACACGGCGACGCGCAACTTGACGCTGATCGGATACCTCACGACCCACCCGAGCCCAGTGCTCGAGTTGCTGGCGCGCGGATCGATTCTCGCGTTCACCCTCGTTCGCGGCCGCATCCACGAGATCCGACGAGAACCTGGTCACTCTGTCTGCGACGTTCGTCATGACATGCTCCTTCGCGCGAAAGCGGCATCGCTCATAACCAAGTGTAGCAATCTGCTACACCTCGATGAGGGCTTCCAGTGCGTCAAGTACACGGGCGAGGCCGAACTCCCAGGCTGCCTCCGGGCTGTACGACGTGTTCATGGCCTCACCGGCGGCGGAACCGACTCGCTGCGCAAGAGGGAAATCCTCGCCCAGGTAGGCGGCGAGGCGTGGTTGCCAGGCCGACCAGACCTCTGTCATGTCTGCCGCATGCGGGTCGGGTCGACGTGCCTGCGCCGATGCGCGGGTGAAGTCGGCAACGAACGTCAGCGCCGCGTCCCGGTCGACATCGGTCAGAGCGGTGTGGTCGAACGCGTGCAGGTCGTGGTCGTACTTCGCGATCGTTCCGGGTCCCATCGCGGTGCGTTGATCGGTCACGTCCAGCAGCCAGGCATGTGCGCCGTACAGGGTGAGATCGGTTTCTGCGACCTGCCGCACCCGCATGCGCCAGTCCTCGCTGTCGTACGGTCTACGCTCCTGACCTCCGCGTACCGAGTCGGCCATGAGTACCAGCAGGTCGTCGCGGGAGCCCACGTGCGTGTACAGCGCCATCCCTGAAATGCCGAGGTCGGCGGCCAGTCTGCGCACTGTGAGGGCGTCGAGCCCGTCTGTGTCCGCCAGGGTGATTGCCGCTTCCACAGCCTGCATTGTGGTCACCTTCGCTCGGGGGCCTCGGGCGCGCGCCTTCGGCGCGTCGGGGTGGTCGCGCCACAGTAGATCGATCAGCTCACGAGCCATGCGGGTTCCTTCTTGTAGCGGGAAGTCGACATCCACGTTATACTTTATACGTTGTACAAGGTTATCTACAATTGGAGGCCGCCATCAAGATCACCGGTACTGCCCTGTCGCTCAATGTTCCCGATACCGACGCCTCAGCCGAGTTCGCCAAGACGCACTTCGGATTCACCGAGGTCATGTCGGACGACGGATTCGTCTCCCTCGCCCACCCGGACACAGGACTCAATGTCGTCTTCCTGCGCACCGGACTCGCGACCTTCAAACCGGAATCCATCGCCGGGGCCGCCGGCCAGGGGATGCTGATCGCATTCGTCGTCGACGACCTCGACGCCGAATTCGACCGCATCTCGGCGGCAGGTGCCACAGTGATCACCGAGCCCGAAACCGAACCGTGGGGCGAGCGTTACTGCCAGTTCGCAGACCCCAACGGACTCGTCTGGCAACTCGTGCAGTGGGTCTGAGTCCACGATAGGAAAACGGCCCGGCCCCGAGTTCGTCTCGCGGCCGGGCCGTATCTATGCGGCGTGGTCTACGTCGCCGCTCTCTTCGGCCGCCGGATTGCGATCCAGCATCGAGTAAAGGACGTAGAAAATCACACCACCGAGGACGGCGCTGAAGAGCATCGCCCACCAGATACCGGTGTACCCGGTGACACCCATTCCCACTCCGAACACGATCGCCGGCGGCAACCCGTATCTGACGGTGTCCTTCACATTTCCCCCTACATCGTCGTAAGGGTTCTACCGTAGCGCCCCGATTACGGGCGGCGAACTAGACGTTCACGTCGAACCACAGGTCCATGTCGCAAGCGGCTTGGCCGCCGCGGATTCCCCAGTTCTCGAGTGGGATCTCTCGGAGAACGATCGTCGCGTGGTCCTTCGGAATGCCGAGTGCGGCAAGTCGATCCACGATCGCCGTGTAGAGATTCCGCTTTGCGTCGACCGATCGGCCTGCAAAGCAATCGATCGTTACCAGGGTGTAGAACTCGGGCTGGGGCAACCCGGGTGAGTGCGTGAACCGGTGTGGTTCGTGAGAGACGAGTCGAATGTGCTTGTCTTCCGGTGGGATACGGAATGCACTTACCAGTGCATCGTGCACCGCATCGATGATCGCAACCTCTTCCGCCTCGGTGTAGCGGCGACGTACTTCCACAAGTGAACTCGGCATGCGCCAAGAATTGCACGATAGGTCAACCGGTTATTCGACGTACTGCAGATCCCGCCGCGAGGCCGCAGGCTTGGTCAGCGTCAGCAGGGCCGTAGCGGCGATGGCGGCGCACACCAGAATGCTTGTCGCCATGCCTGTCGCCGAGCCGCCGACGAGCGGTGAAACAACGGCTGCCAGACCGAACTGACCGGCGCCCATCAGGGCGGAACCGGTCCCGGCAGCTTGCGGGACCTCCGACTGGCCGAGCGCGGTTGCGTTTCCCATCACGAATCCGATTGCGGTGGTTACCAGGAACAGCAACGACAGGACCACCCACCGGTTCGTGCCCCCGATCGTCACTTCGAGCACCAGTAGCACGCCGACGGTCAGGAGCATCAGGACGCCGAACTTCAGCAACTGGCGTGCGTGAAACCGGCCGATCAGCCTGGTGTTGACGATGCTCCCGCCGACGATACCGATCGAGTTCACGCCGAATACGATCGAGAACTGGCCCGGTGTCAGACCCAACACGTCCTGAATCACGAACGGCGACGCCGAGATGTATGAGAACAGTGCGGCAAAGCCGAACATGAACGTCAGGGAGTAACCGATGTAGCGCCGGTTGCCCATCACGTACCTCATGTTGCGGGCCAGACCGGACAAACCGCCACCGTGCCGTCGATCGGCGGGCAGGGTCTCGGGAATCAGGGTGAGTACGCCGACGACCATCAGTACCCCTGCGCCCGTGAGCACCCAGAAGATGCCGCGCCAGCCGACCGGGCCGAGCAGGGCGCCGCCGAGAAGTGGCGCGACCACCGGTGCGACGCCGCCGATGATCATCATGATCGAGAACAGTTTGGCGGCCGAATCGCCTTTCGCCCGGTCGGCGATCACAGCGCGGGCCAGTACGATCGCCGCACCGCCGCTCAGGCCCTGTAGCAGGCGGGCACCGATCAGCGCCTCTACCGACGGTGCGAGTGCGGACAGCACGCCGCTGGCCGCGAACGCGATTGCGCCGCCGAGCAGTAATTTGCGTCGCCCCCAGCCGTCCGAGAGTGGGCCGACGATCAGCTGGCCGACACCGAGCCCGAGCATGAACGTGGTGAGAGTGAGCTGAACCATCTGCGTCGACGTGCCAAGATCCTCGCCGAGTACCGGTAGCCCGGGCAGATACATATCGGTGGCAAGCGGGGCAGTAGCGGACAGCAGTGCGAGGGCCATCAGCATCGGAATCGGAATAGCTCGGGTCACCTGGGGTTCCAGCGGTGTGGGTGCCGCGTTTATTCCGGATGCGTCAGTGCCAAGGGGTGCGGACGGTAGCCCCGACCCGGGGCCGGCCCGATCCAGGAGAAACCTGATGTGTGCTGTTCTCTGTAATGCCCTCTTCTGCACGTTCGGCCACCGGCGCTTTTTCCGCTACGCAGCCATCGTCGGTGCCAGTACTTCCATTTGCTCGATGATGAGCTTGACGGCGGCGGGCTGCTTGTCCGGCGGGTAACCGTGCTTCGCGAGTAGCCGTTTGATCTGTGAGCGCAGGCGCGCCTTGACGTCCTCACGGACGGTCCAGTCGGTGCGGACGTCGCGGCGCATGACGGCAACGAGGTCGCGGGCGATCGCCGCGAGCTTGGTGTCGCCCTGTTCCTCGACAGCCGACTCGTTCTGGGACACGGCGTCGTAGAAGGCGAGTTCGTCATCGGACAGCGGGGGAGTGAAGTTCTTGCCGCGGTCGGATTCGGCCACCACTTCTTGGGCCACTTCGACGAGCGCGGCAATGACTTCCGCCGAGGTGAGTTGGCTGTTGGTGTATTTCACCATCAGGTCCTGCAACTTCTCGGAGAATGCGCGCTGGCGTATGACGTTGTGCTTGACGGCCTTGCGGGACTCTTCGTCGATGAGGCGTCGCAGGGCCTCGATCGCGAGGTTGGGGTTCTTCGCCTCTTTGGTCTTGTTGATGAAGTCGACGTTGATGTCGCGGAGTTCGGGACGCGGCATGCCGGCGGCGTCGTAGATGTCCAAGACCTTGCCGGACTCGACGGAGGCCGCCATCAATTGGCGCAGGGCACGTTTGATGTCTTCGGGAATCGCTTCGCCGTTGGCCTGGCGGGCCTGGGCATCCCACTTCGCCATGTAGACGCGCATTTCTTCGAAGAACCTGGCTACGGGTGCGTACTCCCGAAGTTCCTCGCGGTTTCCGCAGATTGCCCACGTGCGCGAGAGCTGCGAGGCAAATTTCCGGAAGCGGTCGGTAAGCGTTTCTTCGCCCTCGCCGACCTGATTTTCCGGGAGACGCGGATCCCGCAAATAGTTGATCGTGGCCTGTGCGGCTCGGAAGTATGCGTCCGGGCCGGTGGATTTCAGCTCGGCTCGCCAGTCGAATCCGTGCAGCAGGTTCTCGATCAGAGTGATCAGATCTTTGGCGGCGTCGACGGCGGCGTCGATGTCGCGGCCGAGCGGCTTGGATGCCTGATCGGATTCGGTGTATTCGGCGAGAGCCTCGGCGAGGTTGTCGACGATCGGAGCGTAGGCGACCAGCAGGCCGTCCTGTTTGCTCCGGAATGTGCGGTTGACGCGGGCGAGTGCCTGCATCAGCAGGGCGCCCTTGAGGGGGCGGTCCAGGTACATGGTGTGCAGCGGGGGTGAGTCGTACCCGGTGAGCATCATGTCTTTGACGATGACGATTTCCAGCTCGTCGTCGATGTTCTTGAGCCGCTTCTTGATCGTGGCGTTGGCCGAATCTCGCCGCACGTGCTCACTGATGGGTGGCGTGTCCGTTGCGTTGCCCGAATAGACCACCTTGATGCGTCCGGCGGCGAGGTCGTCGGAGTGCCATTCGGGTCGTAGTTTCACGATCTCCGCGTAGAGGTTTGCGCAGATCTCACGGGTGGCGCCCACGACCATCGCCTTCCCGGGTGCGGTCGGGTTGTCGTCGGAGGAGACGAAGGTGCTCATCGCCTTCCTGCGCTTTTCCCAGTGATCGACGATGTCTTCGGCCAGCTGCCGCAGGCGTGCGGGTGCGCCGTATACGGCGTTGACCACCGCGACACTCTTCTCGATGCGGTCGCGGTCGGTGTCGTCGAGACCTTGGGTGGCCGCATCGGCTGCGGCATCGAGTTCTTCCTGGGTGACGTCGGGCGTGAACGACACCTCCACGAGCCGACTTTCGAAGTGCACCGGCACCGTGGCACCGTCGGCGACGGCGCGGGTGAGGTCGTAGATGTCGATGTAGTCGCCGAATACGGCGCGGGTGTCGCGTTCGTCCGTGGAAATCGGTGTCCCCGTGAACGCGATGAGCGTTGCGTTGGGCAGCGCGTCGCGGAGGTGTCGGGCGTACCCGTCGAGGTTGTCGTAGTGGCTGCGGTGGGCTTCGTCGACCACCACGATGATGTTGCGGCGCGACGACAGTAGTGGGTGGCTTTCGCCGGAGTCCTTCTCTTCCTTCGTTTTCCCGAACTTCTGCAACGTGGTGAAGTAGATGCCACCAGTGTTGCGCCCGGACAGTTCTTGCCGCAGTTCTTCACGCTTACGGATCTGCTGGGGCTGCTCGGGCAGAAGCTGCGACCGCGCGAACGTCTCGTACAGCTGGCCGTCGAGTTCGGTGCGGTCGGTGACTACGACGATCGTCGGATTCGCCAGGCTCTGGTGTCGGATCACCTGGTTGGCGTACAGCTCCATCTCCATGGACTTGCCTGAACCCTGGGTGTGCCAGACGACGCCGGCCTTGCCGTGACTTTCCACCGCATGCACAGTCGACCACACCGCCTTGGCGACGGCGAAGTATTGGTGCGGCTTGGCGATTCGCTTCACGAGGCCGCGTTCGTCCTTGTCGAACGCGGTGAAGCCGCGCAGCAGCAAGAGGAATCGTCCCTGCGTGTAGAGGCCGTGCAGGGCCAAGCCCAAAGACGTGGTATCGCTCTCGTAGTGGCTGACGGGCTTGCCATCGTCGTCCACATTCCAGGGTGCGAAGTGGTTGAACGCGGTGAAGGGGGTGCCGTAGCTGGTGGTGATGCCGTCGGAGACGAGATTGAACACCGCGAATCGGAAGGCCAGCGGGAACTCGCGCACATACGTTTCGAGTTGGGCATGCGCCCCGGCGAGGCTGGTGTGAGCACTGCCGCCGCGTTTGAGTTCGACGATGCTGACGGGCATGCCGTTGAGGTACAGCACGATGTCGAAGCGGCGGCGGTAGTCGCCCTGCACCAACGTCACCTGGTTGACGGCCAGCCAGTCGTTGTCGTCGGCCTCGCCGGACACCAGGCGGATCGTCGGGGTGATTTCCACCCCGGAATCGTCGACGTAGCTGATCTTCCGCAGACCGGTGGTGAGGTACGCGTGGATCACCTCGTTCTCGGTGATCGCGTTGGTGGATCCGGCGGTAACGACATGGGTGACGGCTTCGTCCACCACGTGCGGCGGCAGTTCGGGATTGAGCTGGGCGATCGCCGACCGCAGCCGTGCGGCGATCACGAGTTCGTCCCAGGAATCGCGCTCGCCGGTCCCGGGTGCGATGGCCGTCCCGTGTAGCGGCTTCCAGGCCAGCTCACCGAGGGTGTCGAGAGCCAGGTGCTCCCAGTCGTCCTCGGACAATCCGTGCGAATCGCTCATTCCGTGCACCTTTCCACCATCACAACTTAGAAGCCCGGTGGTGGGGTCATGCGGCGGCTCGCCCAGTTTCTCGCCATTACTCATGGGGGCGACGGTAGAGCCCTATCAGATGGGGTGGCCGGGTGACTGTTGATAACCCCGGTTATCGGGCGAATCGTTTCTTTCGTGCCAATCGGCGTCCAAGCTTCTTCCCAACGCACCAACCGAACCATTCGATCCAGCTCAGGAGCATTCCATGATCAGGCACATCATCACCAGCGCGGCCGTTCTCGTCGCGGTCGGCAGCGGACTCGGCGCGGGCGTGGCCAGCGCGGCGCCGGCCACCTCGTTCGGAGAAGGCCAGTACCGCGTCGGCATCGACATCTACCCCGGCATCTACCACACCGGCAACACCGAGGACTGCTACTGGGAGCGGCAGTCCGGCTTCAGTGGCGAGTTCGAAGACATCATCGCCAACGACTTCTCCAGCGGGCCCCAGACCGTCCAGATCATGCCCGGAGACGCGGCGTTCGAATCGCGTCGGTGCGGCACCTGGGTGATGCAGCCGCCGCCTCCGGTGCCGTCCATCTTCGGTTCCTGATTCGCGCCGCCGATCACCACATCACATACGCAAGGAGCAGTTCCATGACACAGCCCGACGGCGGTTACCCGCAGCAGCCGGTTCCGCCCACGCCGCCCAAGAAGAAGTCGAAGAAGTGGCCGTGGATCGTCGGCGGCATCGTCGGCGTGATCGCCATCGCGTCCATTGCCTCCAACGGCTCGACGGGTGACGAATCGACCACCGCGGACGCCCCGGCGCCTGCGGCCGAGCAGGGCCAGGCACCGGCCCCGCAGCCGGAAGCCGAACAGCCGGTGATCCCGCCGCTGGCCCCGGCGCCGAGTGCCGGTGACGGCAAGTCGATTCAGTACGAGGTGATCTCGGATTCGGGATCGCTCAACTCGGTGACCTGGTTCGACGAGAACAGCGCCATTCAGCAGAAGCAGAACGTATCCGCACCGTGGTCGCTGACCGTCGAGAACCCGTCGACGTTCGTGATCGCCGGTGTCGGTGCGCAGACCGACGGCACGTCCGTGACCTGCCGCGTGATCGTCGACGGCGAGGTCGAGGACGAGCAGACCGCCACAGGCCAGTACGCCGTCGTCAACTGCAACGCCGGATTCTAGAAGGGATTCATCATGGTCAACCCGTATCCCCCTGGCGGAGGGCAGTATCCGCCGATCGACCCCAATCAGTCGGGGAAGAAGAAGTCGAAGAAGTGGCCGTGGGTGGTCGGCGCCGTGGCCGTGGTGGCCATAGGCGCCGCGGGGGCGAACACGGCGGGCGAGGTCGCGACCGGAGGGGACGCGCGCAGCAGCACGGCAAGTTCGACGACCGCGATGACGACCACCATGTCCGCGGCGGAGTTCAGAGAGCAGAGCGAAGCTCGCGCGGCGGCGGAAGAGCGGCGACGGTTGGCTCAGGAGGAAGCGCGCGCGCAGGCCGCTGCGGAGGAAGCGGCAAGGTTGGACCCCGCGACGTATGAGCAGATCGGGGATCGGGACTTTGCCCTGCTGATGAGGAACCCCGATGCGGCAGCCGGCCGGAAGCTGGTGGTCTACGGGGTTGTCACCCAGTTCGATTCGGGTACGGGTCCGGATGCCTTCCGGGCGAACACTGCCGCCAACCCACAGGGGCAGTCGTACAACTACGACCAGAACACCATGGTGACGGGTGCGCCCGATGTGCTGGCCAACGTGGTCGCGGAAGACTTCGTGACGATGTACGTCGAGGTGGTCGGCTCGCTGACCTACAGCACGACAATGGGTGGTTCCACCACCGTTCCCAAGTTTCAGGCGAACATCATCGAGGTCACCGGCTGATTGGGCAGCAGTAGCGCGGTGCGTCCGAGAACTCTCGGGCGCACCGCATTTTGCGTGAACGGGAATGTGGATTCAGTTGTCTGTGGCACGTCGGCCGAGTTGGCGCGGCCGGGTAGTCGTCTGCGGGTTTCGAGTCAGTAGTCGGAGGGTGTCGCGTCCGTGCTGTGCCATCTCGTCGGGCATCTGTAGCCAAGATCGGTGATTCGTGTCTGTCAGTGCCTCGGCCAGGAGGAGGATTCGTCCTCGATCATGCCCCCTGAGTCGCAGGACATCTTCGTGTGGATCGGTCAGCGCGCAGGCAAGAATCGCCGCGTCGTCGAGGTGTCGACTGCGGTCGCGTGGATCCTCTCTGTAGGCGGCTCCTTTGAGCACAAGTGCGCCGAGTGCATCTGGGATGCTGAGGGTCAGGGGCTCCGCCGGATCGTTCCGCTCGAGCGAACAGTTCACCGTTTTTCGAAGGGCCGACGTACCAGCCGGCACGGCGAAGACTGGCCGTCCCAACACGGTTGGACGATAGGCAGGCGCAAGGTTGTCCGCGACCATGACGTCGACCTGTTCACCCTGTCTGGTGAAGCGGTGAACAGGTGCATGTTTCCCCAGCGGTAATTGCAACTCGTAGCCGATGTCTTCGAGTGCATGACGAACGCTCTTGAAAGTGGTTGCACCCGTCTCGATGTGAAGAATCATGTCCACATCGACGGTCGGACGGATGGCCGGTAGGCGGGCGTACAGCGCATGTAGCTGCACCATCAGCCCAACGACGAGGGTCTAGTGGTCAGGTGGAACCGCTCGCGTGAGTTCGGCTACTTGCGGCCATGGTGGACCCCATCCTCCCGCCGGAGCGGAGATCCGCCATGTCGACCGCCTATCGGGCATCCAACAATTCCTGGAGGACTCGTCGGCCCGCACTGCGCTCCCGGGTGGATAAGGAATCCATCACGTCCGTGGCTATCGCGGCGAGCGGCGTGTGTCCATTCCCGAAGGCGTCGGTGTGGCGCACGACCCGGACTGTCGCGTTGCCGCAAGGGTCCGCAACCAATCCGAAGGTGTCGACCAGCCACTTCAACTCCGCATCTGTCGTATAGCCGTCGACTCGGTCGCGGCCCGCGGTCAAACCGAAACGCGACGCCAGTGTCGGATTGCTGAGCGCGGAATCGCCGGTCACTATCAGTTGCTCTTCGACCTTTGCAATTGCCGAGGTGTGGACGCGAAACCGATGGACCCGCGCGCGATGCCGTCCCAGGGCCGCCACCTCATCGGCGGTCGTGTTCCGTAATTTGTGGCGCAGTCGCGTGCGCTGCGACGCCGCCAACCAACTTGCGTCTCCCCCTGAAAGCAAGGTGAATGCGGCCCAGGCCACTGGTTCGGACCATACGCGGCCCGGTGCCCGAGAGATTTGGGCTGCCCTCTGAACCGACTCCGAGTCGAGCAGCAGCGCACTCCCAGCGCGGCGCTTCACCGCTATTTCCCCGGACGCGACGATCCGGGCTGTCTGCCGTGTGCTGACGCCGAGCAGTGCGCTCGCCTCGGCAGTGGTCATCTCACCCATGCATATATAGTCTCACTCAAGACTGTATGTGTAAATAAATGCAGGTAAAACGGGCTCACCCGATGATGGGGTAATGACGGAATCGACCGGGCTATCAGTGTGGTGTCGGGGTGAAGTCGGGACCTTTGAACTCGGCGAGTATGTCGACAAGTTTGTTTGCGGTGGCTTTCATCTGGTCATCGGTGGCGGCCGGCTTGCCCGTATGGAGGTCGGCCCCCGGAGTCAGGGTGATGCTTGCCTCCCAGCCGCCTATTACCGCCTCGAAGGTCAGTCGGATGCTATGGATTGCCCAGGTCTTGACGGTATGTTCACCCACGGAGATCGCATGCGCATCGTTGGGTGGGTCTCCGAAACCGGGGGTATCACGGATCAACGAAAGTGAGGCGACACTCGCTCCGTTGGCGTCGAAGGTGCAATGACCTCCGGCTCCAATTCTGTCGATGTGGTCTGAGTTGGGAACTTTTGCTGTGCCGACAACGGGTTCGGGGAGATTCCAGACGTCAGCCAACAACTGTTCCGGCTGTTGGCATAGTTCGGTCAGGGAGTGATCCGACAACGGTGCCGGGTCCGCTCCGCATCCGGCTAGAACCGGTACCGACAGAGCGCCGGCGATGGCCGCGCAAGACAGGCGCGACATCAGTACTCGTTAAGGCGTGTCTCCCATAGCTCGGCGGTGACTCGCGAGACCGTGGCCGTATGGGACAGACGAAGTCACGGTTCCGCCAGTTCACCGACGAGCAGTGGGAGCGGATCGAGCCCCTGCTGCCCTCGAATGCAGGGCGGCAGGGGCATCCGTTTCGAGACAACCGCAAGATCGTCGAGGCGATCATCTACCGCTACCGAGCAGGGATCCCGTGGCGGGATCTGCCCCGCGACGAATACGGGGCGTGGCAGACGGTGTGGAAGCGCCACGCCCGCTACGCACGGGACGGGACCTGGGATCGTATCTTGCACGTGATCCTGGCCGATGCCGATGCGGCCGGAAAGATCGACTGGAACGTTTCGGTCGATGCGACGATCTGCCGTGCTCATCAGCACGGCACGAACACCACCCGCCCTGATCAGGACACAGGGGGCCAGGTCGAATCACAAGAACCGATCCTTCCGGGACTGTGAACCCGCAGGTCACGGCATTGGTCGCTCGCGAGGAGGGCTGACGACCAAAATCCACAGTGCCGTCGACGGCCGCGGCCGGCCGCTGGCGAATGTGGTCACCGGCGGGCAGCGCAATGATGGTGCGATGCTCGCTGAAGTACTGGCCGACATCCATGTACCGCGCCTTGGCCGTGGCCGGCCTCGCACCCGCCCGGACGCGGTGATCGCAGACAAGGCGTACTCGTCCGGCACGATCCGCCGCCAGCTCCGCAGCCGCGATATCGCCGCCGTGATCCCAGAGAAGAGTGACACCATTGACGCCCGCGCCCGGCGGGGAAGACGCGGCGGCCGGCCGCCGAAACTCGACGTTGACCTCTACAGAGGGCGAAACGTCGTTGAGCGCTCCTTCGCTCTGGCCAAGCAGTGGCGCGCCCTGGCCACCCGCTACGACAAACTCGCGATCACCTACCGCGCCGCCGTCACCCTCTGCGCCATCCTGACCTGGCTACGCCATTTAGGAGAGACGCCCTAGCTTCTCGCCAGGGCGCGGACCCACTGTGAGGTCTGTGACGGATGCGTCAGATGGACAACGTGTAGCCCGGGAAACCGGCCCTCCAACGTCGGTATCACTGGCTTGAGCTTCTTCCGCGTGTGCCAGCCCCATCGCAGAATGTGGTCCTCGTCGATGAGGGTTTTCCATAGCGGCGGCTCGTAGTTCCCGTTCCAAAGTTGCTCGCGCTGCAAGCGTCGGCGGACCGTCCGACGGATGAGGCGGGCCATCTGGATCCTTGTCGGGTAGTCCAGCCACAGGATGGTGTCAGCTCGGGAGACGATAAGGGGCCGCGCTTCGCGGTACTGCAATTCAACAACCCAGCAAGGTGTCGAGATCAAGTCCTCTACGTCTTCGAGAAAAGTCTCTCGCCGGGTCCAGTTTGGGCCGTGGTAGAGACTGTCCAACTCGACGCGCTCGCAACGCAGGACTTCTGCCAGCTCATCGCACAAGGTCGTCTTTCCCGAGCCAGAGACTCCAGCTACCGCGATGCGCTTAGGCCCCCAGGTGATCCTGTCATCAGCGTTGAGCACTGTCCTATTATCCGCACTTCGCATAGAAGCAGGACCCGGGCTCCCCCACACCCACTTACTCGCCCCATCCAGTGGGTCACCGATTAGCTATAGGAGACACGCCCTAGGCGTACGGTCAGGGCCTTTGAACTCGGCGAGAATGTCGATGAGCTCGTGTGCGGTGGCGTTCATCTGGGTATCGGTGGCAGCGGGCTCGCGGGTATCGAGATCGGCTCCCGACGTCACCGTGATTGTCGCCTGCCAGCCTCCCATGGCTGTTTCGAACGACAATGTTGCGCTGTCGACGGCCCAAGTCTTCACGGTCTGATCGTCGAGGTAAATCGAATCTGCATCGTTGGGTGGTTCGCCGATTCCGCGAACTTCTCTGATCAGCCCTAGTGTGGCGATCCGATCGCCGTTAGCGGCGAAGGCGCATCCACTCCCGTAACCGACCTTGCCGGGGTGGTCCTTGTCCGTGAAGGTGGGTTCGCCGGTGACGGGCTTGGGGAAGTGCCAGACGTCCGTCAGGAACTGTTCGGGTCGTTCGCAGAATTCGGCGAGGGAGTGGCCCGATAGTTCCGGTGGGTCGGTCGCGCATCCGGCTAGAACCGCAACGGCCAGAGTGGTGACAACTGCGACGCCAGGCAATCGCGACATCAGCCTGGCCATTAGTACGGGGTGGGGGTATGGTCCGGGCCTTTGAATTCGGCCAGGATCTCCACAAGTTCGGTGGCGGTAGCTTGCATCTGCTCGTCTGTGGTGACGGGTTCTCGGGTGGCGAGATCGTTGGGCACAGTCAGGCCGAACGATCCACGCCAGCCACCGTTCACGGTTTTGAACTGCAAGGAGACAGGACCCGAAACCCATGCCTCCACAGTGTGCTGTCCGATGTGGATCTTGTCTGCGCTAGGAGGGGGCTCGAGGAACCCTGGGACATCTCTCAAGACGGACACCGATGCGATGCGAGCACCGTCTACTTCGAATCGGCACCCGCCAGAAGAGCCGATCGTGCCGTCGTAGTTCTCATCTGTCGTTGGCTGCGGTTTGCCAACGACAGATTCGTCGAAGTGCCACACCTCCACTAGAAACTGTTCTGGGCGTTCACACATCTCGGTGAGTGAGCGATCGGAGACAGGCGCGGGCTCAGCACTGCATGCGGCTAACCCAGGTACTGCCAACAGTGCGATTGCG